>JAKAQA010000007.1:0-22717 GCA_021811805.1 bacterium | reverse complement strand
TCGACTATCGGCAGCACGCTCAGCGGTAACGGAATTCAACTTGCCGTAAATTATATGAGTTCCGATGTACTTTATGCTTCTTTATCTCCCTCGGCTCTTTCAACCGTCGTAAATTATTTATCCACGTTGACCGCTCCGTCTCCTGCCGTTAATACCGCAAGCGGCGAAACCATAATGCAGTCCGCGGGATGCTTCGGCTGCCATACCGTAAACGGCGAAGGCGGCGTAGGCCCCGACCTCTCGACTATCGGCAGCACGCTCAGCGGTAACGGAATTCAACTTGCCGTAAATTATATGAGTTCCGATGTACTTTATGCTTCTTTATCTCCCTCGGCTCTTTCAACCGTCGTAAATTATTTATCCACGTTGACCGCTCCGTCTCCTGCCGTTAATACCGCAAGCGGCGAAACCATAATGCAGTCCGCGGGATGCTTCGGCTGCCATACCGTAAACGGCGAAGGCGGCGTAGGCCCCGACCTCTCGACTATCGGCAGCACGATTAACTCCAATGGAATCGGTATAGGCGTTAATTATATGGCTAGCAATATAATGTCTTCCGGAGTTAACACGGCATTGTCAAGCTATCTTTCGACGATAGAAAGTTATCTTGGAACCCTTCAGGGTCCGGCTACAACGGGATATACTAACGGCAAGCCTTTATATGAGGGCGCCTCTTCGACTATGGTTCAATTACAAGAAACATGCCTGTTGTGCCATTCCGGGCCCGGTTATAACGGTGCGACGACCACTTTCAGCGCCAGCCCAGGACCTAATTTTTACACTATAGCGCCTATCGGCAGCTTAACGGCAAGCGATATGAATAGTACTTATTTTGAAAATCAATTGACGCCAAGCCAACTGAATCAAATTATAAATCAAATTAATAATAGTTTTTAATATGAAGAATATATTTTTTATATTTATAATAAGTTTGTTTGTATTTTCGGCAAGCATAACTTTATCGGGTTGCGGCAACGGCGTTAGAACAATCCCCGCCGGTTCGTTATCCTCGTATAAAGCTTATACTTATACCGTAGGCAACGGTCCTACGGGTATCGCCGTTGCGCCCGACGGCAACGTATGGGTTACGAATTTTTACGATAACACCGTAACCGAACTGTCTTCCCAAGGCGTTACATTAGGCACTTATACCGTAGGCAGCGGCCCTGCGGGTATCGCCGTTGCGCCCGACGGCAACGTATGGGTTGCAGATATCGGCAGTAATAGCACCACAAGCAGTTATGTAACCGAACTGTCTTCCCAAGGCGTTACATTAGGCACTTATATTACCGTAGGCAGCGGTCCTGCGGGTATCGCCGTTGCGCCCGACGGCAACGTATGGGTTGCAGATATCGGCAGTAGTATAATAGGCTATAGTTCCGTAACCGAACTAAGCCCGTCGGGAAATATATTAGGATATATCAAATACGCATATAATACTGCAGGGTACGGTTCTAAAGCAGTTGCGATTTCGCCCGACGGCAACGTATGGGTTGCAAATCGGGGTACTAATACCCCGGCAGGAGTAAACGATAGTTCCGTAACCGAACTGTCTCCCCAAGGCGTTACATTAGGCACTTATATTACCGGAGGCAGCGGTCCTGCGGGTATCGCCGTTGCGCCCGACGGCAACGTATGGGTTGCAAATTTTTACGATAACACCGTAACGGATTTGTCTTCTCAAGGCGCCGTAATAGGCGTTTATGCCGCCGGAAGCGGTTCGGAACCTAACCCTGACGGAATAGCCGTTAATCCTTCTAACGGCAATATATGGATTTCAAACTGGGGTATGGGCAATGTTATAGGCAATACCGTAACCGAACTAAGCCCGTCAGGTTCTATATTAGGCACTTATACCGTAGGCAGCGGTCCTGCGGGTATCGCCGTTGCGCCCGACGGCAACGTATGGGTTGCAAATGAAAATAGCAATACAGTAACAGAGCTTGTTAAAACAGCAAACCCTTAAAAAATTTTTTCATAGGAAAAACTTTCTTGTTTTTTTTTGCATTTATGATATAATCTAAATATAAAGCAGGAGGTGATGATAATATGATAATAATTTTAAATTATGGTCAGCAAGAAATATTTTTTTAAATCAAATTAAATCTCAATTTAGGAGAAGTTAGAAAATCATGAAAACTAAAAACGGCTTTTTAATTCTTATTTTAAGTATTTTTATTTTTTCGGGAAGTATCGTATTGTCGGGATGCGGCGGCGGAGCCGGCAGTTCGTCAGGCGGAACGGCGTTAGGTTCTTCGTCTTCGCCGGCCAGCACGATAACGGGACAAGTAAAGGGCGGTCTTACGGCTATCGCCGGCGCTACCGTCCAGCTTTACGGCTGCACCGCCCAGACGGAGTCGAGCTGCACCCCTATTAGCACGCCTGTTTCGACCAACAGCAGCGGCGGTTTTACTATCGTCTATAACCCGTCGTCGGCCGATACCACTTATTATTTGCAGGCTACGGAGGGCGACATAGAGCTTCAGGCTATCGTTCCGTCCAATATCCCTTCGGGAGGCATCACGATAAACGAATATTCCACGTTCGTTACGCAGGAAGCATTCAACTACGGGCAAGAAAATAATCTCGGCGCAACGGCGTCTTATATCGAAGGGCTGATGGCCGATCCAACCTCGGCGACGCCCGCCGTTCTCTCCAGCACCAGTCCTTTATCGGCTATCGAACCGTATCTCGTGACAATGGCCGACGACCTTGCGGCCTGCATCGATGCATCCACGTCGCCTTATACGTCGTTAGCAAGCACGGCAGCCTGCACTTCTTTGGAATCCGACGTTACCACCGCCACGGCTTCAACGGCGCCGACTACCGTTCCGGGAATATTAGGGAACATAGCGGCCACATTAACAACCTATTACAGCAATATGACTAATGGGACCGACAGCGGGGCATTACTTACCATGCAGAATAATTTGCATAGTTTACTGCCGTCAAGTCCCGATTTTACGTTTACGTTTCCATCGGCGTTTGTGCCGGCTACGGTAGAACAGCCGCCCGTAGCCCTTATATCTAGCACTGAAACAAGCTTTCAGGGAACAGTCGGTTCGGGAGGCAACTCTCCCACAAGCAGTCCCACTGGCCTTACCGTGATGTCTACCGCCGGATGTTTGCAGTGCCATACGATTACTGTGTCGGGAGTTACATACGGACCGGGAGCTCCATTCAATAACCCGTTAAGCGTGGATTATATAGCGCCCGACCTCTCGAACATCGGCAGCGAACTTAGCTCTACCGGACTAACGCTTGCGGTAAACGTTATGAATACCCAGCTTGCTTCAGAACTTAGCTCTACGTTGACTTCAAGCGAGGTTGCAAGCATCGTGACTTATCTGGGAACGCTGACTTCCGGCGGAACGCCGGCTCTTACTACGACAGACGGCGGTACCATAATGCAGTCCGCGGGATGCTTCGGCTGTCATACCAACAACGGCGCAACTATGGCAGGGTTTAGTATCGCGGGCGGCGTAGGCCCCGACCTTTCGACTATCGGCAGCACGATTGACCCCAAGGGAATCGGTATAGGCGTTAATTATATGGTTAGCAATATAATGTCTTCCGGAGTTGCCTCGGAATTGTCAAGCGCCGATATTTCGACGATAGAAAGTTATCTTGGAACCCTTCAGGGTCCGGTTACAACGGGATATACTACTTACGGCAAGCCTTTATATGAGGGCGCCTCTTCGACTATGGTTCAATTACAAGAAACATGCCTGTTGTGCCATTCCGGGCCCGGTTATAACGGTGCGACGACCACTTTCAGCGCCAGCCCAGGACCTAATTTTTACAATATAGCGCCTATAGGCGACGGCACTGCAAGCGATATGAATAGTACTTATTTTGAAACTCCATTGACGACAACCCAGCTGAATAATATCGTAGACCAAATCAATACTACTTTTTAATTCTATTGCTTATAAGAAGTCCCCTTTCTAACGAAAGGGGACTTCTCTTTCCTATTTATTTCCTATTTATTTTTCACCATTACATAGGCTATATATAGGTAAAGCTTTTGGCGTTATAGGCGTTATACGGGTTAATAAAGAATTTAAAATAATATATATATTACAGAGGAAAGTTATGGGGAAGAAACTTGCGGTGTTTTTGATGATAATATTTGTTTTTTTAGGATCCTTTACGGTTATCCCTAAAAAAGCAAATGCAATTCCGGCTTTTTCGCAGAAGTATCATTTTTCATGCGCGGTTTGCCATACGGCATTTCCCAATTTAAATCCATTCGGCAGGGCTTTCTGGAGAAACGGTTTCAGGCCTCCCGGCACCGTCGGAAATTTTGATGACGCAACACGGATAACGGAGGGTCTTGCATTGCCGAACCCGCTGCCCGCCCCCCTGTCTATTGAAGGCATTATATCCTACCAGCATTTAACGAATGAAAATGCATCCGCCGATAATTACGTAATGATGAACGGAAAAACGGATGAATTTTTGCCCGTTTCTATTATAGATGCGGGCGGCGAATTTAATGTTTATTCCCCCTTAGCAAATTCAATTTCATTTTTTGTGCAATTGGTCGGCATGCCTGGTTTTCCCATAGAGCCGGAACAGACTGTCGCATCGATTAACGGGCTCGGAAGCGGTTTCGGCGTTCCTTCTCATTTGCTGAATCTTAAATTTGGACAGGTTATGACGTCGGGTCCATACTTTAACAGATATATGCCTTTCTATATAATCAACAACGAAGGCGCCGTCGGCTTTGCCCAGAGTTTAACGGTAGGTTACGATAAGGAAGCCGATTGGAAAGACTGGTACGGAATGGATAATATCGGTTATTTAATCGATTCAAGAAATCCGGGCATTGCGCTTTACGGAACGCCCGGTTATCATTTATGGTATAAAGTAACGGCGACAAGAGACGCAGCTCGTTCGGCTACGCCTAATGCTACGGAATATTCTTATCAGCTGAAAGAATACTTACCTGTCCCTATGGGACAGCTTGAATTCGGATATTACGGAGCAACCATTGCCGAACCGCTCGCTTTTCCTTCTACCTCATCTTCTACAAACGTCGTCTGGAACGACGATATTCTCGTAAACGGCTTTGACGCCGACCTTGCCGGCGAAACTTATGAATTAGGCATTACATGGATGCAGCAAAGAGATTTAGAGCCTTATGGACCGGACGGTATTCAATATTATAATTCAAATGGAAATATCGAGAATGTAAAATCCAACGGCTATAATACTTTTGAAGTTTACGCAAATTATTTAATTCCGGATAAAGGACTGATGTTTTCAGCTGCTTTTGCGACATATTTATGGATTCATGAAGATGCACAGGAAGCGTATAATTATATAAATGCAAATTCCCTGCCTCCTTCTACAGTCGCCGACATTTCTTCCTGCAGCGGACAGAACCTTTACGAGGCTGGGACATATCTCGGCGCAGACGGCTGTACCAACAGCGGCATAAAAAATGCGCTAACCTTGCAGGCCGAATACAATTTATCGTACAATGCCCATTTATATTTTAATTATGTGTTTACAAATCAGGTTCAGGACGACACCTTTCAAACAGGGCTTGCATTTATGTTTTAATATTTTAATTCTTATCTATGCCAGGTTCTGCCGCCCGCTGCAAATTAAATTTTTAGGAAGGGATTAAAAATGGAAAAAACAAAAAAAAGACGCATATCGATTATTTTGACAGCTTTTCTTATTTATTCGGGGGTTATTTTTTTACCGGTTTTTAGCCATGCCGCCGCTGTTTCTCCTCCTGCCGCGGCAATATCTCCCGGACTTGCAATAATCCAGTCCGCAGGGTGTACTGGATGCCATATTATCAACGGCGGCGGAGGAACAATGGGGCCCAATCTGTCGGCTATCGGCAGTACTCTTAGCTTAGACGGCATCAAAGGCGCTCTCGGTTTGATGGTCAGCAGCGGTTATGCTTCTCTGACCCCGCCTCAAATTTCAGCCGTCGCAAGCTATCTGAAATCGTCGACCGCCGCCGTCCATTCCGTCATCGATAGAACCTCCCCGGCAAACATAATACAGTCTTCAGGCTGTTTGGGCTGCCATGCAGACACTAAAGCGGGAACGGGCATAGGCCCCAATCTTTATAAAATCGGCAGTACTCTGAGCGCTAAGGGAATTAAAACTGCCGTAAACTATATGAGCGCCGCTATACTTGCCGCTCCTTTATCCCAGTCCGATATTTCGGCAGTTTCAAACTATCTCGATTCTTTAAAAGGAGCATCTAAAACTAAAGCCGTCAAAAAAACTAAAGCCGTCAAAAAAAATAACGGACTTGCAATAATGACCTCTGCGGGATGCCTCGGATGCCATACGGTTACCGGAGCGGGAATAACCATAGGGCCGGACCTATCGACCGTCGGCATCACCCTTAATCCATACGGGATTCATGTAATTGTTTATTATATGAATAACGATATGCTTGCCGCTCCATTATCCCCATCCGATATTTCGAAAGTCGAAAGATATATGGAACAGAAATTAAACAAAAAGCCACCCTTATACGAAAGCGAAAGCGCGCCGCTTAAGTTAACTGAAATGACTTGCCTTGGATGTCATACTATGAACGGCGTTTTCGGTACGGCAAACAACACCAACTACGGCCCGGCATTTAATTTTTCGGCTTTTATGGGCAGAGGAAATATAGGCTGGTGGTGGGCGGCGGTAAATATGAATAAGAAATTTTTCCTGCATCAATTAACCTCGAATCAAATAAAGGATATTTTGAACTATTTAAGTTCAAAATACCGGAAGGAACATCATATATAAATATATATAAATAATAAAATAAACAAATAATAATAATAAATGATTAATAATAAACGATTAAAATTGTTAGCCTGCAGACAGTGTGTTTTTCCCTACATTTTATTTCTAAGTTTATCTTACAAAAATCAGTTTTTATCCTATTTAAAACCTTTTAACGCTATAATAAACTTAAAATCAATTTAAAATTACAGATGTTATTAAAAGGATATCCCCGTGAAACTTTTTAAAAATACGATAGCGGCATTGCTTACTGTTTGTTTAATATTATATCTATCTTTTCCGGTAAACGCTCAAAATAAAAAAGAACGTAAGCATTTGCATAAACAGACATCGGGACGCAAGGTATATATGCGGTACGGCTGTTTCGCCTGCCACGGAGTCCACAGGTCGGGCAGGTCAGCCCTTCCGCTTATTCCACAGTTTATAGGAAGGCTTTCTTACGATAAACTTAAAGTTATTATAACAAAAGGTCTGTTCCCCGTGCCTATGCCGGCTTTTAAGAGATTATCGGCTGAAGATTTATCGGATTTAATAATTTATCTGAAATCTCCCTCTGAAAAATTTTTATGGACTAAGGAAAATATTAAAACCAGCCTTATAAAATACGAAAATACGAAAATGTCCAATGCCAAACCGGTGAACGTAAAGGACCTTATGGCGGTCGTCGAAGGCGGAACGGGAAAGGTCTGGGTAATGAAAGGAACTAAGATATTAAACAAGTTTAGTTTCGGCAATATTCACGGAGGCTTAAAATATTCTCCGTCGGGAAGATATCTATATCTTCCTTCGACTACAGGCTATGTCGGCAAGTACGATTTCTATACAAAAAAATTGTCCTATAAAGTCAGGGCATGCCGTTATTTAAGAAATATATCCCTTTCCGAAGGCGGCAGGTACGTCTTAGCCGCCTGCTGGCTTCCAGAATCTATCGTAGCATTAAACGCAAAAAACCTGGAACCTGTGAAAATAATACCGTTGAAGCACAGGATAAGCGTAATATACGGATTGTTCAGAAACAACATGGCTGTATTTTCATTTATGCATAAGTCCGTTATAGGCATACTGAACACCCGTACGTTAAACGTATCTTATTATAAAATCCCCGTTCCATTTCAGGATTTTTTCGTAGATCCTTTAGACGAATACGCCGTAGGAGGTTCTTTTAAAGTCGGAAGACTGAACGTATTCAGTCTGAAGAAGAAAAGGATAGTTTATGTCCATTCTTCCTATGGAATACCGCATCCCGCAGGGGCGGCATCATGGTTCGACAAAGGCAAGTTCTATTTTGCCATGACCAACCTGACGAAGCCTTATGTTTCCGTATGGCGCATGTATGACTGGAAATTTATAAAAAATATATATACCGGAGGCCCCGGGTTTTTTGCGAAAACCAATCCTTATACCAAATATCTATGGGTCGATAATAGTTCTGGCGATTTAGTTTTGATAAATAAGCATAATTTTAAAGTTGAAAAGATTCCCGTAAAAAAGGGCGGATTAATTATACATACCCAGTTTTCGGGAAACGAAAGGCTTGCATATATTAGCGACTACGGTACGAACGGAGAGCTTGCCGTTATGAATGCGGTCTCTTTAAGGGTAATTAAGAACATACCAGTCGACGATGTAATAGGAAAATATAATTATGTAAATTATCAAAGAATGAACGATGCCGCTCTTCTCGGAGAGGAGGTTTATTTTACCTACTGCTGGGGGTGCCACAACCCGACATTGCAGGCCATAGGCCCTTCATTTTCGCATATTGCAAAACATTTAACCGATGCCGCCATAGAAGCTCAGATATCCGATCCCGGCAGGACATCCGTTCTCCTCGGTTATAAATATAATGCAATGCCGCCGTTAAAATTAACCAAACAGGAATTTAAAGCCCTTACGGCTTTCATACGCGATGCGGGAAACAGGAATTTCTGGAGGAACGGAAACTGATGCTGAGGATAAGCGATTATATTAAAAAATCGTTGAATCCGGGTTTGCAGAGCGCCGTCAGTCATCATAACGGAGCCGGCAGCCTTCTGATATGGAATATAACCGGCGCCTGCAACCTTTCATGCGAGCATTGCTACTCTTCGTCCGGCAGAGGAAACAGGAACGAAACGATAACGCCTGAGCTTGTTTTATCCACGGTAGATTCTTTAAATAAGGCTAATATCAGGGCGGTCATAATTTCGGGCGGCGAGCCGCTTATGTCCCCTTATGTTTTCGATATTGCAAAAATTCTTAAAGATAATGGTTTTGTAACGCACTTGTCCACTAACGGAACGATGATAGATGAAGGCAATATAGACCGCATAAAATCAATGTTCGATTATGTCGGCGTAAGCATAGACGGTGAGGAAGAAACGCACGATATGTTCAGAAAACGCCGCGGAGCATATAAATCTTCGCTTAGAGCTCTCAGGCTGCTTAAAGATAAAGGTATTAACGCGGGTTTAAGGACATCGCTTACCGTGCATAATTACAGGGACATTCCTTTTATATTTAAACTGGCCGTAAAGGAAGGCGTAAAAAAGTTATATATATCGCATCTTGTCTACGCCGGAAGAGGGAGTTCTGTATCGGAAATCGAAAAGACCGCCCATAGAAAAATTTCGTCCCATATTATAGAAACGGCTTTTGATTTTGTAAAGAACGGCATTCCGGTAGATATAGTTACAGGAAACAACGAACCCGACGCAATTATACTGCTCGAAATGTTTAAAAAACATTATCCCGAGTTTTATGAAAATATGGAAGAAAGAATATTAAACTGGGGAGGAAATCAATCCGGTAAAAGAATAATAAATATAGATTATTCAGGATTTGTTAAGCCCGATCCGTTTTTTAACTACAGGGCGGGAAATATCAAGGAAGAAGATTTTTTCAACATAATAAACGGCGATAGATTATTTTCCGAACTAAGACGAACCCCAAGAAAATTAAAAGGGAGGTGTGAAAAATGCCGTTATTTAGAAATATGCAACGGAGGATCGAGGGCAAGGTCCCATGCTATTTACGGGGACTACTTTCAGGAAGATCCTGCCTGCTTTATGTAATATTTATTGCATTGGCCGGCGTATTTATTTTATATAAACCTGTTTTTGCCGATAAATATTACGTTACGGAAAGGGCGGGCGGCTCTCTTGCCGTTATATCGCACGGAAAACTGGCGGGCAGTATAAAAGATATAGGAAACGGAACGCACGTCATTGTTTATTTCGGGAAGCGTTACGGTTATGCGTTAAGCAGGAACGGGCGTCTTTCTAAAATAGATGCTAAAACAAATATAATAATAAAGCAGAAAGAGGTGTCGAACAATACCGTAGATTTTTGTTTATCTAAAAGTTTGATAGCGATTGCAAGTTATGAACCTAAAAATGTCGTTGTCCTCAATAAGAACCTAAAGATATTAAAGACTATATATACCGGTTCGAGGAACATAGGTGTGGAATTTTTCAAAAATTATCTTATATTCGAGCTTATGGATAAGGATGAGATATGGGTTTGCGATATTTCCAAGGGCTTTAGGGTTATTAAGAAAATAAAAAACATAGGCAGTTTGCCTATAGACGCCCTTATGTCCGGGCGCGATTATATAGCTGCTTTTCTTACGGGCGAAAAATTCGGGGTGTTAAATCTTAAAACCTTAAAATACCATATCGTAAATTACGGAAGAAAAGAAAGTTTTCCACATCAGATACCCCATTACGGAATTTATTCCGTGCATAACGGAAGAGCATATATTCCGGCGGCGGGAGAAAAGAAAATAGTCGTAATTAATTTAAAAACTGAAAAAGAAACGGGTTCGGTTAAACTTATCGGCTATCCGATATTTATAATGTTTTCGCCCGATTATAAGGTCATCGCGGTAAATTACAGCGGAAGCAAGCATGATTATCTGACGCTCATAGATGCAAGGGACATGAAAGTTATGAAAAACATAAAGGCGGGGAAAAGGGTTATGTTTATGAGTTTTTCGGAAAACTCCAGGCGCATTTACGCATCAGACTATTTCGGCAATTCGGTAAACATTTTTAGCGTATATACGGGGAAAGAACTCGGCAGGATCGCGGTTCCAAGCCCTTCGGGAATATTCAAAGTTCCTGATTTTAATTAATAAGAAGGAGGCAGGTTGATGAAAAAAGATTCAAGAAGAAAATTTTTAAAAATAATGGGTTTAGGCGGATTGGCGGCTACCGGCATCGGTGCTTCCATCTTTTCTCTGCCTAAGAAAATTCTGGCCGCCCCATTAAAACGAAAGGCTTTGAAAAAGTCTTCAGACGTTCCGGAAAAAGGTACCGGCGTTCCTACAGGCCCTTTAAAAAATCACAGATGGATGAACTGGCTTAATCCGTCGCAATCCGTGGAAGACGGATGGGAGCATTGGCAGGGTACTATTCAGAACCCGCTGCATGCCAAGGAGTATCACGACAAGTTTTACGAAATAAAGGAGATAAGGCCTAAGATACACCATTTTGTTTTTGTAATAGACGTCAATAAATGCGTAGGATGCCAGGCATGCGTCGTCGGATGCAAGAGCGAAAACTCCGTCCCCCTCGGCGTTACCAGAAGAGTTGTGGACGTTATGGAGAAAGGCCATATGATTCCCGACGAGAACGGTATAGTCGTTACTGAGGAAGGAAATTACACGCCGAACGTCAAAAGAATTTTTCTTCCCCGAATGTGCAACCACTGCGACCATCCGCCTTGCGTCGAGGTCTGTCCGGTTAAAGCCACGTATAAGCTCCAGACCGGCCAGGTTCTTATCAATTACGACGTATGCATAGGCTGTCTTACCTGCGTTCAGGCTTGTCCATACGGCATGAGATTCGCCAATCCGGTTCAGCATACGGCCGATAAATGCACCATGTGTGCAGGCAGGGCGGCGGTTTCGCACGAAAAGTCTTATGTTCCGCTTCTGCCGGTTTGCGTTACCACATGCGTAGGTAGGGCTATTTCTTTCGGTGATTCCAACGACCCGCAGAGCGAAGTTTCTAAATTAATAGCTACGCATAAAACTTCCAGGCTTAAGATTTCTGCAGGAACGGACCCGCAGGTTTATTATATCGGTTTAGACGGGGATTTGACTTATTCTACCGACCCCGAGGAAGTAAAAATGGTCTATACTTATGCGATGTCTTTAAACGCTTCCGCGTATTCTAAACTCGGCGGAACGCCGGTGTTGCCCTTCATAGAGGAAAGGGAACACCCTTATGCAGGTTAATTTTAAATTTATTTTATTAAGGAGCAAAATATTATGTTGGCGATTAACGGTTCTTACGGTTCTTTAGAAAATATTTACTGGGGGCTGCCCATAGTAATATATCCGTTTCTTTCCGGACTATTGGCAGGCTCTTTCGTAGTCGGGGCTTTATATCATCTTTTTCATGTAGAAAAGCTTAAACCGGTTTCACAGCTTTCTTTGATAGCAAGTTTTGCAATGCTTTTGATTGCGGCGATAGCGCCTTTAGCAGATGCGCTCCAGCCGTCCAGAGCGATATGGGAATTGTACCTGAGGGATCATTTTCCTTATTCGCCCCTGGGGATGTTCATTATTTTGTGGACGATATTTGCCATAACTTTTGTTTTCGAACTCTACTACCTTTTCAGGGAAAGCAATATTAAAAGAGCGGCCGAAGACAAAGGGATAAAGGGCAAGATAGCCCGCATTATGACGTTGAACAGTACGGATTTATCTCCTAAAAGTATCGCCAGGGACCATAAAGCTCTCTGGATAATATCGATTCTCGGAATTATTCTTTCTATTTTATTTCACGGTTATGTAGGATTTTTATTCGGAGCAATAAAGGCAAGGGCGCTATGGTCTGATCCGGTAATACCTCCGATGTTTATAGCTTCCGCGGTTGTTTCAGGCATAGCTTTTGTAGGATTATTGTACGGCGTGGGTTTCCCGTTGTTTTCCAATAAAAACAAGGTGAAGCCGGATACCCTGGATGTTCTTAATATGAGTTTAGTTTATGCGATATTTGCAGACCTTTTTTTCGACCTGGTGGAGTGGCTCTATTCGGTCAGGGGATATAACTCAAAAGAAGTTTACGATAACTGGCATGCGGTTTATTCTTATGCGGCGCACGGCCCTCTCTGGTTCAACTATCATATTTTACAGATAGGGGGAGGACTTGTGGTGCCGGCATTTTTATTTCTTATGTTTAAAAAGGTAAGAAGCTCTTTGTTCTGGACTATATTGCTGGACTTTATAGTTACGGTAAGCGTCTTCGAAATGAGGTTCAATACGGTTATAGGCGGACAGCTGCCCACCAGGATAGGGCAGGGGCTCGTAAACCTGAGGATACCTTTCTGGACTTTCGATGGGTATTTAACCGGCATAGGCTTGTTCGGATTAGGTTTGGTTATCATATTTGTTTTAGGTTATTTTCTGGGATGGGAGCACGACCCGGAGGAATTAAGCGTTCCGCCTAAGGCTAAATACAAATTCGACTGGGATGCAGGCGAAGACGGACGGAAATAATAAGAGATAAAATAATAAGAGATAAAAATTAAGGAGGTTTTATAATGGCAATGAATAGAAGGGATTTTTTAAAATATACGACATTTGGGGTTTCGGCCGCCGCCGCCGCCGCAGGGTTGACCCAGTGGGCGGGGGGTATATTTCACTACGAAGGGGTATACGCCTTTCCGGCAAGACCCGAAACGTGGCCCGGCGAAGACGTCGTATATTCCACGTGCAAGCAGTGTCACAGCGACTGCGGAATAATGGTCAGGAAGTTCAACGGAACTATACTGCCGATATTCGGAAATCCTTACGATATACAGAGTACCGAGCCGAATATAGCCTATTCTACTCCGGTAAAGAAGTCTATAACTTATACCGGGTCGTATTATTCGCCCGACGAACAGCCTTTCTTGGATGGGGCGCATTCCGTATGTGCAAGGGGCGCCGCGGGAAGGCAGACCGTTTACGATCCTTACAGGATATATACTCCGCTTAAAAGGGTCGGGGCGAGGGGTTCCAAAAAATTCAAGGTGATTTCCTATGAACAGTTGATAAAAGAGGTGACTGACGGCGGATACCTGTTTAAGGATATTCCCGGAGAGGAAAAAAGATTTGTGGAAGGATTTAAACATCTCTGGAACGGCGGCAGGAACAGGTTTATTCCTGCAAACCCAAAATATCCGGATTTCGGATCTAAGACTAACCAGTTCGTCGCTTACTGGGGCAGGTCCGAAGGCGGGCAGGCTAATTTCATAAACAGGTTTGCAAACGCGCTCGGGTCGGTAAACGCCATATCGCATGTCTCAGTTTGCGAGCTTTCGCATCATGTTTCTACATTCAGGACTTTTCCGGGAACGAATATGCTGAAGCCGGATTTTCCCAATTCCGAATATATTTTGGCATTCGGAGCTAATTATCTGGAAGCTAATTTCCCTATGCAGACATTAGCGAGAAGGTCCGTGGCCGCTACTTCTTCGGGTAAATTAAAAATAGTCGTAATAGACGTAAGGGCAGGCAATCAGGTAGCCCATGCCGATAAATATATACCGATTAAACCTGGAGGCGACGGAGCTTTAGCTATGGGCATGCTAAGGTGGATAATAGAAAACAAAAGATACGACGAAAATTTCCTTACCAATTTGAACCACGGTTCCGCAAAAGCCAACGGCGAGCCTAATTTTTCAAATGCTTCGTATCTTGTAGTCGCGGATGAAAGCAGTCCTGATTTCGCTAAATTCTTAAAGAGCGGCAAATCGTTTTACGCGATAAACAAAGCAACCGGAAAACCTGTTTTAACGTCTGATGCCGCAAAAGGGGAATTATGGCCTGCCGGATTTTTATCTTTAACCCCCGTTAACGTGAACGGCGTTAACTGTATGACGAGCATGCAGATGTTGTGGAGCGAGCTTAAAAAGCATACTATAGAAGAATATGCGAAGGAAGCGGGGCTTGCTTCAAGGGTGATACCCGAACTTGCAAAAGATTTCACTTCTCACGGGAAAAAAGCCGTGGCCGATTATTACAGAGGGCCGGTAAAACATACCAACGGATTTTATAACGGCAGGGCAATACAGTTTTTGAACGTAATGGTCGGAAACATAAACTGGCAGGGAGGTTATATTAACGGCGGCGGGAGTGCAAATATAATGGGCGGCGAAGGCTTTCCTTATAATCTCGGCAAATGGCCGGATTTTGTTCCCGCAAAAGGCGTTAAGATTTCGAGGGAAGGATCTTTTTATGAAGATACCTCGGAATACAGGGAAAAGATTGCAAGGGGCGAATCGCCTTATCCTGCAAAAAGGCCGTGGTTTCCTTTTAGTTTCGGAATGTGGCAGGAAATATGGGGCGGAACATACTTTCAGTATCCTTATCCGGTGAAAATACTCTTTCAGCACATGGCAAACCCCGCATGGTCTATGCCTGCCATGGGAGGAGCTGACGACGAATCGATGCCGTGGATGAAAATGGTGCAGGATACGCAAAAGGTTCCTTTGTTTATAGCATCCGATACAATGATTTCCGAAAGCTCGGCGTATGCCGATTATATAGTTCCAGACGTAACTTACTTAGAGGGGTGGGGATTCCTTGGCAATCTTCCGACGTATCCTACCGCAAGGACTTCAATAAGACAGCCTGTTATAGAGCCTATGACCGAAAAGACGCTTGACGGTAAACCGATTTGCATGGAGAATTTTCTTATAGACGTAGCTAAAGCCGTCGGTCTTCCCGGATTTGGCAAAAATGCGTTTTTAGAAGGCGGAAGCCTTGACGAGAGAGAGGATTATTACCTTAAGATGTTGGCAAACATAGCATACGACAGCCATACTTTCCTGAAAAGAAAAGGAAAGAGATTTGTACATTCCGGACCGGTTCCCGATGCCAATACTTTTGAGATTGGATCCGTAAAGAATTACATGAAAAAGCATGGCAAGGCGCTTAAGCCAAACGAATGGAAAAAGGTTGCCTATGTTGTTTCTAGAGGAGGGCGGTTCGAGGATTACGATATCGGCTATCTTCCGTGGGGAAAACCGAAATGGGTGACGCATCTATGGTCGCCAGATACCCCGGTTAATTTGTATAACGAAGAGGTAGCCGTGACGCATAACGCTATTTCCGGTGAAAGATTCAGCGGAACCACGGTATTGTTGCCTCACAGAAATATGAAGGGAGAGGATCTCGATAAGATATATTCAAGGAAAGATTATCCGTTAATGGTTTCTACCCATAAACAGCCGATTCACTCTAAGTCCAGAACCATGTCCGACCCGTGGCTTCAGGAATTAATGCCCGATGCCTTTTGGGAGATAGGAGAAGTGGATGCCAAAAAGTTCGGCTTGTCCGATGGAGATACTATAAAAGTAATATCGCCCACTTACCCTAAGGGAATTGTCCACAGGGTAAGGATTATGCCGTCCGTGAGACCGGGCGTAATTACGGCGGCGGCGGCATTCGGAAGATGGCTCTACGGTTCGAGCGAGTATTATATAAACGGGAAAAAGTATGAGGGAGACCCGGCAAGGAATGTCGGAGTCCATCCAAACGCCTTGTTCCTGCTTGATGGTTCGATAGCGGCTAAAGACGGATGGACGACAAACTTAACCGACCCGGTAGGAGGTTCGATGGTTTATTACTATGCGCCGGTTAAGATAGAAAAGATATAGTTATATATAACGTTAGGTTCCCTTTCCCTAAACCGGAAAGGGAACTTCTATTATATTAATATTAATGCTGCAAAAAGTATCTAAAAACGGAGGGAAGTTGATGATATCGACATCCCATGAAGTTATGGGTTTAGATGAATTTGTGAATTTGTCGGAGCATAGAATCCTTTTATATAATTTTTTTTCAAGAATATATGCGAAAAAACCCGACAGGGAATTTTTAGAAAGTCTTTTGACGCATGAACTTATAGAAATTATAGGAGGCATTTGCGAAGACCGCGATACCTCGGAAAAATTAAGAAATGATGTCGAAGATATTCTTTCGAAAGAAAATAATTTCTTAAAAGTTTGCGAAGATTTCGAGAATCTTTTTATGATTTCCGGCGGAAATAGATTCGTGCCTCCTTTTTTAAGTTTTTATTCGGATATGCCTCTTATAGACAGGCTTAAAGATATATACGGCGTTTTTAACTTTGGATTAAAAGACAAAAACCTTATTGCCGTTAACAGACCGGACAATATTTCATATATATCGGGGTTTATGGCAGTGCTTATTAATTTTGAGAAAAAATATAAATCGGAATTTTTAAAAGGGCAAATTTCTTTAAGCGAAATATTAAGAAACGAATATTCTTTTTTTAACGAATTTATACAGAATTGGATAAATTTGTTTACCTTTCGGATAATAGAAAAGGCATGCACTCCTTTTTATATAGAAACCGCGCAGCTCATGCAGAGCTTTACAATTTCTGAGGCAAGAGATTTTAAATCTATGTTGTTATTATGAAACGGTAGTTTATTATGATAACCGTAGGCATAGTAGACGAGCATTTTATTTTACTTTCGGCATTAAATATTTTGCTTAACGGACAGGATGATATAAAAGTAGTCGGAACCGCGGGCAATTTGGCGTCAGCCGTTGAACTTATAAAGTCGAAAACCCCCGATGTAGTCCTTCTTGATATATCTATGCTGGAGATGAATGGATTTGTCCTAATTCCAAGGTTTAAAAGAATATCTCCGGAATCAAAAATATTAATTATGACTATAAACGACGGAGAGGGCAGATGTCTTCAAAAAGGTTTCGAACTGGGAGTTTCGGGTTTTTTGGTAAAAAAAGCTATGGATTATGATTTAATATATGCAATCAGAACGGTGGCAAGGGGAGAAATTTACATTTATCCTTCAATAGTTGAAGAATATATTATCGGCAATAAAAAATCCAATATTAAAGACGGTAAACTGATTAAAGAAGAAGAATTCCTCTGGAATAGTTTAAGTTCAAGGGAACAGGATGTGATAATAGATATCGCGCACGGATTTAAAAATAAAGAAATTGCCAAAAAATATTTTTTGAGCGAAAAAACGGTTGAAACATATCGTTTAAGAGCGATGGGGAAATTAGGCTTTAAAAAAAAATCGGATCTCGTAGACTTCGTTATATTAAAACTTAAAATTTTAAAGAAATAATTTTATATATTGTCAAGCTAAAATAATTATATTTTAGCCGTAAAAAAATAAAAAATAAAGTAAAGAGGAACAGAAAATGAAAAGAAATATTTTTATTACGGCTTTTTATTTTGCGATTGTTTTTTTCGTTTCATCAAATTTTGCTTTTGCATCGGCGTCGGGGCATAATCTTTTTAAAAAATATTACTGCATCGACTGCCATATTTTGGGGCATGAAGGGGGGACGGTCGGCCCCGACCTTTCCAACGTAGGGAAGACTAAAAGCCTGTCATGGATTAAGGCCCAGATATTCCATCCGGGCAGTCATTTTACAAGAGGAACTAAAGCCGAAATAAACGGAAAAATTTATCTTGTAAGAATGCCCGGTTTCAAGACCATCCCCGATTCGGCTGTAGATAGATTGGCTGAATATATTAAGAAGTTTCCGTCATTAATGAAGAATTTAAACTATAAAAGACCGCCTGAGGGTATGAGGCTTTTTGAAAAAGACAACTGCATCGCCTGCCATCGCATAGACGGGATAGGCGCAAAAGTCGGCCCCGACCTTTCTCATATTGGAAAGACAAAAAGCTTGTCATGGATCGAATCCCAGATAGTGGATCCCAAGGTTCATTTTACATACGGCGTCCCAGCGACCATCAATGGACGCACTTATCTTGTGATAATGCCCGAATTTAAAAATATTTCCGCATCCCAGCTTGATACAATCGCAAAATATCTTAAGTCGCTTAAATAGAGAAAGATAAACCGGCGGCGAGCGATCGGAATATAATTATATCTCAAAACTCCTCTCCGATGAATTCTTCTTCTATTATCATTTCCATCTCTTCTTTTTTTATCGAGGTATTGATTGCGATGAAATAAAATGAGACGGCGGTTAAAATCACGGCAATCAAGTCGCAAGGCGATTTAATAAGATTCTTTCCGCCGAAATTTTTGCTTCCGAAAAAGGATATCGTTAAAATAGCAATTATGTAAAACAGAAACCAGAGCCCCGGTGCAACCGTTTCTTTTAAACCTCTTTTAATCTTATTGAAATTCGTAAAAATAAAAAGTATGACTCCGGCAGATATTCCTATGCCGAGCTTCCATAAAACATCGAAGCCTGACCAGTAAATTATCAGCGTTCCGACTATAAATGCCAGCAGAGAAATAATATTTGCAAAAGGAAGATAAAAAGGCCTCTTTTTGCGGGGGTCTAATTTGCGGAAAACCATCAATCCTACGGGACCCAGAATATAGGTAAATACCATTCCCGACGTGATTATGCCGACCAAAGACTGCCAGCTCGGGAAAGGAAGAAGGTATAATGCAGACAGAAAAAATGTAAAAATCAACGAAATATAAGCCGTTCCATATCTGTTAAAATTTAAATGGAAACTTTTCGGCAAAAATTTCATTTTCGACATAGCAAACGTAATCCGCGAAGTAGTTCCCATATATACCAGTCCGGTTGCAAAGGGGGATATAACCGCTCCAAGTATTATCATTAAGGCAAATGCGGGAAGCCCGTATATATTCAGCAAATTTACGAAAGGCGAGGATAAATTCAGCGTATTCCATAGATTGTTTTTTACCTGCGGGACGGATATTATAAAGCTGAAAGCAAGCAGGGTGTAAACCGTTATGCCTATAACGACCGACAAAACGGTCGCAATAGGAACGTCTCTTCCCGGATTTTTTGCTTCGCCTGATAAATCTATTGCCTGCCTGAAACCGAGATACGAAAATATAACGCCGCCAAGAGATATGCTTTTCATAACCCCGCCGTATCCGTAGGGCATTAAGTTATACCCCTCAAGGTTTTTAATATTTCCGCTTTTAACTGAAACATAAATAAGCGCGCAGGCTGCCGCCGCGACTATCAAAATTTTGAAATAAGTTAGAAAAGTATTGGTTTTGGCGAATATTTTAGCTCCGAACAGATTAAGCAGAAAGAAAACGATAAGTATAAAAAAAGCAAAAATCATTCCTTCGGTAGTAAGCGATTTGTTTATAAAAAGCCCGTGAATGTAAAAATTAAGATATTGAACGGTAGCCTCCGTTTCTATCGTGCTGACGGCGGCGCCTGCTATAATAAGTATCCAGCTCGTTATAAATCCCAGAAATGCGCCGTGGGTATATTTTGGGTATCTTGCAAGTCCTCCGGCCGCCGGAAGCATAGCCCCTAATTCGCTGTAAACAAGGGCTATAAGCATAACGGCAAATCCGCTGATAAACCATGAAAATATAGACGCCGGCCCCGCGTCTTTTGCGCTGACGTATATGCCTAAAAGCCATCCCGAACCTATAATGGCGCTTGTAGAGGCAAAAGTTAACTGTATAAGATTTAAAGATTTCTTCATTATTTAACCTAATATAAGGATTTGAATATTTGATTTAAAATACCTTATATGATTTAATGTATTATATTAATCATTTTTACATAAAACAACCATAAAATCATAAAATAATTTTTAAGGAGGCAAATCGTATGGTTTACGATTTAATCATAATCGGCGGCGGGCCCGCCGGACTTTCCGCAGCGATATACGCACTTAGAGCCCGCCTTAATATAGTTTTAATAGAAAAAATAGCGGTAGGCGGACAGATCGCCCTTACCGATAATATAGAAAACTACCCCGGATTTCCTTCTCTTTCAGGCATAGAACTAATGCAAAAATTTGAAGAACACGCTAAAGGTCTCGGATTAAATATTATATACGACGAAATAAAAGATATAACCGATAACGGACAGTATAAAACTCTCAGGGGCGTTAATGAAAGTTATCGGTCAAAGACCGTTATAATAACGGTAGGGGCTTCTCCTAGAAGGCTTAATATCCCGGGCGAAAGAGAATTTACGGGAAGAGGTGTATCTTATTGCGCAACCTGCGACGGACCTTTTTTTAAGGACGAAGATATTGCAGTTATAGGAGGAGGAGATGCCGCATTAAAAGAAGCCAATTATCTGACTAAAATCGCTAAATCCGTACTTTTGGTTCATAGAAGAAAAGAATTCAGGGCCGAAAAAATAATACAGGAAAAACTGCATAACGCCAAAAATATTACGATGGAATTGGAGCATTCCCCTGTTTCGATAAACGGCGGTAAATCAGTAGAATCTATAACGATAGAAAACGTTAAAACCAAAGAAAGAAAAACCGTTCCGGTTAAGGGAGTTTTTATTTTTATAGGAATAAATCCTCAGACGTCTTTTCTTAAAAATATCGAGAAAGACGCAGACGGTTTTATAAAAACCGACCATTATACCTTGATGACGTCTATGCCCGGCGTGTTTTGCGCGGGCGACGCCCATTCCAAAAAATTGCTTCAGGTGGCTACGGCTGTAGGCGAAGGCGCTTTGGCGGCTACTGCCGCTGAAGAGTTCGTCTGCGATATCTGCAACTAACGGTTACCCCATATTCATTAGCGCGGAAGAATACATCATTTTTTAATACGACAGCGTTTTAACGTTATCGTCCATTACCATTTCGACGACATAGGCGCCTCCTACGACGCCGCTGCATTCTTCAATCAGGTCTTCTTTGTTAAAATTATTTAGCTCCAAAGCGGGAGTGCATACTTTAAAAACGACGCCGGCTTCGTAAGCATCCTTAATAAAATCATAGACCGATTTAGGACTGCCTTCTTTAACCCTGAGATTTTCGGCAACGCCTTTCTTCATTAAAAGACCGGCATCCGCCGTGAGTACGACTTCTACTTCATAATCCATAGTCGCAGCGGCTGCCGCCTGAAAAAACGGCGCTCCGAGCGAGTGCGGATTGGAAGGGGTAGTATTTTGAAGCATAATAAAGAGTTTGTTTGCCATTTGTAATGATTCCTCTATTAATTTTTTTTTGTGAACTTTTGCAGAATAAGCGGTAATTTATATCTTTATAATAACATCAAAACCGTTTTATTTGCAATAAGTAAAATCATATAGGCGGATACAATATTTTCATTGATTCCTTAACTTCTTTAATGGTTTCGGAAGCGGTTATTTTCGCTTTTTTAGTTCCGGCAAACAAAATATCCCATATCTCGTCTTTATTTTTTAAGTAATATGCCCTTCGTTCGTTCATAGGTTCAAGAAGCGCTTTAATAACCTCGAACAGGTTCTCTTTGCACTTAACGCAGCCTATTTTTCCGTTTTTACAGTCGTATTCCGTTTCCTTTATCAGAGTATCATTCGAAAAAGCCTTATGGTAAGAGTAGATAGTGCATATTTCCGGGTTCCCTTTGTCGGTCGGATGTATCCTGTTCTTGTCGGTCAAGGCGGATTTTATTTTTGTTTTTATAAGCTCTAAATCGTCGGAAAGATTAATCGCGTTTCCGTAGGACTTGCTCATCTTAAGATTTCCGTCGAGTCCGACGAGTTTGGGAAATTTGTCTATCAGGGCGTAAGGCTCTATTAATTTACCGCAGTATAATTCATTGAATTTTCTGATTATTTTTCTGGCAAGTTCAATGTGCGGAAGCTGGTCTATGCCAACCGGAACCAGGTCTGCTTTAAAAATGGCGATATCGGCAGTCTGGCTTACGGGGTAACCCAGAAAACCGTATGTCAATTCTTTATAGCCTCTTTCCTTAGCCTCGGTTTTAATCGTGGGATTATGTCTTAAGGGATTTACCGAAATAAGCATGGAAAAAAAAGTCGTCAGTTCGGAAATTTCGGGTATCATAGACTGTATTGCTATAGTGGATATTTTCGGGTCTATTCCCGCAGAAAGATAGTCCAAGGCGACAAGAAAAATATTTTCCCTGAGTTTTTCGGGATGTTCGAAATTAGTCGTAAGCGCTTGAATATCGGCTATCAGGATGAAAGTTTCGTATTGAGCCTGAAGCCTAACCCTGT
>JAKAQA010000072.1 GCA_021811805.1 bacterium | reverse complement strand
CTGATTTCGTTAATTTTATTTGCCGAAATAGTTCTTTATATAATCAACGGAGCGCAAAAAAAACCCACGGGTATTTTTACCCGCGCTCTAATTAAAAAAATCGGAAATACTCAGATTATAGGGGAATTTTTATTTACGGAGTATATGCTGCCTTTCGAGATTGCTTCTATCCTTTTATTTGTAGCAATAATAGGCGCTTATTTATTTGCTAAGAAAAAATATTAAATTCTAATTGCAGGCGCAATAAACTTATGAACAATTATTTGATAGTGGCTAGCATAATTTTCTGTATCGGAGCTCTCGGGGTAATAGTAAGAAAGAATTTAATAGTCGTTTTCATGAGCTTAGAACTTATGTTCAATGCCGCTAATCTGGGGTTTGTAGCCGTGTCTAACCGCCTAAACCTGATTTCCGGAGATATATTCGTGATTTTCGTTATAGTCGTCGCCGCGGCGGAGGCGGCAATAGCTCTGGGCATAGCTATTGCTTTTTACAGGGAAAAGGGAACGGTAGATATCGATAAGGCAAACGAATTGAAAAATTAAAACTTAAAGGTAATCTTTTACAATGGATTTAAAAATATTAATCACGTGGTTAATTCCTTTATTTCCGCTTTCCGGCTGGCTTTTATGGGGTTTGTTCGGAAAGTATTTTAAGGGTTTGTCCGGATATATCGCCAGCGGTTTTGTAGTAGCCTCTTTTATTTTATCCGTCGTTCTTTTCTTTATAGTCGCTTATTCCCACGGATTTACGGATACCCTGTACCCCTGGGTTTATGCCGGCATATTTAAGACCGGCGTATCGGCTGTCATAGACAGGCTTTCGGTAATTATGCTCGTTATGGTTACCGGAGTAAGCGCGCTGGTTCATATATATTCCATAGGATATATGCAGGGCGATAAAGGTTTTTCCAGATATTTTTCGTTTTTGAACCTTTTTGTTTTTTCGATGGTAATGCTCGTAATCTCGAATAATCTGCTTCTTTTATATGTATTTTGGGAGGCGGTCGGGTTCTGCTCTTATATTTTAATAGGATTCTGGTATGAAAAAAAATCCGCTTCCGATGCCGGGAAAAAAGCCTTTATAGTTAACAGGGTCGGGGATTTCGGATTTGCGGTAGGCATTTTCCTTTTATTCGCAACGACCAAAACCCTTAACTATGAAGCCGTATTTGCGGCTGTTCCGTCCATACCCGCTTATACGACGACGATTATAGCTTTGCTTTTATTTGCCGGGGCAGTAGGAAAATCGGCTCAGTTTCCTCTGCATGTATGGCTGCCAGACGCCATGGAAGGACCTACTCCGGTCAGCGCCCTTATCCATGCGGCGACGATGGTTACCGCGGGAGTATATATGGTTGCGAGATTTCATGTTATATTTTCTTATTCCCCCGCCGCCTCCGAGGTCGTGCTTGCAATCGGAACGTTTACCGCATTCTTTGCCGCATTCATAGCTCTTACGCAGTTCGACATTAAAAGAATTATCGCGTATTCTACCGTAAGCCAGCTTGGATATATGTTTATGGCGGTAGGAATAGGTTCGTACACCGCCGGCATATTCCATCTGATTTCCCATGCGGTTTTTAAAGGCCTGCTGTTTTTGACCGCCGGAAGCGTGATGCATGGACTTTCCGGAGAACTTGACCTGAGAAAAATGGGCGGATTATATTCAAAAATGAAGACCACCGCTATTACGTTTATAGTAGGCGGACTTGCATTATCCGGCATACCTCCGTTTTCGGGTTTTTTCTCGAAAGACGCCGTACTTGCCGATATTTATAATAAAGGTTTTTATTTTGCATGGGTAGTAGGCGAAATAACCGCATTAATGACGGCCTTTTATATTTTTAGATTAATTTTTCTCGCGTTTTTCGGGGAATCTAAGCTTGATTCCGATAAACATGCGCATGAATCTCCGAAAATTATGACTATACCTATGATTATACTGGCGGCTTTTGCCGTAATAATAGGATTTCTCGGAATGCCCCCGTTTAACGATTCTTTGTTTTATAGTTTTTTGCATACGGATTTTAAAAACGCCTATAATTTCGCCCCTTTCGTAAACGATACTCCGTGGTACGCGCTTAGCTTTATATCGGTATTAGCGGGGTTGTCGGGAATATATATAGCCTATATTTTATATATAAAAAAATCGGTTGACCCCGAAAGAATCAAGTCTATTTTTAAGCCGGTATATATATTGTCTTATAACAAAGTTTATATAGACGAGATATATAATTTTTTAATCGTAAAACCGTTGCTTGTATTTTTTGATTTCTTATGGAAAGTTATAGACGTAAAAGTTATCGACGGCGCGGTTAACGGAATAGCCGGCGCATTTGCGGGTTTTTCCGTTAAAGCGAGGAAAATTCAAAACGGAATGTTGATGAGTTATATTTTAACTCTTTCAATAGGCGCAGCGGCGCTTCTTTTTTATTATTTTATCAGATAAAATTATGAACTTAAGGAATATAATCATATGGATTTTTTCATTAAAAATCTGCTGTCTGTATTAATTTTTTTTCCGGTCGTTTCTATTTTTTTATTGCTTCCGGTGAATAAAAAAAATGAGTGGCTCTTGAGAAACCTTTCTACTTTTTTATCGTTAGTAGAATTTATTTTTTCTCTTTATCTTTTTATTTATTTCAGGCCTAACACTTATAAATTTCAGTTCGTAGAGAAATTTAACTGGATTCCTTCCTTCGGCGCATCTTATTTCCTTGGAATTGACGGAGTCAGCCTTTTTTTAATATTATTGACGACGCTTTTGACTTTTGTTTCTCTGCTGTCAAGCTATAGATACATAAAGACGCATGTCAAAGAATTCGTTATCCTTATGCTCCTGTTGGAAACCTTTATGCTCGGAACTTTTGCGGCTTTAGACGTCCTGCTGTTTTATCTCTTCTGGGAATTTATGCTGATTCCGATGTATTTTATTATAGGTATGTGGGGTACGGGAAACAGGGTTTATTCAGCGGTCAAGTTCGTCCTTTATACACTTTCGGGTTCTCTGATAATGCTTTTCGGGCTTATTTATATATTTATAATGCATTACGACCAGACCGGCAATTTTACTTTTAATATATTAAGATTATACAATACGCATATTTCTGACGGCCTTCAGTTGATTTTATTTATAGCTTTATTTTTAGGTTTTGCTATAAAAATACCGCTTTTTCCTTTTCATACATGGCTTCCCGATGCGCATACCGAAGCTCCGACTGCCGGAAGCGTCATTCTTGCAGGAGTTTTGTTAAAATTCGGCGTTTACGGTTTTTTCAGATTTGCTATACCGCTTTTACCGAGGGCGGCTTTTGCCCTTGCGCCTTTCGTGATCGACCTAAGCGTTATAGGCATTCTTTACGGAGCGTTTGTTTCGATAGTACAAAAAGATTTAAAAAGATTAGTCGCTTTCTCCAGCGTTTCCCATATGGGCTTTATAATGCTGGGCTTATTCGCGATGTCCGCAATAAGCATAGACGGTTCCGTTATCCAGCTTCTAAACCATGGAATAGCTACCGGAGCGCTTTTCCTGTTCGTCGGAATGCTTTACGAAAGAATGCATACAAGACAGATTAAAGATTTCGGCGGCATAGCTAAAAAAGCTCCTATATTTACTGCACTTTTTATGATTTCCGTTCTGGCGTCGGTAGGGCTTCCGGGGTTGAACGGATTTATAGGAGAGTTCTTAATATTAGTCGGCGCTTTCCGCAGTTATCCGGTCTTGACGATTATTGGCGCAAGCGGTATTATTTTTGCCGCCGTTTATTTATTATGGATGTTTCAAAGAGTTATGTTTCAGGGCGTTACCAATCCTGCGGCGGAAAATTTCGAAGATATGAATTTGAGAGAAATTATTACGGTTTTGCCTTTGATTATCCTAATGTTTTTTATAGGATTTTATCCTATGCCGTTTTTGGAAAGAATCGACCCTACCGTTTTGCATTTTTTATCTGCGATAAATCACCATAAGACTGTCTATAATTTAATTAAGTTAAAAACGGGGTTGTCAAATGCATAATATGCCTTCAATATACGGAATGAATTTCTTGGAAAAGAGTATGCTTAGCATTATACCCGAAACGGTGATTATAATATTTGCCTTTATGGTTCTTTTTCTTGCTTTTTTTGAAAAACTTGCTAAGAGAAAAAATTCTTATTATCTTTCTTTAATAGGGATAGGTTTTTCCATTCTTTACGTATTGATGCTTTCGGATAGAAATATATCCGGTTTTTACGGGTCGGTAGTGTTTAACGGTTTTGAAGTATTTTTATTTATCGCTATTCTTCTTTCCGGAATGTTTACGGTTTTAATGTCGAAAGATTACATGGAAAATTTCGGAATGCCCGCGCCCGAATATTACAGCCTAATTCTTTTCGGTCTTTCGGCTATGATGTTTTTAGTATCGTCGAATAATTTGATAATGGTTTTTTTATCTATAGAATTTATGTCTATATGCGCTTATATACTTACGGGATATATTAAAGGCGATACGAGAAGCACCGAAGCTGCGCTTAAATATTTCATACTCGGCGCTTTCGCGTCGGCGTTTTTACTTTTCGGCGCGGTTTTTATTTATGCGGCCACGGGACATTTAAACCTATACGCCATACATTCTTTCTTAGAAAATATTTCTTATGCAGGTTCGAATAAAGCAGTCGGCGGCATCGGAATTAAAATATATATTTCAGCCGGACTGGTTATGTTTTTAGTCGGTCTGGCTTTTAAAATGTCCTTATTTCCATTCCATTCATGGACGCCGGACGCTTACGACGGAGCTCCCACGCCGATAACGAACTTTATGGCGACGGGAATAAAGCTCGCCGCCTTTGCGATTTTTTTGAGAATTTATTCGCTTATTTATAATTTTAATATTATGAATTTTAACGATATATTATGGCTTCTTGCGGTTTTTTCCATGACGTTCGGAAATATAGCCGCTCTTTTATCTTCAAATATAAAAAGACTTCTTGCATATTCATCTATTGCCCAGGCAGGTTATATTCTTGTAGGTATTATAGGAGGGGGGTTTTACGGCTATTCGGGAACGCTGTTTTATCTGTTGTCGTACGTTTTTATGACGGCAGGAGCTTTTGCCGTTGTAATCATATTCGAAAATTCGGATATAATTTCTTTAGATATCAAAAGATATGCGGGAATAGGATATAAATACCCCTTCATCGCCGCCGCCATGTCGTTTTTTTTATTATCGTTTGCCGGAATACCCTTAACCTCTGGATTTATGGGGAAATTCTACGTATTTTCTTCCGCGGTTAAATCCGGTTATAACTGGTTAGTCTTAATTGCTCTTTTAAACAGCGCTTTTGCGGCGTTTTATTATATTAAGATAATCGTCAAAATGTATATGCCCGATAAAGAGCCTGCAAGCCCGTCTTTGAATTCTTCAGACGATAATTTAGGAATTATTAGCGGCACAATCGATGACGGATTAATGCTCACGATTATAATTTGTTTAATTTTAACCCTGCTTATGGGAGTACTTCCTCAAATATTTATAAATTTTGCGAATAATTCCGCCGATTTATTATGGAGAATATAACTTATTATGCCCCCGCAAAGATTAATTTTTCCCTAAGGATAGGCAGAAAAGAGCCGGCCGGTCTCCATAAAATTCATTCCCTTATTAGAAGAATCGGTATAACCGATAAAATTACTTTTAAGATTGCGGAATACGGTTATAAAATCAAAGTCTTTCCGGGTCCCGTTCTGAAAAACAAAGGAGCGGAAGCCGATTTGCAATTCATTTCAAATGAAAATAATATAGCAGTAAGGGCGGCGAAAAGTTTTTTTAATAAATTAAATATTGATAATAAAGGCATAGACTTATTAATAGAAAAAAATATACCGTTTAACGCCGGATTGGGAGGCGGTTCAAGCGACGGAGCAGGGTTGCTCTTGAAGCTGAACGAAGTCTATAATAATATATTAGAAAAAGCAGAATTACGGAAACTGGCATTGGAAACTGGTTCCGACGTACCTTTCTTTTTATCGGAAAGCGATGCGTTAGTATCCGGATTCGGCGAAAATATCGAAGAAATTGAAAACGGCGCGCTGTCTAGATATTATATCGTTTTAATCATACCAGATTTCGGGATAAGCACAAAAGAAGCGTATGCCGACTACGATGATTTTTTATTGACAAATAATATAAATTATTATAATATTCAATACTTAGGCTTTAAAGATTTGGAGTTGAAAAACGATTTCGAGAGCGTGATATTTAAAAAATATCCGGTTCTAGAAGAAATTAAAGAATCGTTAATTTCAAACGGGGCAGAGTTGTCTCTTTTATCGGGAAGCGGTTCCGCCGTGTTCGGAGCTTTTAAAACGTTAAACGGCGCAAACTTATATATAGACAATTTAAAATCGTTTAATTTTTATCGCAGGGTGCGCTTGAGTTATTTGACAGAAACTTTATAAACTTATTACTCAACTTATTTTTTTGGAGGGATTTTGCTATGCAAGTTACCGAAGTTAACGTTTTTCCTGTGAATGAAGAGAAGTTAAAAGCTTATGTTACTATTACGTTCGATAACTGTTTTGTAGTCAGGGACCTTAAGATAATTAACGGAAAAGACGGGCTGTTTGTTGCAATGCCGAGCAAAAAAAGGAAAGACGGCACGTTTAAAGATACTGCGCATCCATTAAACAACGAAACCAGGGATATGATAGAATCGGCCGTCCTTGCCGCATATGAAGCCGCTCTGAATAGCCAGGAATAAACGCAAAACCTCTTGTCTTTTAATTTACATATATGAATTGGGGCGTCGACAAGCGGCAAGTCACAGGATTTTGATTCCTGCATTCGGAGGTTCGAATCCTCCCGCCCCAGCCAAGCAGTATGTAAGACGAAAGCAGTAAAATAGGATAATAAATATGTTTGGAATGGGATCACGACCGAAGGGAGTCATCCTCCCGCCCCAGCCAAGCAGTATGTAAGACGAAAGCAGTAAAATAGGATAAT
>JAKAQA010000071.1 GCA_021811805.1 bacterium | reverse complement strand
ATTTCTTCGCAAAATAAGATTTTTTTCGCGGAGAAAAATGAAAGATTTTTATATAAATCCTTAGCAGAGGCGAAACTGTCGCATAAAAAAACGTATGTTCCGCCTCTATTTGCTATAGATAAAGAAACATCTAAAGAAAAGGCCGCAGGTGTTTTTAATTTTATCGAATTCAAATCAATGCTCTATGGCAATTCCAATCTATAACTTTAATGCCGGTAAATAGAATTAAAGTTTTGCTTCTTTAATCGAAGCCTGCGCCGCAGATATAATTGCCACCGGAACCCTGTAAGGAGAACAGCTGACATAATTAAGATTCAATCCGTGGCAAAATTCAATCGAACTCGGGTCTCCGCCGTGTTCTCCGCATATTCCGAGTTTGATATCCTTTCTGGCGGCTTTGCCTTTGCTTACGGCAATTTTCATAAGTTCTCCGACGCCGTTTCTATCTAATTCCATGAAAGGGTCGGTTTTCAGTATATTTTTATTCAGATAATCAGGCAAAAAAGAACCTATATCGTCTCTTGAAAAACCGAAGGCGGTCTGCGTAAGGTCGTTTGTCCCGAACGAGAAAAACTCTGCCTCTTTGGCTATTTCGTCGGCAACCATGCATGCCCTGGGCAGTTCAATCATCGTGCCTACAAGATATTTCAGTTTCACTCCGTATTTCTCCATTACTTCGGAAGCCTTTTTGTCCACAAGTTCTTTCAGCAATCTTATCTCTTCATAAATTCCTACGACCGGTATCATAATTTCCGGCATTATTTTATTGCCGTTTTTATGGAATTCGCATGCCGCTTCCATAATAGCCTGAACCTGCATTTCATAAATTTCCGGATAGCTGACCCCAAGCCTGCAGCCTCTGTGTCCAAGCATAGGATTTACTTCGTGAAGAGAAATAACCTTGGATTTTAACCTTTCGTAAGGAATGTTCATAATTTCGGAAAGCTCTTTTATATCTTTCTCCGTTTTCGGCAGAAATTCATGCAGGGGAGGATCAAGCAGGCGGATATTGACGGAATATCCTTTCATTTCCTCGTATAATTCGAGAAAATCGGATTTTTGCATCGGCAAAAGTTTTGCGAGAGCTTTTTGCCTCTCCTTGAGGTTTTCGGAAAGTATCATCTCTCTTACCGCTTTTATCCTGTCTCCCTTAAAGAACATATGTTCGGTTCTGCAAAGCCCGATTCCTTCCGCTCCGTAATTTCTTGCGACTCCGGCGTCCTCCGGGGTATCGGCATTGGCTCTGACGCGCAGTTTTCTAAATCCGTCGGCAAATTTCATTATAGTTTTAAAATCTTCGTTTATCTCGGGCGTTATCATCTGCACGTAACCCGAATAAACCTCGCCGTTTGAACCGTTAAGGGTTATAACGTCGCCTCTTTTTATAGTCCTTCCGGAAACGTTTATTTCGCCTTTTTTTTCGTTTATTTCAAGAGAAGAACAGCCTGTTACCGCGCATTTGCCCATTCCTCTGGCTACGACTGCGGCATGGGACGTCATTCCGCCTCTTGCTGTAAGAATTCCCTCCGCGACGCTCATTCCGTGAATATCTTCCGGCGAAGTTTCCATTCTGACCAATATTACTTTTTTACCCTTTTTTGTTTCGTCTTCCGCTTCTTCCGCAGAAAATACAACCTCGCCGCTTGCCGCGCCGGGGGATGCGGGCAGTCCTTTTGCCAGAACGTCTTTTTTGGCGCTAAGGTCAACCGCCGGATACATAAGCTGAGCAATAGAATACGGGTCTATTCTTAAAACGGCGGTTTTCTTATCTATCATGCCTTCCTTTTCCATATCGACGGCAATTTTAACCGCCGCCTTTGCGGTTCTTTTGCCGGTTCTTACTTGAAGCATATAAAGTATATTTTCCTGAATCGTAAACTCTAAATCGAGCATATTTTTATAATGTTTTTCCAATAATCCCGCATATTCCAGAAGGTCTTTATATACGGCAGGCATAGCATGTTCGAGCGAAATATCGGATGGATTTTTCTTGGAAAATTCGTTTACCGGCTGAGGAGTCCTTATCCCGGCTACGACGTCTTCTCCCTGAGCATTGATAAGATATTCGCCGTAAAAACCGTTTTCTCCCGTGGAAGGATTTCTTGTAAAAGCGACTCCGGTGGCTGAAGTTTCCCCCATATTTCCGTAAACCATGGATACTACGTTTACCGCGGTTCCCCAGTTTTCGGGAATCTTATTAAGTTTCCTGTAAGTTATGGCCCTGGGAACGTTCCATGATTCAAACACTGCGGAAATACCCATCCATAACTGCTCCTCCGGGTCTTCCGGAAATTTAATTCCCTTTTCTTTTTTAACGACGCTTTTAAATTCGCCTACAAGGCTCTCTAAATCTGCATCGCTTAATTCGTTATCGTTTTTTACCGATTTTTCTTTCTTTTTATTTTCAAGGAGCGATTCCATAATGCCCGAATCTATTCCAAGCACTACGTTTGAAAACATCTGGATAAATCTCCTGTAGGTATCGTAGGCAAATCTCCGGTTGCCGGACTTATTTATAAGCCCTTTAATCGTATCCTCGTTTAATCCGAGATTCAGGACGGTATCCATCATTCCGGGCATGGAGACTCTTGCTCCGCTTCTTACGGAAACTAAAAGCGGGTTTTGGACATCTCCGAACTTAGACCCCATTGTTTCTTCCATTTTTTTTATATTATCTCTTACCTCGTTCTTTAATTCATCGGGATATTTCTTATTATGTTCATAATAGAACGTGCAAACATCGGTGGTAATGGTAAAACCCGCGGGGACTCTTATGCCGAGATTAGTCATTTCGGCAAGACCCGCGCCTTTTCCTCCCAGCAGATTTTTCATGGAACCGTCTCCGTCCGCATGCTTGTTGCCGAAAAAATAAACATACTTGCCCATAACGCCATCCTCCAAGTAAATAAAATAAATAAATGATATACGATATTTAAAAAACGAAAGCGATTATTATAAATCTAAACCTGAAAAATCGCAAAAATTTTTAAGAAAATTAAGCACGTTATTTAATAATCCGAGCCTGGAATTTTTAACTTCTTCTTCTTCGGTTAAAATCATAACGCCGTCGAAAAAATCGTTAACCGGACGCACTAATTTATACATTTCGTTTACCGCTGCGGCGTAATCGCCCGCTTTCAATAAAGGAACGGTATTTTTTTGAACCGATTTAAATACGGAAATAAGCCGGACTTCCTCCGGCATAATTAATTTGCTTTCATTAAAGCCGGTGATTTCGGAAAATTTATATGTAATATTTTTAATCCTTTTATATGCCTGCGATAACTCAAAAACTTCTTCGTGTTTCTTAAATTTTGAAAGAAAATCTATTTTGAGAAAGGAAGCGTAAAAATCGCCGGTTATTTCGGCAGTTAAAACCGCAGTTATTTCATCGGATTTATAGCCGCCGGAAAGCATATGGTTTTTAAACCTGACATACGCAAAATTCATAAAAGCGGTTTTTAATTCGTCGGCATTTAATCTGCGGTCTTTAAAAAATTCGTTAAAGTAAAAATTGCATACGTCGCTTAAGTTAATTTTATATTTTTTATCTAAAATAATTTCTATTACGCCTATCATAGCCCTGCGAAGATAAAAAGGGTCTGATTCTCCCGTAGGGAGTTTTTTTAACATTACGAACGAAAGAACGGTATCTAATTTATCCGACAAAGAACACAGCGCGGATAAATCGTTCGAGGGCATGAGCTTTTTTTTCGCCTTTAAAACAGGATAATAATGTTCTTCGATAGCCAGGGATACTTCCGTGCTTTCTTTCGAAGCTTTTGCGTATATCCTGCCCATTATGCCCTGCATCTCCGGAAATTCATATACGACGTGCGTAGCAAGGTCGAATTTCAATAAGCCCGACGCGGTCTTGAAATCCGACAGCATGCCGAAAAGAAAATTCAGCTTTCCGGCTATAAAAATTCCCAATTCCCCGATTCTCTTAGTTTTATCGAAATAAGAGCCTAAACCGTGATAAAATAAAATATTTTTTGTTTCTTCAACAAAATGGGACGGCTTTTTTTTGCTGTCTTCTTTAAAGAAAAATTCGGCATCGGCCAGCCTTGCGGTTAAAACCTTGGAATATCCGGATTTAATATTGTTTTCTAAGGATTCTTTAACGGAGGGCGCTGGATTCACGTTGGCCACTGCGGCAAAATAAGGCAACAGGGAGCCGTTTTTGCTTAACGGAAAAAATCTCTGGTGTTTGCGCATGACAACCGACAGCAATTCCCCCGGAACCGACAGAAATTTTTTATCGAATCCGCATATTATGGGATAAGGGATTTCGGTTAAGCCGGTTATTTCGTCTATGAAATCGTCGTCGTATTCCGGCATATCGGCATTTACTTTCTTCGACAGCGATTTAATCCCGGCTTCTATATATTTTTTTCTGTCGCCGTTTTTTAAAATTATGCCGGTTGAAGACACGGCGTCAAAATAGTCTTCGGAACCCGAAATTTTAACGGATTTCATTTTATAAGAAATCGGTTCCGCAATATACGTCCGGTTTGAAGATTTAATATCTCCAAAATTAAACGGCGCATTTTTTCCGTCGAATATAGACAATATCCAAATGACCGGCCTTGGATACCGTATTTCTTTGTCGAGCCAAAACATCGTTTTTCTGAAAGGAATTTTTTTAATAAACGCCGGAATATTTGCCGTCAATAAATCCCTAACCGGCAAGCCTTTTATGCGTTTTTTATAAGCCGTATAAACGCCTTTTTTCCGGTTTAACGGATAAATTTTTTTGTAGTCGGAAATTTCGTTCTTCTTCATGAACTGCAAGAGCGGAGCGGCGGGTGCGCCTCCGTGATAAGATATGCCTACCGGCGGGCCTACGATTTCTACCTCCCTGTCGGGGGATTTTAAGGGCAGTCCTTTAATTAAAACAACCGTGCGCCTCGGAGTCGAAAATGCCTCTATATCAGGCTTTTCATTAAGCATTATTTCATTTTCAAAGAAATTTTGCAGAATGTTTTTTAATGCCGCGGGTATTTTTCTTACCTCGTCGTACGGAAGTTCTCCCGAACCTATTTCCAATAAATATTCGCTCACGGTAATTGTCTGGTTTTATTTTCTTATTTTTTATTTAGTCGATTTAGCCTTTATCGGCGTAACCGGTATAAAGCCTGGCGCATCCTTCGGCAAGCGCCCTTACCTTTAATATAAAATTCATTCTCTCCGATACGCTTATAAGCCCTCTTGCGTCCAGCATGTTAAATGCGTGGGAGCATTTAAGGCAGTATTCGTATGCAGGCTTCACAAGCTCTTTCATTTTAAACGAAAGCAGTTTTTTCGATTCCGCTTCATATAAATTGAATAATTTATGCAGAATTTCTCCGTCGGCATATTCAAAGCTGTATTTAGAAAATTGCGACTCGTCGTCTTTATGGATATCCCCGTATTTAAAGGAATCGTTCCATTGAAGGTCGAAAACGCTGTCTTTATTCTGAAGAAACATAGCGATTCTTTCCAATCCGTAAGTAATCTCTATAGCCGGTTTAGAAAGCTCTACGCCGCCTATCTGCTGAAAATAGGTAAATTGCGTTACTTCCATGCCGTCGAGCCATACTTCCCAGCCCAGACCCCATGCCCCAAGCGTTGGAGACTCCCAATCGTCTTCAACGAACCTTATATCGTGCTCGTTCGGATTTATGCTGATGCTCTTAAGGCTGTCTAAATAAATCTCTTGAATTTTACTTATATAAGGCTGTATAACGACCTGAAACTGATAGTAGCGGCCCAGCCGGTTTGGATTTTGACCGTATCTTCCGTCCGTAGGCCTTCTGGAGGGCTGAACATAGGCGGCTCTCCATTCTTCGCAGTCGAGGCATTTAAGAAACGTGTAAGGCGCAAACGTAGCGGCTCCGACCTCTATATCGTAAGGTTCTAAAATTACGCATCCAAAATCGGACCAGAAATTTTGGAGTTTAAAAGTTAATTGTTGAAAATCGGGAGTTTTGATAATTTTTCCTCTTTTTTAGAAAATTTATTATACTAAAGGGCGAGCATATTTTCAATAGATTTTCTTGCCGGGATTCTAACGTTTTCGGGAATTTTTATAATATTTTTCATATTCTCCAGGGAATTTATAATGTCGTCGAGACGGGTTTTTTTCATATTCGGACAAACTAGTCCAGGGTTGGAAGAGATAAAAAATTTATCAGGGTTCTCCTTCTTCATTTTATACATTATTCCCCTTTCGGTTCCTATAATAAAATACTTAGCGGCCGATTCCCTAACGAACTTATACATGCCGGACGTTGATGAAACATGGTCTGCGGCGTCTATAGTTTCGGGGGTTGATTCGGGATGAGCTACGAATAACGCTCCCGGATATTTTTCTTTCAGGGCTTTAATATCTTCAGGTACCGTTCTTTGATGCGGGGGGCAAAAACCTGGCCAGTTTATTATTTTTTTATCGGTAAATCTTTGGACATAGCTTCCGAGGTTTTTATCGGGAACCATTATGACTCTTTGGGCGGACAGCGAGTTCACGACTTTGACCGCATTTGCGGAAGTACAGCATATATCGGAAACGGCTTTGCATTCTGCGGACGTATTGACGTAGGCTACTACCGGAGCATCGGGATAATCCGCTTTTAAATTAACGATGTCTTTTGCGGTTATCATATCTACCATAGGACAACCGGCATTTTCGTTGGGAAGGATTACCGTTTTGTCGGGATTCATTATAGCGGCGCTTTCGGCCATAAATCTAACGCCGCAAAATACTATAATATCGGCATCGGTTTTATTGGCTTTAACTGAAAGTTCCAGAGAGTCCCCTTGAAAATCGGCAATTTCCTGAATCTCGTCTCTTTGATAGTTATGCGCCAGCAATACCGCGTTCTTTTTTTTTAAAAGAGTCTTAACCGCCTTCTGTTTTGCTTTTATATTTTCAAAATTATTATTATTATTGCGATAATTCATATTTAACCTTGCACCGTTCTTGGATAATTTTTTAACTTGTTTATAACATTATAACATATTATAATTTAAAACTAAACCCAAAAACACATAAAACGGTATCAAGGCGATGGATTTCAAAACGGAAAACGCGGCTGTAGCCGACGAATCCAAATATAAATATAAAAGAATTTTAACCGGCGACAGGCCTACCGGACCTCTTCATCTGGGACATTACGCCGGTTCGTTAAGAAACAGGGTTAGGCTTCAGGCTCAATACGAAACTTTCATCCTGATAGCCGATATTCAAGCGCTTACGACTAATTTCGAACATCCCGAAAAACTCAGGGAAAATATTTTTCTTGTCGCCTTGGACTATCT
>JAKAQA010000070.1 GCA_021811805.1 bacterium | reverse complement strand
AACCGTTATAAAAAAAATTATTTCCAGATCCGTCAGGTCCTGCAAATGCCCTGCGTACATAACTCAATTTTATAAACAAACTTGATGAAACTACTAAAATAAAAAATAGTAAAATTTTAAAAAAAAAAATTGATGTTCTATTGCTGCCTTTTTCATTTTGCCCCCATTTTAATTAAATTTTTATAATAAATTTTTATATTATGTCCTAAGCCGTCTAAAATAAACAATCCAATACTGCCTATGCCTATAAAATGTATAATATAAATATAATGATTATATAATGGAATTATAAACTACTTACACAAACAATTTTTGAATATATCATTTTTTAAATATAAAGTCAACAAAATAAATTATAAAATATAATGATGTTATATTTTATAATTTATTACATGCACTCGAAATATTTCAAGTAAATTTGAGCAATTATAAAATTAGCAATTTAGATTAACGCTATAAAGTGAAAATTAATTTTTAATATAAATATAAAACTGTTTTATAAAAACATAATTTAGTCATAAAAGCCTTACCTTATCAGGTAAAGCTAAAAAATATCTCTGCCCATTATTATATAACAGCAACAAACTCCGCAACTATTTTATAGTCGTTTTCGGAAGCGTTTTCTAATATTATGTCTTCAAAGCCTTTATTATCCGGAGAAAGAATAATTTTTTTGTGCGACCAGCCTCCGTCTTCTCCCGAATATTCTTTTTCGCTATGATATCTTTTTACCGTAAACTTTTGATTAGTTTCGGGGTCTGAAACGAGCCTCGATTCCGCAAGCACTACTTTGCCTTCGCGCGAACCTTGCGGTTCATAGCGGAATATGCAATAACTGCCGTCAGGTATGGTCGGCTCCATAGATTTTCCGACGACTTTCGCTATAAACATATCGGGATATAATTTATGCGAATAATTTAAATTATTAACGTTTTTCCAGCCGAGCCGCTCGACGTACTGCTCTGCGCTAAACTTCGAAGCGGCGGCTTCCAAAGAATACACCGGAAGATATTCTACGAATTTCTGCTCTTCGGGAACGTCGTCTTCGGGTATTACGTCAAACTTTGCTGGGAAATCTACGACTTTATTTTTATTCAAAATTTTTTCCTTTTCCGAGCTTAATTGATGAAACGAACTACTGCCGGATTTCTGTTCGTTTGCATCAAAATTTTCCGCTTTTTCGGACCAGTCGGCGCATAATACCTTAGCCTGTTCCAAAACGGTTTCGGTTGCGTTTTCCCGTTTATCCGGCGGATAACCGTGTTTTTTTAGTATTCTTTTGACCATTAATCTCATTTTTGCCTGAACGCTTTCTTTTTTAGTCCAGTCGATGGTTACATTGTTTCTTATTGCATCGGCTAACTCTTTTGCGATAGCTTTAAGCGTTTCATCGCCTAAAACCTTTACGGCGCTGTCCGATACGCCGAGCGCATCGTAAAACGCAATTTCGTCTTCGGTAAGCCCCAAATCTTCGTTACGCTTATAAGACTCCCTCATTTTTACCGCAAGTTCTAAAAGCTGTTCTATTACTTCGGCTGTTTCTATATTTTTGTTTGTATAAGCCTTAATCGCCTTGTTTAAAAGTTCCGAAAAAGACCTTGCCTGAATCAGATTTTTCTTCTGCCTGATTTTTATCTCGTCGTTAAGAAGTTTTTTTAGAGCTTCAAAAGCAAGGTTTTTTCTCGGCATTTCTTTTATTTCTTTTAAAAAATCGTCGGACAGTATAGAAATATCGGGCCTTTTAAGTCCCGCTGCGGCAAATATATCTATAACCCTGTCGGAAACAATGGCTTTAGCTAAAATATGCTTAATAGCCGAATCATAATTCTTCTGCTCATCTATTGCGCGGGATTCGGAAAATTTAAGTATGGCCGACCTGACCGATTGAAAAAACCCAATTTCGTCGCTTATCTTTTCCGTCTCTTCATGGGGAACGGCTAAAGCAAAAGCTTTGGACAACGCCGAAAAATTTTTTAAAAATATTTCTTTTCCGTCTTTTTGAGACAGTATATGCTCTTCCGCATCTACAATAATCTGCATTTTATCGGCGACTTTTACGTCCTTAAATTTTTTATAATCAAAGCCGTGAAATAAATCCGTTATTATTTCATACTTTTCTTTCATTACGGCAACAGCTTCTTCCTTGTCTATTCCGACCTGTTTTCTATCGCCCGCCGTATAATCGGATAAAGCCTTTTCAAGTTCAAAATATAATCCTATATAATCTACTATCAAACCGCCGGGCTTGTCTTTAAAAACCCTGTTAACCCTCGAAATTGCCTGCATAAGATTGTGTCCCGTCATAGGTTTGTCGATGTACATAGTATTAAGGGACGGTACGTCGAAACCCGTGAGCCACATATCTCTAACTATAACCATTTCCAAACCGCTTGAATTGTCCTTAAACCTGTATCCTAATTGCTGACGCCTCTGTTTGGTCCTTATATGCTCCTGCCATAAAGGGCTATCCGAAGCGGAACCCGTCATTACAATCTTAATAACTCCTTTGTCGTCGTCTTTATCGTGCCAGTCCGGCCTTAATTTTATAATCTCGTTATGCAGTTCTATGCATATTCTCCTGCTCATACAGACTATCATTGCTTTGCCTTCCAATGCTTTAAGGCGAGACTCCCAGTGTTCGACTATATCTTTTGCTATTCTTTTGATTCTGTCTTCGCTGCCTACCAATTTTTCGATGCTTGCCCATTTGCTTTTAAGCCTTTCTTTGCTTTCGACTTCTTCCCCTTCGGTAATTTCTTCAAATTCTTTATCTATTTGCGGAATTTCCTCGGGCTTTAATTCAAGTTTTGCTAATCTGTTTTCGTAAAAAATAGGAACGGTCGCGCCGTCTTTAATAGACTGCTCTATATCGTATATATCTACATATTTCCCAAAAACCGCCGGAGTGCTTCTATCTGATTTTTCAATGGGCGTTCCGGTAAAACCTATAAAAGAAGCGTTCGGAAGAGCGTCTCTCAAATTTCTCGCAAACCCATCGATAAAATCGTACTGACTTCTGTGCGCCTCGTCGGCTATAACAATTATGTTTTCTCTTTCCGAGAGCAAAGGATATTTTATTCCGGTCTCAGTCGGCATAAACTTTTGTATCGTAGTAAATATTACGCCGCCGGAAGAAACCTTTAGAAGTTCCTTTAATTCGTCTCTCGAGTTTGCCTGCTTAGGAAACTGTCTTAACAGTTCATTGCATTTACCGAAAGTATCGAACAGCTGGTCGTCTAAATCGTTCCTGTCCGTTAAAAGTATCAAAGTAGGATTGTTAAGTTTCGGCTCAAGAATTAATTTTCCCGCATAAAAAACCATAATGAGGCTTTTGCCCGAACCGGTGGTATGCCAGATAATACCGGCTCTTTTATCGTCGCCATTCACAGCCTCTATTGTAGATATTACGGCATTGTTTACGGCATAATACTGATGATAAGCCGCAATTTTTTTCGATATTTTAATTCCGTCGTCGGTTTGGCTTTGGTCGGCTTTTTTTGTTTTATCGTAATCTTTACCGCTATTTATATACAAATCAGATTCAAAAACTATAAAATGCCTTATTAAATCAAGCAGAACTTCTTTTTTAAGCATGCCTTCGATTAAAATTCTAAGCTGCGGATTTTTAAGCTTAGAATCAGCTTGGGAAATATCGTCTTGAAGTGTCGATATATATGAGTTTTGTTTTTCTGGAGATGTTGAACTTGCATTTTCGGAATCTTTAAAGTCTTTTAAACCGGTTGTCTTCCAAGGGCTAAACCTGTTTTTAGGGGATGTCAGGGTTCCGGCTCTCGCTTCCATTCCGTCCGATACTATCAATATTTCGTTAAAGCGGAAAATAGAAGGTATAAGGTCTTTATATGTTTGCAGCTGCGTATATGCGCTCCATATAGAAGCGTTCTCGTCGACGGGGTTTTTAAGCTCTATTAAAACTAAAGGAAGTCCGTTAATAAATAAAATTATATCCGGTCTTCGATTTTCCCTGCCTTCTTTGATAGTAAACTGGTTTACCGCCAAAAATTCATTCTCTTCCGCATCTTCAAAATCAAACAGCCATACAATATCGTTTTTTATGCCGTTTTCGGTATTGTATTCCACCGGAACGCCGTCGGTCAGGAAGCGATGAAACGTTTTGTTGTTTGTAATTAAATCCTGACTTTCGGAATAAATAATTTTCTTAACCGCTTCATTTATAACATCCTGCATAACGGCTTGCGGAATATGTTGGTTGATTCTTTTCAATGCCGCCGTTAATCTTGATTTTAGAACGACCTCGTCGTATTTTCTTTCCTCGTAATCCCCGCCCTCCGAGATATCAGGTCCATAAATTACCGTATATCCCAATCCCTCAAGGTTCTCTAAAGCTAATTTTTCTACATCCGATTCAGATATTATATTACGCATAATTATTTATTACCCTCATCTTTTTCGGAAATTAAGCCTGATTCTTCTAACTCCCCTCCTTTTAAGGAGGGATGGCAGCCGTAGGATGCCGGAGTGGTTTCCGCCTCATTTTTAACCGGCACCCTTATTTTTCCGGACATAAGTTTGGGAAGAAGTGAGTCACGAAGAGCAGATAGGGTTTGGATTTGAGAAATATTGTTTTTTATTTTTTTAATCAATTTATTTGCAACTATACCAAATTTATCTAATATTTTTCTATCAGCAATAATTATATTAATTTCTTTCAACTGAATAGGACTTAAATTTTGTTGTGCTGTCCCCGAAGCAGTATTTTGTATAAGCGAAAAAATTGAATCTTGTAAAAATAACAAATAAGTAAAAGCATGATCATTTTCATTTTTGGGTCTTAATTTTGCCACCCGTTGATTTAATAGATAATCTTTGCCATTGGCCAAACAAATACGTCCAACATTGCCAGTTAATGAAATTAAAATGTCACCTGATTCTAATATACAATAATCAGGCATTTTTTTTGGTAACTTCTTTAAATTGTCCTTTGTTTTAGGATTAAAATATCTATCTTGAACATTTTTTATAGTAACTAATTTGTATTGCCCCTCTTTAGAAAAATCTGCAGAGGAAAAAGCAAATCCTGGTAAAATATCAATCAAATCTTTAATTTTCCCAACCTCCCACCCCTCTGGAATCTCGCCAAGCTCGCTTTTGACCATTTTTCCGCCGCTTGATTTATAACCTTTTAGTTGCAAAGTGTTAAAAACCACCCCGTCAGCCTTCGGCTGTTGCTCATCCTCAATAGTAGCGGAGTTTTTTGGTTCCGTTGCCGGAAACTCTAAATCCACAAACCACCGCTTATAGATTGCCTGCGCTATAGCCTCAAGCGTCTTGTTTTGCTCTCGCAGAAGTTCTATTTTGTCGTCAAACGAGGAAAGCACTGAAGCGATCTCGCGTTGCTCGTTTAGCGGAGGAATAATAAAATGCTCGTTAATAAACAAATTTGTTTGAACCCTTTGTCTTCCTGAACTTCCTGTCATTAACCTAATCGCAATATCTCTTAAATTAGGCGATAGCGATAAATAATATAAAAATTTTTTATCGCTTAAATTTCCTTTTTCTCTCAATACTATAAATTCTGTTGAACCAAAAGCTATTTCGTCGTTTTCCAAAATATCAACAAATGATGTCTTTCCATTCTCTAAACATGGGGTAATCCTTGCAAACAATGTATCTCCATTTCTAAATTTCATGCCTCCGTTAAATTCTTTTAACTCAAAATTTGATATTCGTCTCGTAAACGGCTCTATGTTTTCCATCGCGACATATTTGGTTACCTTTCCTTTCTTTAATGATTCGGTTGGGTTAATTGTTGCCACATCCCCAAGTCTCCTCATCGTCCAACTTTCCGGTATGTTATTTTTTTTATTTTCGGTTTTCATTCCACTATTTCCCTTTATGAGTCCTTTGAGTTTTTATAAGCCTTAAATCACCGTTAGAAATTTATTTTCTGGATTCCCGCTTTCGCGGGAATGACAGTATGGGGATTTAAGATTACCCAACGGGTGTCATTCCCTCGAAAGCGGGAATCCAGAGTTTATTATATATTGAAACAATTTTAATAGTCTCTAACGGTGATTTAAGGTATAAAATATTCTTTTATTTACTTGTTCTTTTATTCTTTTTCACTGCCGCCCCTTAAAATCTGCAGGATAATGCCTATCATTCTGTCCTTATCTTTAGGATTGCTTTCGGCGATAAGCAATGTAAGTGCCGTTAGCACATTAGGATTTAAGCGTTGTATATTTAACAAGCCTGCTTTCTGCAAAAACCATATAAATGCAAATGCGCCGCTTCGTTTGTTGCCGTCGATAAAAGGATGATTTTTTATGAAAAAATATAATAAATTTGCGGCTTTTTCTTCAACGGTCGGATAAACATATTCTCCGCCGAAAGATTGAAAGACATTTCCGACGATATTTTCTATATTCTTTTCCTTCCTTTCGATACCGAATAAATCGGCGGCTTCGTTTTTGGCAACAAGTTCTTTTTTTAGTTCTTGCAGGGTATTTCTCAATTCATTCGCAGTAATTTCTATATGATTTTTCGTAATCCCTGCTTTTGGCAGTTCTTCGGCATCGTATGCATTCAAAGAAAACCACGTATCTGCAAAAATAGATACGAGTTCCAAGATATTTACCGTATCTGTCTTACTGCTTTCCGGCAAAAGAGCCTTTACATCGTCTAACGCTTTTAAAAACAGCTTATAATTTGAGGCAATGCGTTCTTTATTAATAGAATAACCTTTTATAATATGCTCTTTTAATGTTGTGGTCGCCCACCGGCGAAATCTTGTGGCATTCAGCGAATTAACGCGATATCCTATAGATAAAACCAAATCTAAATTATAATATTCTATCTTTCTAACAATTTTCCTGTCACCTTCTTTTTGAACTGTTTCCAAAATGGAAACAGTTGACTCTTTTTCAAGTTCAGCCGAAGCAAATATATTTTTCACATGCTTTGAAATTGCGGCTTTCTTGATGCCAAAAAGTTGAGCAACTTGCTGTTGGGTTAATAAAAGAGTTTCCTTTTTAAAATCTATTGCTATCTCAATCGCTCCGCTTTCCGACTGATATATAGCTATTTCATTTTTAATATTTTTCATAAATTCTTATTTCAAATTTATCCCTATTTTTGAAAGCTGTTTTTTAATCTCTTCGTTCAGCCTTTTCTCTTCCGCCATCTGTTTCGACAGTTCCGCCGTCAGCCGTTTCATCTTTTCTTCGAATACTTCGTCGTCTTCTTCCGTTTCTTTAGTGCCGACATATCTGCCGGGAGTTAAAATATAGCCCTGCTTTTTTATTTCTTCAATGGCCGCTGCTTTGCAGAAACCGGCAATATCTTCATACTCGCCTCCTTCACCCCTGAAAGCATGGTAAGTACCTGCGATTTTATTAATTTCTTCATCGGTAAGCTCTCTGTGTCTTCTGTCTATCATAAC
>JAKAQA010000069.1 GCA_021811805.1 bacterium | reverse complement strand
TGTTATCGGCCCCGGTATTTTTTGCCGCATCATTTGCGAATTTTGCCAATTGTTTTAATGCAGGCGGATTATCTTTAAAGCCGAATATTATATTTTTTATTCCGGCATCTGCCAGCGTTACATTAGTAATCATTTCAAAAATAGTATTTTTATAAGTTTTATCCGATAATATCTCCCTTATGTTTTTTAGCATCCCGTTTATGCTTTCTTGTGCAAGATAGCAATATCCTACGTCTATTACATGATGAGTCGATTTTTTATAAAATCCTATGTAAGGCGGTTCCGCTTTTAACCCGATTTTTTGCCTATAATTAAGATAATTTTGATTTGCCGGATTGCTTGTTATGCGGACATCGTCGATATTAAACGTATTTTTCAAAGTTTTTTTAAATTCGGTTTTAAAAGTTTCCGTTTTCCAATAAATTTCTTCTTCATATGGCATATTAAGATAGCCGCATCCGCCGCAAACGCCGAAATGCCTGCAAACAGGCTCGATTCGTTTAGGTGAAGGCGTAATAATTTCGGCTATTCTGCCGAACGCGTAGCTTTTATGTTCGTCGAATATTTCTATTTTCAGGGTATCCCCGGGAACCGCATAGCCGACGAATATAACTTTAGAATTAATTCTTCCGACGCCCCAGCCTCCGTAAGCAATCGAATCTATGTGTATTGTTTCCAGCAGTTTCGCCCCCTTGTTTTTTTAATTATTATATTATATTATTTATAAGGTTTTAAGTGGAGAAAAATAAAATAAGGAAAGAAATATGAAAGGCATTATTCTTGCGGGCGGCAGCGGAACAAGGCTTTATCCTATAACGCTGAGCGTCTGCAAACAACTCCTGCCCGTTTACGATAAGCCTATGATTTATTATCCCCTGTCGAGCCTTATGCTTGCCGGCATAAGGGATATTCTTATAATAACGGCGCCGTCAGATTTGGATAAATTTAAAGCTATATTCGGCAACGGTAAAGATATCGGCCTTAATATCGATTATAAAGAACAGCCTTCGCCGGGCGGACTTGCCGAGGCGTTTATAATAGGCAGGGATTTCATCGGCGCGGACGACGTTTGTTTAATTTTGGGCGACAACATCTTTTACGGACACGGTATTCCTGAAAAGTTTAATTATGCTAAAGATATTATAAAGCGGAACGGCGGAGGGGTAATTTTTACGTATTACGTAGAAGACCCACAAAGATACGGGGTTATCGAAATAAGCGGCGGAAAAGTCATATCCATAGAGGAAAAACCCCGGAATCCAAAATCGAACTATGCGGTAACCGGAGTTTATTTCTACGATAACGAAGCCGTTAATATCGCAGGCTCGTTAAAACCTTCCGAAAGGGGAGAACTTGAAATAACCGACGTAAATAATGCATATTTAAAACGCGGAAAACTTAACGCCGTAACGCTCGGCAGAGGCTATGCATGGCTTGATACGGGAACGCCCGAAAGCCTGCTCGACGCTTCAAAATTTATCGAAATGATGGAGAAAAGGCAGGGGCTGAAAATCGGATGCATAGAGGAAATAGCTTATAAAATGAACTATATTTCGGAGGAAGGGCTGATAAAACTGTCGAAAAAGTATATTAAAAGCGGTTACGGAAATTATATTTTAAAAATAATAAATGAAAATAAATACAATAATTTAATTTAAAAGGTAAAAAAAATACATGAAAATAAAAAAAATTGCCGCGGCGGTCTTATTAACCTGCATATTAGGATTGGGAAGCGGTTTCCTGCTTTCCGGGTGTTCGGGAGTCAACGATTCGTTAGAAAATGAGCATATTATGAACGGCGGCTGTTTTATAACGTGCTATAATAAAACCGGCGGTATGTCGTATAAATATGGTTTCTTCGTAAAATATGTCCGCGTAAAACATAATCCGTGTTCCAAAAATATATTAGGCTGATTTATGCAGATGAACTTGGACTTCTGGAATATAGCGGACTGGTCTGCATTTGCCTTAACTTTAGCGGGTGTATGGCAGTTAAGCTCCCATAAAAAATCCGGCTTTGCCATAAACGCTTTTGCTTCCATAGTATGGGTCGCTATAGGAATACATTCCGGCTTATCGGGCCTTACGGCTTTAAATATAATTTTAATACTGATATATATCAGGGGTTATATAAAAAAGTAATTCATTTAAAAGCCTTTTAAATTTCAATAAATTTATAGTATAATATTATAATTCAAAAAAAGGCCCCATAGTCTAGCGGTTAGGACGTTGCCCTCTCACGGCAGTAACACGGGTTCGAATCCCGTTGGGGCTGCCATTTTTTTATTGCGGCAGGAATAAAGAAAGCCTATTATATGCTTAATATAAAAAATTCTCTTACACGATTAAGAACCAATCTTAAAAGAAAAATAATAATATTTCAGGATAATTCGATATTTTATTTTTCCAGATGGATTTTTTTCGGAGTTTTAATAGGAATAATCGCAGGCGTAGGAGCAATAGTTTTTAATGCGCTTATAAGGTTTTTCAGATTTATATTTCAGGTAAGCATGGCGCATTATTATTCTCCAAGACCGGAACTTATGGGACAGACGGGCGCGCCTCCGGATTCGCATCCCGTAAGGTGGGCTATCCCGTTAATAATAATGCTCGGCGGTCTTATATCCGGTTTATTGGTTTATACTTTTGCCCCTGAAGCCGAAGGGCACGGAACGGATGCAGCGATAGACGCTTTCCATAATAAAGAAGGATATATAAGGGGAAGGGTGCCGATTATAAAAACGCTTGCTTCCGCGGTTACGCTCGGTTCCGGTGGTTCGGGCGGCAGGGAAGGTCCAGTCGCGCAGATAGGGGCAGGTTTCGGTTCAGTCCTGGCTACGTATTTAGGACTGCCCGTGCCGGACAGGCGGACGATGCTTGTCGCGGGAATCGGCGCCGGTATAGGCGCTATTTTTAAATCTCCGCTTGCAGGCGCAATGTTCGGCGTCGAAGTTTTATATTCGGAAATGGACTTTGAGGGCGGCGCGCTAATGCTTGCCATTATCGCTTCTATCGTCGGATATTCCGTTTACGCATATTTTTATGCTGGTTTTAACCCGGTAGTCAGAACGCCTATGTTTATGTTTTCAAGGCCGGTAATTCTGGTTTTTTATGCGATACTTGGGGTTTTTTTGGCGTTTGCCGGAAATTTTTACGTCAGGTTTTTTTATTTCATCCACGATATTTTCAAGAAAATCAAAATCAAGCCGCATTTTAAACCTATGTTAGGCGGGGCGGCAGTCGGCGGGATAGCTTATTTTTTTCCGGAAATTATGGGCGTAGGCTACGGTTGGCTGCAATTGGCGGTATTGGGGAAACTTACGATAATCACTCTTATACTTTTAGGATTTTTTAAGATAGTCGCTACGTCTTTTACGATAAGTTCCGGCGGTTCCGCCGGAGTTTACGCTCCGTCTCTGGTGATAGGCGGGGCGCTGGGAGGGGCGATAGGCGGCATTTTTCATATTTTACTGCCCCATTTAATATATGCTTCCGATATAGCGCCGTTTGTTTTAATAGGTATGGGAGGTTTTTTTGCCGGAGCCGCAAAAACTCCTATTTCGTCTTTATTAATGGTTTCCGAAATGACGGGAAGCTACGGTCTTCTTCCGCCTTTGATGCTTGTTTCGGCCATAACTTTTATAGTCAGCGGAAAAAGAAGCATATACCGCAGCCAAAAAAGAAACAGAATGGAATCGCCGGCGCACTTTAAGGATTATTTGATTAAGCCGCTCCAGAGGTATTCCGTAAGCGACGTATTAGAAAAGGAAAGCGCCGGCCGCGCTAAAGCTATAGAGCCGGATATGCCTTTATACGAGATTATTAAAATCTTTTTTAATTCCAATTTTTTTATACATCCGGTTATAGACGAAACCGGTAAGATTGTCGGCATAATCAAATACGATAAAGTAAAAAATTTAATGATGACTTCTCCGGACGATTCCAGAACGGCGAAAGATTTAATGGAATCGTCTAATTTGCCGAAAATTAAACTGACCGACACTTTAGATATCGCGGTGCATAATTTTTTTAGAAAAAATACCGACGAACTTATAGTAATCGATAAAGAAGGCGGTTACGGCGGCGTTTTGAGAAAAAGAGACGTAGTGCTTGCCATTGAAGAAGGGCAGAAATCGCCTTATTCATCCGGTACGCCAAGCGGTAGCGTAATTGCGGAAAAGGCGTCGTCGTAAACGGAAAAGCGGTTTATTTTAACTAACAAAAATAGGTAAACAAAAATTATGAAATGTGCCCTTTATTACAGCAATAAAGATATAAGGCTCATAGAAAAAGATATTCCTAAAATAAACGCCGGCGAAGTCCTTATGAAGGTCGAAGCAAGCGGCATCTGCGGCAGCGACGTCATAGAATGGTATAGAAGGGACAAAGTTCCGCTTGTTTTGGGACACGAGGTTGCCGGCGTGATAGTCGAAACCGGGAAAAACGTCAAAAAATATAAAGCCGGCGACAGGATTTGCGCCGCGCATCACGTTCCGTGCAATATATGCAAATATTGTCTTAGCGGGCATCAAACGGTATGCGAAACCATAAGGACTACTAACTTCGACCCGGGCGGATTTTCGGAGTATTTGAGGATTCCCGAAATAAACGTGAAAAACGGAATATACCTTTTGCCGGATTCAGTGAGTTTAGAGGAGGGGACGTTTATCGAGCCTCTCGCATGCGTCGTAAGGGGACAGAGGCTTGCGGGGGTGAAACCTGCAGATACCGTAATAGTTTTCGGCAGCGGGCTTTCAGGCCTTCTGCATATAAGCCTTTTAAGGGCGGCGGGCGCAAGCAGGATTATAGCGGTAGATATTAACGATAAACGGCTCGAATACGCCAAAAAATTCGGGGCGGATTATGCGTTTAACGCAAAAGATTTAAGCGCGGACGCTGTTAAAGATATTAATGAAGGATTTTTAGCGGATATAGTAATTTTATCTACCGGCGCGGACGGCGCAATCTTGCAGGGGCTTAAATCGGTAAGGCGGGGCGGGACGGTTTTATTTTTCGGAGCGGCGGACGAAGGAGCAAAACTTCCTCTTTCGATTAACGAAATATTCTGGAGAACAGAAGTTACGCTGTTAAGCTCTTACGCGGGGTCTATACTCGACCACAGGACGGCTCTCGAACTTATAAGGTCGGGCAGGATAAACGTTAAAGATATGATAACCGACAGATTTCCCCTCGAAGGCATCGCAAAAGGGTTTGAGCTTACCGCGAAAGCGAAGGATTCCCTGAAAGTCATAATAAATCCTTAAAGAAATATTATTATATATCGCAGACGCCGCCTTTTTCTTTTTCGAGATAGCACATCACTATGCCCGTCAGATATAAATCGGTAACGTATTCGGAAACCATTCTGTGAGTGTTAAAATGCGGCGCGATTGAAGAAACGGCCATTTTCATAATTTTAATGTAATCGGAATAATTTTTATAATATAAATCCATAATGTTAAATTCTAATTTTCCGTAAATATCGTTTAAATCCTCCATATCGTCGGAATAACTCAGGTCCGTCCAAGCGGATTTAGGGCCTATGCTCCATCCGTTTATTCCTTCGATGCAGGCTTCGAGCCACCAGCCGTCTAATACGCTGAAATTGGGAACGCCGTTAAGGGATGCTTTCATTCCGCTGGTGCCGGAAGCCTCAAGAGGCCTTGTAGGATTATTAAGCCATAAATCTACCCCGGCAAGTATTATGTTAGCCTTATGTATATTATAATTTTCCAAAAATGCAATTTTTATTTTTTTAGTTTTCGACGAAATATATTTTGCGGCATCGTGTATGGATTTTATCATTGCAAGCCCGTCGGTATCGGCGGGGTGTGTTTTTCCGGCAAAAATAATCTGGATATTTCCTTTCTTTTCAGCTATTTCTATTAATTTATCCGGGTTTGAGAGAATAAGATTGTTCCTCTTGTAATGCGTAATCCTTTTAGCCATAGCTATGGTAAAATCCGAAGTTACGAGTGAAGAATCGGTTTCGGAATTAATCATTTCTATGAGGGTTTCTTTGCATAAAATATGCGCCTGCGCAAAGTCGCCGTCGGGTATGCAAGCCGTCCCCCTCAGCAGATTAGGGTCTTCTTCCCATCCTTTAACGTATTTGGTAAACAACATTTTATGATGAGGAGAAGCCCATTTAACATGATGTATGCCGTTGGTCACGTATTTTAGTTTATATCCCTCGAATATCTGTTCGGAAACATATTTATGTTTTCTTGAAACGGCGACGACGTTTTTTGCATTTTTTATTGCAAGCCACGACAGATTTAATTCGTCTTTTTCTTCGAGTTCTTCCCTGTAAATATCGTTAAAAACTTTTTCTCCGCAATAATCGGAAAGCATTTCCTTTACGTCATTTATTGGAAATCTATCGAATGCCGCGGGAATAGGCGTATGAGTCGTAAAAACGACTCTTGATTTTACCTTGTTTAAATCGTCCATATCTTTCATAAGGCCCGCGATTAACAGGGCTGAATGGCTCTCGTTTATATGATAAAGAAAAGGCTTATAATTTAATGCTTTTAATATTTCGTATCCGCCTATTCCGAGAATTATTTCCTGCTTAAGGCGGGTTAAGCCACCCTCGATATACAGCCTGTCGCAAATTTTTCTTGTTTCGCGGTCGTTTTCAGGCACGTCCGGGGTTAAAAAATATGCGTCTAATTCATTGTCTCCGCTCGTAGATTCTACGACGTATTTAAAAGCCGTTATCGTAACTTCTTTATTGCCGATAGGTATTTTAATTTTAATGTTGGTAGGCTGCATATATTTTTCTATATCCCATTCCTGAAAAGAGTCCATCTGGCCGCCTTCGTTAGAAAGTTTCTGATTGATAAAGCCGTTCTTCCAGAGCAAAGTTACGCATATTGCGGGAACTTCGAGGTCGGCAAAGCTCTGAAGCGTATCTCCGGCAAGAATCCCGAGGCCGCCGCTGTAAGTCGGGATTCTGCTGTCCACGGCGCATTCCATAACGAAATAGGCTATCATAAGGTTTTTCTCCTTGTACCGAAATTATCTAAATTTGATTTATAATTTTGATTTATATTAGTATAATTCGGTTAATAAATCAATAAGCCGGTTCATTTTATTTCTTAATATTTTTAACGGCAAGTGCGGCTATTCCGCCTATAATGCAGAGATAGCCCAATGCGGCGAAAACGTCGCCGTATGCGCCTATCAACGAAAATTCATTAATTATGTAGTCGAAAACCTTAAGGGAGTTAGACGGAAAAAATATTCCCCTTACGAAAGAACTGCCGTTTTTTACCAAATCGCCGCGCAGAAAATCAATAACGCCGTTATAATTGTAAAAATTATATTTTATATCCCTGGAATACTGGCTTAGATGGTAAGTCTGCCTGACGGCCAATTCTTCCCCGGACCATGCTATGCCGAACGACGCCCCTATTTGAAATAAAACA
>JAKAQA010000068.1 GCA_021811805.1 bacterium | reverse complement strand
ATTTCCGCTATGCCGCCCTTAAACGGTTTTTTAAGCGAGTGGTATTTATATATTTCGTTGATAGGTTCGGTATTTACGGGAAACCTGTATATGGTATATTTTTCGATTATAGCGATAGCCCTTCTGTCTCTTGCCGGAGCGGCGGCGGGAGCCGCTTTTACGAAATTGTTCGGAATTACTTTTTTAGGCAAACCGAGGACGGCTAATGCAGAAAATACCACGGAATCTCATATTGTCGAAAGAATAGGAATTGCGATACCGGTTCTTTTGTGCATTTATATCGGAGTTTATCCTTATCAAATAATATCGAGTTTAAATGCAGTTATATTTTATCTGACGGGCGGAACGGTAAGCTCGAATCCGTTTTCCGCGGTCCATGTTATAAACGCCCGCCCGTTTTCTTTATATGCGCCGGCCTTAATTGCGGTTGCTTTTACGGCAGTTTTATTAATAGTATTTTTATATCTTAAGTCATTTTCTTCGGATAAAAAAAGAATATTCGAAACATGGGCATGCGGGCTTGACGAAAAAAATTCGAAAGCCCAGTATTCGGGCGGCGGATTTTCGTCAAGCATAATGAAGGTTTTTTCTTCTTTTTATTCCTCCGTTTCGGAGATTAACTTTGAAAAGGACGTAAAAAAGTATTTCAGGTCTAAATCGGTTTATACGGAAGAAGTTAACGATATTTTCGAAAAATATATTTATATTCCTGCAGGAAAAATATATTTAAAAATATCGGAAATTTTTAACAAAGCGGCTAATTCCGCTAATATAAACATTTCATTGGGATATTTATTTTTATCGTTAATAGCCTGCTTCATTATATATATATTTATAATAAGATAAAAAAAGAAAATTATGAATTTTAACGCACAGCATTTGATATTCGGAACCGCTCAATTTTTTATAATAGTAGTCCTTGCGCCCTTTTTTGCCGGCTTTATTCATAAATTGAAACAGCGGGCGAGAGGGCAGAAAGGAATCGGCATATTCCAGTTTTATATAAATTTTAATAAATTATTAAAAAAAGAGCTTGTTTTATCGAAAGATGCAACCTTTATATCCGATATAGCCCCGCATATCGTTATAGTTTCCTATCTTGTTATATTATTAATGCTGCCCGCATTTTACAGATATTCTTTGCTCGGCGTATCTTCCGACGTAATATTAATCGCGTATTCTCTTGCCCTTGCAACTTTTTTTATGACTCTTTACGCCATGGACCAGGGCAGCGCTTTCGGGGGACTCGGAGCAAGCAGGGAATGGTTTTTAACAGTTCTTTCGGAACCTTCTTTAATATTTGTTTTTATATCCCTTGCCATCTATACAAAGCATGGCAGAATAACCGATATTTTTTATTTTATTCAGAAAGGAGCCGCAAACGCTTTTTTGTCCGGCATCCATTCGGGCGCGGTATCTATCGCAATTCCTTTCCTGCTTTTTATTTCGCTTTTTATCGTAAGCATATCCGAAAACGCAAGGATTCCTATAGATAATCCGGAAACCCATCTCGAGCTTACTATGTTTCATGAAGCAAATATTTTAGAGGCAAGCGGAAAGCATCTGGGAATTTACGAATACGCAAGCTATCTTAAACTTACAGTTTTTTTTACCGTAATGTCCCTTATTTTGTTTCCTTATATGGCGGCAAATATTTCTCAAATTCCATTGGCATTAATAATTTACGTTTTAAAAATGATAATTTTGTGCATTCTTATTGCCGTAGTCGAAATCGTTAATCCTAAAATGCGGGTATTCAGAGCGCCTAACGTGCTTTCCGTTTCTTTTATACTGTCTTTAATAGCGATGATTTTATCGATAAGAGGATTTTAAAAATGATAATGGAAAAAATAGCCGAACTTTTTATCATTTTAATACTCGTTTCGGTAGTATTAAACGTAAGTTCGCCTTTTATAAAATTTGCGATAAAGCTTTATTCTTTTCAGTCTCTTATGCTGGCATTTTATATTTTAATGGGGGCGGTTCATTTTAACTCGATAAATTTATACGGGTCTTTTGTTATTACGGTAATTTTTAAAGTCATTTTAATACCTTATTTTTTATTCAAAACGCTTAAGAAGGTTAAAATGGACAAAGAAATAGATATGTACATAGGGATACCGGAAGCGGTCGTTTTTGCAGGTTCTTTAACTTTGCTTTCTAATTTGATAGCCCAAAAAATTATTAAAACGGGCATTACTTTCGGCTCTTTTGTTTTTACTATATCTCTTGCGACGTTTTTAATAGGGGCGATGCTTATGATAACAAGAAAAACTTTATTTTCGCAGATTATAGGATTTTTGACGATAGACAACGCAATTTTTTTGGCGGCGAACAGCATTACGCACGGAATGCCGCTTCTTGTTGAATTAGGCGTGCTTTTCGACCTTTTTGTAAGCATACTTATATTGTCTATTCTTATATTAAATCTTAGAAGAAACTTTGCCGTATAAATTTTAAACGAGATTAAAACAAAAAATGTATGAATTAATATTGATACTTCCGGCAGCAGCTTTAATCGTTTCGATATTTGCCGATGTTTTATGGATGTCCTATCTGCAACTGGCGGTATCCGTTCTCGTATTTTGCGCGGTTGCCGCAATAGCCCTGTCTTTTAATTCCGTTACGGTTTTTTTAGGCGGCTTTTTCTTTGCGGATTATATTAATTTAGTCATTCTTATAACGGTTTCTACCCTTGAACTCTTCGTGGCATTTTATTCGTTCGGATATGTCAGAACCGAAATAGCCGGAGGCATATCGAAAAGAAAATTTAAATTTTACTATTTCTGGAAAAATTTATTTGTTTTCAGCATGATGGTTTCGATATTATCTAATAATCTCGGTATTTACTGGACAGGCCTCGAGGCTACGACTTTGGCTACCGCCCTATTGGTTTCTTTTAACAGGACCAAAGAATCTTTTGAAGCTACATGGAAATACGTCATTATGTGTTCGGTAGGCATTGCTATAGGACTTTTTGCGATAGTTATTCTATATTTTACGACTTCGCAGGTTTACGGAGAAAGCCTGCGGTCTTTATCTTTTATAAATATTATGCAGGCCGGCGCAAAATTAGACAAAAATTTTCTTATGCTTGCTTTTCTTCTTGCGCTTGTCGGGTTCGGAACGAAAGTAGGGTTTGCTCCAATGCACAACTGGCTTCCCGATGCGCATTCGCAGGGTCCAAGCCCCGTCAGCGCTTTGTTGTCCGGAGTTTTGCTTAATACGGCGCTTTTGGGCATTTTAAGGTTTTATCAGATTAACGGGGTGGCAGGCATATATTATCCGAGATATTTCTTAATAGGCTTCGGCTTTTTTACTATTTTAGTTTCGGCTTTTTCGGTAATAAAGCAGACCGACTACAAGCGCCTGTTCGCATTTTCTTCCATGGAAAATATGGGCATTATAGCCCTGGGTTTCGGTATAGGCGGAATAGCGGTAATAGGAAGCCTTTTACAGATTTTTTTTCATGCTTTGAATAAGGGATTATTGTTTTTGTCTTCGGGAAACGTTCTTGCGGCAACACATGAAAGAAGAATAGATAAAATAAGAAGTTTATCCAAGAATTTTCCGGTTACGGCATTGGTTCTTCTTTTCGGAGTTATGGGAATCAGCGGAATGCCTCCGTTTGCAATGTTTCTGGGAGAAATTTACATTATGACGGGGGTGTTTAGGAGCAATATACTGCTGGGGTTTTTAGTTTTTATCCTGCTGGTTTTTATTTTTATAGGGCTTTTCGGCAAAATTCTTAAAATGTACATGGGAAATACAGATAACGAAGCAGGCGAAGAACTTAAAAGCGGCAAAAAGGCGCATAAAGAGATTAATGAGGGTGCGATCCATCCTTTTATGGTATATGTTCCTTTAATTCTTTTGCTGCTCTCCTCTTTATTATTATTTTACATACCGTCACCTTTTTTAAATATCGTAAAATCCGCTTCGGCTGAATTTGGAGGCAGGATAATTTTTTAAATGAATAAGATTATGCTAAATAAACATAATATAGGATCAAGCGATTTTATAAATTCGGCGGATAATCTGAAAGCTTCCGGAAAATATCTGCTCGGCATCGCCGCGTCGGACGAGAGAACCTTAAATTCTAAATTTAACGTCAAATATTTTTTTGGCGGTGGCGGGGGCATAGAAGAATATTGCGTCGATGCGGACGAAAGTTTTCAATCTATGTCTAAGATCTGTCCCGCCGCAAAAATGTACGAGCGCGAGATTTACGATTTATTCGGTCTTTTACCGTCAGGACACCCCGATTTAAGGCCTTTAATGCTGTATCCCGAAAACTGGGATTCTTCCGTCCATCCCTTAAGAAAGGATTATAATAATTTAATTCCCGATATGAAGAAATACGGCGAATATAAGTTTAAAGAGATTTTGGGCGAAGGAATTTTTGAAGTTCTTGTTGGCCCGGTTCATGCCGGAATTATAGAACCCGGACACTTCAGGTTTTCCCTTGCGGGAGAGCCGGTTTTACAACTTGAAATAAGGCATTTTTGGAAGCACAGAGGCATCGAAAAAGTTTGCGAAGGCAAAGATTTTAAGGAAACGCTGGATATAATTTCAAAAATTTCAGGAGACAATAACGTAAATATAGCCATCGGTTATCTTGAAGCCGCCGAAAGCATCTTAAATATTCAAATAACCGAAAGAGCGGAATATATAAGGGTAATTCTTGCGGAGCTTGAAAGAATTTGGAACTATGTGCGGGATGTTGCGTGGATTTTTATGGATATCGGTTTTGCCCTGCCGGCGCAGAACCTGTTTGCGCTGCAGGAAGAGTTTATGAGACTTAATAAAAATTTAAGCGGGCACAGGTTTTTGTTTAATTCTTTAACCGTAGGCGGCGTAAATTTAGACCTTGATTCTGCGAAACTTAAGGCAATACAGGAGGCAGTCGAGAAAGTCGAAAATATTATAAAAGATTGCGAAGAATTTATTTTAAATTCTTCTACCGTTTTAGACAGGCTTGAATTTACCGGAAAAATTAACCATAAAACGGCGGAAGAGCTTTCGCTTTGCGGCATAAGCGCAAGAGCGTCCGGATTGCCGCGGGATTCCAGAATTGAATTTCCTTATCTTATATACGATAAGTTGAATCTGAAACCTGTTTTGCATGACGGCGGGGATGTTTTCGCAAGGACGGTTTTAAGGATTAAAGAAATTTACGTTTCCAAAAAAATAATCGAAGGTTTATTGTTTAATCTGCCCGAAGGGGATATCGCCGTTGCTTGCGGAAATAAGCCCGAAGCTTATAAGTATGCAATCGGCAATTCCGAAACTTCAAGGGGCAACGCTTTTTTCTATATAATGGCGGACGACAACGGAAAGATTTTCAGGCTTAAATATATAGACCCGTCGTTCAGAATATGGCCGTCCATTCAGTACGGGGTATTGGGAAATATAATTGCCGATTTTCCTTTGATAAACAAAAGCCTCAATTTATCTTATTCCGGAAACGATATGTGATTAAGGTGATAATCTATGAGCTTTCTAAGTAAATTATTGTTTAAAAATAAGACGCAGGAAATAGGCGCCGCCGGAATCGGTTCGATTTTAATTAAAGGGGAAGAATTAAAACGTTCGATTAACGGAGTATTCGGGAGAAGTTTATTCGTCAGGCTTGTGGACAGCGGCTCCTGCAATGCCTGCGAAAACGAGCTTGCCGCTCTTTCCAACCCTTATTACGATTTGGAAAGATTCGGCATAAAGTTTGTCGCATCCCCGAAGCATGCGGATGTTCTTATAATAACCGGATGCGTAACGAGAAATATGCTTAATCCCATGTTAAAGACTTATGAAAATATACCGTCGCCTAAGTTCGTTATTACGGCGGGGGACTGTCCCGAAACGGGAGGACCGTTTAAAGATTCATATTCGGTATGCGGCCCGGTTTCAAAATATTTAAACGTCGCCCTGCACATTAATGGATGTCCGCCCGAACCGGAAACAATAATATCGGGGTTTTTAAAATTTATGGACATGCTGAAAGCCTCTTAAATTTATATTAAATTGTCGTTTTCTTCCCTTCTTTTTTGCCTATCTCTGCCGAAAAATTGCTGTCTACCCGTATAATCTCCTTTCTATTTCCGAATTTGCGCTTTTTGTGTGCTATAATTTAATATAATTATCCAAATATATTATGCAGCTATTTAATAATTAGTAATATTGCAGCGAAATGAAAATGCTCGATGAATTGGTTTTGCGTTTAACCGAAGAGGCTGAAGGCATGCAGGGCTCTTTGTTTTATATACTGAACGGCATAAGCAAAGAGCTTGGTTATATACCCGAAGAAGCGGTGTTGCAGACGGCGGAAAACCTCAATATCTCTAAAGCCGAAGTTTACGGTTTTCTTAGTTTTTTCAGAAATTATAAAACGGATGCCGCAGGCGGCAGCGCATATCATAAAATCGTCGTCTGCCGGTCCGAAAGCTGCGAAGCATCCGGTTCAAAACAATTAATAGAACATATAAAAGCAAGCTTAAATCTCGATTTCGGCAAATACAGTCCCGACGGAAAGTATTTTTTGGATTATGTTTATTGTTTCGGGCATTGCGCCGCATCTCCAGCGGTCGGGGTGGACGGCATACTGTATGAAAAAGTAAAGCCGGAGGTTTTCGATAAAATTATTAAAACCTTAGATTTTAATAAATTAGAAGAACCGGTCGAACTTAAATTGGCCAAATCTCTTATATTTAAAAGGTGCGGCGATATAAATCCTTTGTCTGTCGGCGATTACGTAGATAAGGGCGGTTTTAGCGCGTTAAGAAGAGTTATTGCGGAGATTAAATCCAAAGGAGACGAAGGGAAACTATTATTTATAAACGAACTGAAACGGTCGAAGCTCAGAGGCAGGGGCGGGGCTGGATTTCCGGCAGGCATTAAATGGGAAACGGTGTTTAAAGAAAAGTCCGAAGTTAAATATATAATATGCAATGCCGACGAAGGGGATTCGGGCGCTTATGCCGACAGGATCATTCTCGAAAACGACCCCGTGTCCGTTATAGAAGGAATGATTATCGCCGGATTAATAACCGGCTCTGACTACGGCTGTATATATTTGAGGGCGGAATACGCGGGGGCTAAGCCGATAATCGAAAGCGTCCTCGGTTTATTGAAAGACGGCGGCTATCTCGGCAACGATATTTTAGGTTCCGGCTTTGATTTCGATATTGATTTAATAACCGGAGCGGGAAGTTACGTCTGCGGGGAAGAAACCGCTCTTATGGAAAGCATAGAAAATAAAAGAGGAACGGTAAGGCAGAGACCGCCTGTTCCGGCGGTCAGCGGATTATACGGGAAGCCCACCGTTATTAATAACGTATTGACGTTTGCTTATGCCGTTTATATTCTTAGCGATAATTCTAATTTAGAATACTTTCTATCTTTAGGTACGGAAAATTCTAAAGGTACTATGCCTTTTCAGGTTTCCGGAGCGGTTAAAAATCCCGGAATTTTTGAATTACCCTTCGGAATTACCCTGAAAGAACTCTTAAAACTTGCAGGCGCAGACGAAAATGCCGAAACGGTCCAG
>JAKAQA010000067.1 GCA_021811805.1 bacterium | reverse complement strand
AGTAATCCCGTAAGTTCTACGGAAGTTGAAAACGCAGGAGATTCTTATTTGGGAGACGGAGATATAATAACGTTGGATTACAGCAACTCTGTAGGCACATTAAATAACTACTTAGAAAATAACGGCAGTTTTAATCTTGACGGCAGTACGGCATTAAATGGAATAGAAATGTTGGATGGAGTTCTTAATTTTCCATTTACTGCATTATCTCAAGTGAATCCGGATGAAAATTATATGACATCAGTTTACTGTAACGAATTTGAAAATGTCTGCAATAACGAACCTCCTATAACAGCTTATATAGACGGTTATGCCGGTACCGCAAACGCAAAAAGTATTTATGGAATACAAATAGGCTCTAATAGTTTGTCTGCTATGAATAGCGGAAATGCCATAGCTTCCTATATAACTGGCACATCCACTGTGGTTAATTATGCAGTAGAAATTTATGAGTTTTTCCCTTCAGGATATCCGAGCGCCGAAGAAAATGGAATTGCTAGTGAAATGAACGCATATTCTTTTTAAAAAAAAGGAAAGGCGTCTGATTTATTACTTTATCGCTCCCGACTGCGTTTGACGCTGTCGGGAGTTTTCGTCTCGCTGCAATAAATAATTAAGAGGCATAATATTAGTTAAATTTTATATTTTCCTTGACTCAGGTAAATAAAAACGATAAAATTTACTTATGGCAAGGAAAGAATATGAATAAATATCGAAATATAAATCAAAACAGAAACTGCAATAAATCGTTAAACTCAAACGGCGGTTTTACTTTAATCGAACTTTTGATAGTTCTGGTAATTATCGCCATCCTTGCAACCATAATAGTTCCCAGGATAATGTTTGCGCCGCACAAAGCTAAAGAAACGGCCGCAGTGGCCCAGATTAAAAATTTTGAAACGGCGCTTGCGCTGTACAAACTTCAGAATGGAAACTATCCTACGACTGCGCAAGGCTTGGAGGCGCTTGCTAAAAAACCCGATATTCCTCCAATTCCCAAACATTATCAAAAAGGCGGATATTTGAGCCATATTCCGGATGACCCTTGGGGCAACAAGTATATTTACATGTCGCCATCCAAACATGGAGCATATGCCATAATATCGTACGGACCTACCGGAGCGCCCGGCGGTAAAGGAAAAGATGCTCCCATAAAAAGTTGGAAGATAAAATAAGGCAAATAAAAATAAAACTAGACAAAATCTTTATATATAATATGTATGCCTATTTTTAGCTATACCGGTTTAAATGCAAAAGGTTCAAAAGCTAAAGGTTTTATAGAATCAGGTAACAAACAGGAAGCGCTTTTTGCATTAAAAGAAAAAGGCGTATATGCAACCGATATCGTTTTATCGAAAGGTTTGTCAGAAAAAGCGTCGGTCGGTTCCGTGCCCCATAATGATACAAATAATATAAATATTAACGAAACAGAAGCTGAAATAGCATCATCGATATCGCTAAGACCGTCAAGAACATCAAAATTCTCCGCATCTTCTTCACTTCATACATCTCCTTTATCTCCGACTTCTGCTCCAGATATAAAAATTAATTCAATATTTAAAATATCTTTAAAAGATACTATAATTAAATTATCAAATACCAAAATAGAAAAAAAACCTTCCCAGGCCGATATAATAATGTTTTTTAAGGAACTTTACTCCCTTATAAATTCAGGGATACCTCTATACGATGCCATTTATGAGCAGAAAAGCGACGTAAAAAACCATTATTTTAAGAAAATATTGTCGGAAATCTCTTTAAGCATTAAAGAAGGCAAGTCGTTTTCCGACTGTTTGTCAGTTTATCCGTCTGTTTTTCCAAGCCTGATAGTTTCCTCGGTAAAGGCAGGCGAAGAATCCGGGTTTCTTGCGCCAGTCCTAAACAAGATTGCCGCATATTCGGAAGAAAAATACAATACCGTAAAAAAAATCAAAGCGTCTCTTATATATCCGCTGATAATGACCGTCGTAGGATTTCTGATTTTATTTTATATAGTAGTATATGTCGTTCCGATTATTTCCAAAATTTTTAAATCTATGCATCACGTCCTTCCTTTGCCGACAAGAATAGTTTTGTTCGGCAGTTTTTTGTTTTCCCACTATCTTATATTATTTTTGTTATTAATTTTGGCTGTTTATATATTTTTTAAAAAATATATAAATACTGCAAAAGGCAGGCGCAATATCGACGGAATTCTCTTAAAAATTCCCGTTGCCGGAAAATTTATAGTATTAAACGAAGTAAACTTGTTTTCGCAGAGCCTTTCGATGCTATTAACCAGCGGTATAAACTTAAACAGGGCGATATCGATAGCTTCGTCGAATTTTCGGAATACCCTGCTTAAAGAGGCAATTTTAGACGCCAATAAAAGCCTTGAGGAGGGGAACGGCTTATCCGGTCCGCTTTACAAATCGAATCTTTATCCGCCGATTTTTTTAAAAATGGTAAAAGCGGGGGAGAAGAGTTCGAATATCGAAGAAATGCTTCTAACGGCGTCAAATATAATGAAAAGCGAAATAGATTTTTATATAATATCTTTAACGTCGGCATTAGAGCCGGCTATGGTTATATTTATGGGACTTATGGTCGGGTTTATAGTAATATCTATAATGCTTCCTATTTTTGAAATGAGTTCCCTGATAAATAAATAAAAAGAAAAAATAAAATGAAAGATAAAATATTCTTAAAAGTCTTATATAAACTTGCATATTTTCTTATATTTCTTTTTTTTCTAATTATACTTACGTTTATTTTTTTTCCGTACGGCAGGCTTAAAAAGCCTATAGAACTCTCAATTTACGATAATTACGGCTTGAAAGCCGCTATAAAATCTATTTCGCCTTCCGTTTTTTTCGGTTTAAATTTAACAGGAGTTAAAATTTATGCCCCTTCTTCTATAGGCGTTAAAAATAAAAACGATATTGCATATATAAAAAATATTTATATAAAGAATATTATTGCAACCGGGGCGGATTATTTGCTTTTCAAAGGCATTCCCGTTAATCTAAGTTTTGACGGCGTTAAAATAAATTCAATTAAAAAAGGTTTTATAAATATCCCGGCGCTAAATCTTAAAAGCTTAAAAACCGAGCTATATATTAAAAACGATTTAATAAGCGGAAAGCTCCGGTTTACCGGAAATATTACAGGCAGTTTAAATATAAAAAGCGCTCAAATAAAGCCTATATTTAAGATAAATAATGGAGTTTTCAAAGTTAAACCCGATAAATCCGTTTACGGCAAGTTTTCGACGCTTTTTACTACAATGTTTAAAAAAGGTAAAGACGGTTATTTCGTTTACGATATAAATAATTTATTGCTTTGAACAGAACATTCAAAAACGGCGCAATCGGTTTAACAAGTTTAAGCGGTTTCACTTTATTGGAACTTCTGATAGTTTTAATAATAGTTTCCGTTATGCTCGCCATTACATATCCTTTAATAACCAATTTTATACTTTATCCGGGTTCCGGCAAAGATTTTAACAAAACAGCTAAGATATTGAAATATCTGATGAATAAACGTTATTCGGAAAATAAATTTCCAGCGGCGTTTATAAAATTCGATTTTAAAAAAAATATGATGGAAATTTATTATAAAAAAAACTTAACGCTTAAACCTTTAAAAAAATTAAAAATATATAAGATTCTATACAAGAATATCCGCCTATATAAAATCGAAACCAAGGGAAAGACTTATCAAAAAGGGAATATATTCGAGGAAATTTCCAAAAATTATGTTTCCCCGCCTTTTAAAATATTTTTTAATTTCGGAAAAGGCAAAAAAGCGTTAAGTTTAAACGTAGATACGTATGCGGGTAAAATTATCGCGCAGTAGATTTTTTAAGAAATGAACTCATATATTTTATATTTGCCTACGTTTATGTAATAGAGCGATTTTATATGCGTTCTTCCGCTCTTATACCGTCCGTAAGATTTAATTAGGTAAATATTAGAAGTTATTTCTATCTGGTTTGCTATAGATTGAAGAATAGAGGGATTAAACCCTGGAACGTCGGAAAGGGTAGATACGGAAGTTAAAGGATTTAAGGTTCTGTAATTTGCTAATTCCTGCGCAGAGCTTTCGCTTATCATTGGGCTCAGAGATTCTATCACCTGGTACGGGGCGGTGTTTATATCGATTAAACCTGAAGAATTGCAAGTTAAAAAATGTTTTAACATGAAATAATATTTGTATTTCATGTTATATACAAGCATTAAATCGCGGATGTTTAAAAAAGGATTTTTATATTCGCCGTTTAGAACCGGAATATTCGGGTTGGGAGATACCGGCGCAAAATACCCCTTAAAGGTTGAACCGGAGCCGCCGATGGCGCCGCCGTTTTCTTCGTCCCCGCTTGATCCTTTTCCGGCCGGGTTAAATTTTAATTCGAGCTGTTCATAATTCAACTGGTTTTTTTGCATAAAGGCAACGATATTTTCTAAAACTTTTGCAGGAATTCCAAGTATATAAAACAGCCTCTGCAATTCGGCATATTCCGTTTCATTTATCTGGTTATCGGAAAATACCAGTTGGTTAATATTAAATTTTGAATCGTTGTTTACTATCTCCATCTTTATATAGCCGCCCAGAATAGGGAATCCGTCTTGATATACGGCCGTTTTATTTAAAAGATTCTGATAAGTAAGAGGATTTGCGCCGTACTGCGAAATAAAAAACGTGGCAAGTTCTACTCCTGATTTAGCTATGTAATAAGATTTATTTTTGTATTTATAATTTGACGCATATTTAATATAATGTAAAGTATTGGAAAGAAAAGCCAGTATTATGGAACTTAAAAGCATCAATACGAGCAGTACGTATAAAAATGCAGAACCATTTATGTTTTTTATCGAACTTGGTACATATTTTTTTTCCATATTTTTGTTTTATTGTTCGTTTTGTATTTTGTTAATTTATTTGTTAAGACTAACAATATAAAATATCGTATAAAATGAAATAAAACAATAAAAAATTAATAAATATTGATTATATCACAATAATCGACTTTATATATTATGCGTCATACGCCTTATATGTATTATAATTTATTATATTTGATATTTATTAATTTTTTTGATAATGTTAATGATGTTTATGTAAATAATGACGTAAAAGATGGATATTAATTTATATTTAAAAGATTTAAAAAGCAGAAAGATTTTTTTATTAGGCGCATCGATTTTGCTCTTAATAATTGTATTTGTTTTTTTTATAATTTTACCGCTTATTTCTTTAATCGGTTTAAACTCGATAGCCGTTAAAAATCAGAAAGCTATATTAAATTATGTTTTAAAATATTCAACTAAAATAAATTCTATAAAATCAAAAGCGACGGTTTCTGCCGGTTTTTCTGCCGCATCAGGAAAAAGCATTGGTATCGGCAAGGGCAAGGGTTATATGAAGTTTCTGTCTTCTCTTTTTCAACATTTTAAAATAAATAAGACGCAGGTGTTTAAATTGTATTCAAGATATTCTTCCGCAGGAAAAGCCGGCAAGGCTGGAGGCGGCGGTTCAAACGCCGCAGGGGGCGTAAATGCAAAACGGCCTAAGGAAACGGTTTTTATATCGCTTAAAGGTTTAAGCCTCGATCAGTGCGTAAATCTCATTTATGCGGTATCTCATTCGTCCGGCGAATATGGAGCCGATATTATCTCTATAAATATGAAAAAAAATTTTACTAACGGCAAACTTCTTAATCTAACTATTAATATAGTCAGGCGTTAAAGAAATAATGCCGTATAAAAATGGGAAAAACATTAAGCATAATATATAACGCTTTGTTGGCCATTATATTCCCGTTTTTTTTTGTAACGCTCTTCATTTTAAATCTTAATAAAAATAAAAAAAGCGAAGGCTACATTTATAAATTTTTCCCTGCCGCTTTCAAGCCTTTAAAAAAAACGGCTTTTCAAGAAGGCGTATGGATTCACGCCGTTTCGCTGGGGGAGATGAGGGCGGCGGTAAATTTTATCGATTTACTGCGGTCGGAATACGGCAAGAAAATCTATCTTTCCGCTACCACCAAAACGGGTTTCGATTTTGCGGATAATCTTTATAGAAGCAATGATGACGTATTAACGTTTTATTTTCCTTACGATTTTCTTTTTTCCGTCCGCGGTATTTTGAAACTGATAAAGCCGTCTTTGTTTATTTCTGTAGAAACGGAAATATGGCCTAATTTATTTAATATTCTTAATAAAAAAAATATTCCTATATCGTTAATAAACGCAAGAATATCGGAAAAGTCTTATAAAAATTATATCCGTTTCAGATTCTTTTTCGGCTATATATTTAAAAAGATAGACGCTGTTTTATGTATATCGGATATTTATTGCGAAAGATTTGCGTCGCTCGGCGTTAAAAAAGAAAATATGCGCCGAACCGGCAATATGAAATTCGACATGGATGCATCCATTATTGCAGGAGATATAAACGAAAAAACCCAGATACTCGAAAAATTTATAGAACGCAAAACTAATAATTCGGAACCAGCCAAAATCATAGCGGCGGGAAGCACGCATAAAGGAGAAGAAGAGGTAATTGCCGATTCGGTAATAAAATTAAACAAGCTGAACGATAAAAATAAAATTTTTCTCTTCGTTGCTCCGCGGCATCCGGAAAGGTTCGACGAGGTTTACAAACTGTTAAATAATTACTTGCCGGAAATAGAACTTTACAAGCTTTCTTCGATTTATTCCTCTAAGGATAACAATAGTTGCGGTTTGTCCGAAAACAAAGTTATAGTAGTTTTAGTAGATATTATAGGACAGCTTTTGACGGTTTACGGCATATGCGGCGCCGCTTTCGTAGGCGGCAGTATAGTTTCTGCCGGCGGACATAATCTCCTGGAGCCTCTGGTTTTCGGGAAGCCGGTAATTTTCGGCAGATACGTTCAAAATTTTTCGGAAGCGGCGGAAGAGATTATAAAGAATTCCGCCGGAAGACAGGCCGGTTCGCCTCTGGAATTATATGCGGCGTTAGCCGATTACCTGTTTAACGATAAATCGGCCGATTCGGCCGGAAAAAACGGTTTAAACCTTATAGCCCGCAATAAAGGCGTTTCCCTTAAGAACCTTGAATATCTGAATTTAAAGGGATATTTTTGAGCAAAAAACATATTGCAAAAATATAGTTGAAAAAAATATAATATAATATATCACATCTTAAAACCGCCGCTAAGAAACTTTATTTCCGGTAGAAGAATAATATATGGGAATAACCGAAAGAAAAGAAAAAGAAAAAGACAACTTTGCTTTTTTCAAACAACACCGTAAAAACCTTGAGACGGTCTTTCTTTAATACGGCCGGAAAGATAATAAAGCGTTCCGGCCGTATTATTTTAAAAATAAAAACAGATTCGGATAGATTTAGTACTCTTTTGCGATTAAGGCATAAAATATTATGCGTATATTAGAAACTTATTTTTAGAAAATTTAACTGCTGCGTGAGAGCTTTGTTTAAAAACAGCCAAAATTATAATTTTTAAATATATTTCACAGAAACTATTTTTACAATACGGCATATAAAAATAACCTATTTTTTTAAA
>JAKAQA010000006.1 GCA_021811805.1 bacterium | reverse complement strand
TAATAGGGATTCTTTTTGCCATAAAAGGATATTACTATATGGACCCCATAGCCGGAATAGTCGTCAGTTTTTTTATATTCCGGCTTGCCGTAAAACTTATAAAGGAGTCTATCGGCAATCTTATGGATGAAAGCCCCCCGGGTTTTGTCGTCGATAAGATAAAAAATATAATTACTTCCGTAAAGGGGGTCGAAAGAATTACGGATATAAAAGTAAGAAAATCCGGTCCTTATTTTTATATAGACGTAGAAATAGAAATCAATCAAAATATGACGGTTAAAATGTCCCACGATATTGCCGAAAGCGTAAAAAGCAGTCTTATGTCGTCGAATATTTATATAAACGACGTTATGGTGCATATTAATCCTTTTGAAAATTGACGCCGTAGGAGAGGAAAAATTTCAAACGATATTCGATATTTTATCGGAAATCACGAGATACTCCCCCTTAGAAGTTATTAACAAAATAAAAATAGTTTGCATGCATTTTTAATTTTATGATATAAGTATTTAAATATGGTCAAAAAAATAAAAAAAACAAATAAATCCCTTAAGACTAAAATAATTTCAAGGATGGTTATTCTCCTTGTAATGCTGTTCATTATCATAGACACTATTTTTGCCTTAAATTTCAGGCAGGAATCCATAAACGAAGCGAAAATACGTTCAAAAACTATCGCAACTATCGTTAGGGACAGCCTTACTTCTTTGATGGTGATGGGCGTCATACAGAACAGAAAGATATTTGTCCGGAGGCTTAAACAAGCTTCTGAGAAGGTGGATATCCGGAATATATCCATTATAAGGGGTAATCCCGTCGATAAGCAGTTCGGTCCGGGGTTTAAAAGCGAAGAGCCGACAACCGCAGACGAGAAATACGTGCTCGCAACCGGAAAAAAAATAGAAAAATTAGACGAAACGTTTAATTCCGTAAAATACCGCGTAATAATTCCTTATAAGGTTACAAGCAGAGGCGCGGTGGATTGCCTTATGTGTCATAAGGCTAAATCCGGCGCAGTTTTAGGAGCCATCAGCCTGACTATGAACCTTTCTTCCGTAAGGGCGATGACGTTCAGGACTATCGCGCAGACTTCCGCAATCTTTTTTATATTCCTGATTATACTGGTGCTTTTATTTTTCAGATTTTTAAGCCCGTATATTTCTTTGTTTCAAAAAATCGAAAAGGGTCTGGAAAACCTTAAAGAAGGAGAGATGGACGGAGCGTTTATAGACGAAGAGGGTCTTCCAGAGGATGAAGCCGGCAAGGTTGCAAAAACGCTTCAAGAAACTTCCAGGAGCCTTAAAGGCATACTATCCGACATCGATTCAAAAGTTTCTACTCTAATAGGATATACGGTCATAAAAACCGATAATTACCTTAAAGATACGATAAAAATTATAAACGAATTAGTCAGGATTTATAATTTCAAAAAAGTAATAGAAAACGACAGGACTAAAAAAGATATAATAAAAAGAGTAGAGTCTATAATCAGGGACTATATGTGTTTCGAAAATTATGCGATATATGAAGTAGGCGATAATAATAAAATGAATCTTCTTGCCGTAGGCTCTAAAATTAATTTAGGTAAAAACGATATGTGGTGCGGCAGGTCGTTTTTAGAAGACGCCGATATCTGCAGAGCAAAAAGAACAGGCGGAGACGTCGATTCTTTAAATTTTACTTGTATCTGTCCTAATTTTAAGTTTAACGTTTCGGAAGAAAATGAAGGCGAAGCGGTTAATGCTTGCGACGAAAAGTATAATTACTACTGTATCCCGATATATATCGGAGGTAAAGTCGGAATGATTTTACAGCTTATATTCGATAACGACGTGGCTGATTTCGTCCACTGGATGATACCGTATATTAAAGGTTATCTTGCGGAAGCGTCTCCGGTCATCGAATCTAGAAAATTAATGGAACTCTTAAAAGAGCAGTCGATAATGGACCAGCTTACCGGTTTATACAACAGGAGGTATTTAGACGACTCTTCCGAAAATATAGTTTCGGGTATAAAACGCCGCGGCACCAATTTGGGAATTTTAATGTTGGACGTGGACCACTTTAAGGAGGTTAACGATAGATACGGTCATGACAACGGCGACGTAGTCCTGAGGAATGTCGCCAAGCAGATAAGAAAAAGCATAAGAATCTCCGATATTGCAGTTAGATTCGGCGGCGAGGAATTTCTTGCCTTGTTAATCGACATAAAAGAAGGAGAAGGCGTCGCTATCGCCGAAAAAATCAGGAAAGCCATCGAATCGTCGCCGCTGGAAATTCCGGGCGGAGTAGTTCTTAAGAAGACCATAAGTATAGGGGTCTGCGAATATCCGACGGATTCGGACAAGTTCTGGCAGGCGGTTAAATTTTCGGATGTTGCTCTTTACGAAGCAAAAGAGAACGGAAGAAATAAAGTCGTGAGGTTTACTAAAGATATGTGGAAGGAAGAAGGGTATTAATTTGTTTTTTTTAAATCTATTTTGTATTCGTTTATTCTTTTTCGCAGAGTATTTCTGTTTATTCCTAAAAGTTTGGAAACTTTCAACTGGTTAAAATCGTATAAATTCAGGATTTCTTCTATAATTATTTTTTCGGTCAGACTCATTATGGATTTATAAACGTCGTTAATTTCAGCATCTTTGACTTTTTCGGCGTAATTTTTTATCTTATGCCTTATAATGTCTTCAAAAGGATTGATTTCCGTTTTCTTATCTTTTGAGTTTTTTTCGATACTTAAATTATTTTCGTCGTTGCTCAATATTTCCATGAAGTCTTCGTAATTCAATATAGACGAAGGCGACATAACCATGCATCTTCTTACGGCGTTTTCCAGTTCCCTGATATTTCCGGGGAAATTATACGACTGAAGGAACGAAAGGGCATCGCCGCTTAACTGTTTTTCCGGGATATTAAGTTCTTTAGAAAATTTTTTTATAAAGAAGTCGGCTAAAATAGGTATATCCGATTTTCGTTCTCTCAAAGGCGGCAGAGTAATTTCTATAACATTAAGGCGGTAGTATAGGTCTTCCCTGAATTTTGCGTTTTTAATCATTGACTTAAGGTTTTTATTAGTAGCGGCGATAATTCTGACGTCTATTTTGACCGGTTTATTGGAGCCAACCGATTCAACCTCTTTTTCCTGAATTACGCGCAGGAGTTTTGCCTGAAGATTTAAAGGCATATCCCCTATTTCGTCTAAAAAGATAGTTCCGCCGTTCGCGCTAATGAATTTTCCTTCTTTTTTTTCGTTTGCGCCGGTATAAGAACCTTTCTCGTGTCCGAATAGTTCTGATTCGAGCAGTTCCGAAGGAACGGACGGAGTATCGACTACAATAAACGGCTTATCGCTTCTTACGCTGTTTAAATGTATGGCTCTGGCTACGAGCTCTTTGCCGGTTCCCGATTCTCCCAGAATCAATACGGTGACGTTGTTATGCGACAATTTACCTATAGTTTTGAAGACTTCCTGCATAGTTTTGGATTTGCCTACAAGCAGGGTATCGAGAAAATCTTCAGACTTTTCTGATTTTTTATCCGTTAAATTATCGTTCTTTTTTATTTTTTCTATTATGCCCAGAATTTCTTCCAATTCAAAAGGTTTCGTTATATAATCGTACGCGCCCTGTTTCATAGCGTCTATAGCGTTTACCATAGTATTCTGGGCGGTCATAATTATAACGTTGGGCTTGTCGTCTAATTTTCTTGTATAAGCCAATACTTCCATGCCGTTAATTTTTGGAATCCTTATATCCAAAAATATCGCAAAATAATTATTACGCTCTATATGCGATACCGCTTCCTCACCGTCCGAAGCGGTATCGATAATAAATTCGTCCTCCAGAAGTTTTTTTAATACGTAAACCAAGCTTTGCTCGTCATCGACGATTAAGATTTTATGTTTTTTCATATCAGGCATATTTATTATATCTGGTAGGTATCAAGTAAATCTTCCTTAACTACCTTAGAAACATTTTCCGGAACCGATATTATGGAATTCATATAGCCGAGAGAACTGACCATCGCAGGTCCGGATTTTTTATAGATTTCCGAATATACGGCGCCGTCTTTATAAAAAGTACGCGCGGGTATAAACTCTCTTCTTTTATTGCTCTTAATATACTCGAATGCGGATTTAGATTTAATTACCCGCATGCGGCTGTTTATTTTAATATGGCGGTTAATAAAAGGCTTAACGAACACCGCTAAGCACGTATAAAAGGCTAGCGGATTTCCCGGGAGCATAAAAACCGGTATTTTTTTATTAATCAACCCGAATGAGAACGGTTTTGCCGGTTTTATAGCGACCTGCCTGAATTTAATTTTGAATCCGACGGATTCGAGTGCTTTTTCGGTAAAATCTTTGTCGCCGAAAGAAGCGCCGGCGGAAGTTATTATTATTTTGCTAATTTTTGCCGCATGCGATAAAGTTTCTTTTATTTCTTTTAAATCGTCTTTGCATACGGCGTTATTTAAAACGGCGCATCCGTTTTGCAGTAAAAAGTTTTCAGCCAGTATCCCGTTAGAATTATAGATTTTGCCGTATTTAGGCTTACGGTTAAAATCGATTATTTCGTTGCCGGTAGAAATAATCGATACGGGTATTTTTTCATACACCCTTATTTTTTTAATATTGCACGATGCAAGCAACGATATGTTTTCAGGGGTTAATCTTGTGTTTTTATTTAAGATTAAGCCTCCGTTTTTTATATCCTCGCCTTTTTTCCTGACATTTTTATCAGGCTTTATTGGGGACTCTATAATCAGGCGGCCGTCTTCGACTGCGGCATCTTCAACCGGAATCACGGCGTCAAGCATTTCGGGAAGGTATCCTCCCGTCATTATGCGCACTGCCGAATCGTGTTTTACAGGGGTTTTCAATCCGCTTCCTGCATATATAACTTTTTTATCTATTTCTAATTTTAAACCGGCGTTATTTATTTTTGAAACGAGGTTTGAATTTACGGCGTATCCATCCATTGCCGAGTTGTTTTCGGCCGGATAATCGACCTTGGATACGACATCTGAATAAGAAACTCTGCCTAACGAATCCAGCAGGGGTATGTTTTCCGGTTTTAAATATATAGCCGCGGAATTGATTATATTATACGCTTCATCGAACGATATCATTTTTATCTGGCTATCTTAAGGACTTCGCCGGGATAAATAGAATTAGGATTTTTTATATTATTCGCGGCCATGATATTTTTAACGTTTTCGTGAAATTTTGACGAAATAGCATAAAGAGAATCGCCGAATTTTACCCTGTAATGCAATAATCCGGCTTCCGTTTTTTTAGGGCCGCCGTTACCGATATACGAATATTTAATATTCGGATTGCCGCCGCCTTTTAAAAATATTTTTTCGCCTAAACGGATATCGTTTCCCCTGATATGATTTATGTTTTTAATAAAATTCAAGGATACGTGAAATTTTTGGGATATGCTCCATAAAGTCATGCCGGGTTTTACTATAATGTAAGTCAAGCCCGCATTGCCGTAATTTTTTCCGGTGCCGGCATAAGATATACGGGAGCCTGCCGTCCCAGGAATAGTAATTCTTTCGCCTACTTTAAGTATGGAATAATTATTAAGCCCGTTGTATCTTTCGATAGTCCCAAGCGGCACGCCGTATTTAGAAGCTATCCCCAGAAGGGTATCTCCCGGTTCGACGGTATAAACGGTATTATTCTTAGGTCTGGAATAAGCCGTATAGACGATTCTCGGCTGTTTAACAGCATATTTTTTAACGTATTTAAAGTTTTTTATAAACCTGCCGTAATCTTTCGCCGGTATATTCAGCATAAATCCCGGGTCGTCGGGAGGGGTCGCGTTTCTTAACAGTTCGGGATTCATTTTATGAAGCATGTATTCGGATATGCCTATGCATTTGGCTAAATTGTACAGGCTTGCCGAATAAGGAACGTTTACCTGTTTAAACTTAATCGGTTTTTTATAATCTATATTATGAAATCCGAAATTTTGAGGGTCTTTTGCAATTATTGCGGCCGCAATAATTTTCGGAACGTATCTTCGTGTCTGTCCGGGTAAAAGATACGGCCTGTTTTGCGATATCGTCCAGAAATCCCCTCCCGGATATAACGACAAAGCTCTTTCTATAGTTAATTCTCCGGAATTATAAGCGGCTGCGGCAAGATACCAGGAGCCGAATTTGTTAAAAAGGTCTTTTAAATATTCGCCGGCCGCATATGTAGATTCCACAGGATTTCTTCTCTCGTCGACCCACCAGTTTATAGTCAAGCCGAATATTCTTCCGGTTGACGGTATAAACTGCCACATGCCGCTCGCTCCGGCATAAGAATATGCGGTGGGGGAAAAACCGCTTTCAACCATCGCTAGATAAGCCAGATCGTTAGGCAGTCCTAGTTTTTTGAAAACTTTTTTAATCATAGGGATATATCTTTCCGACCTTGAAAGCGCGTATTTAAAAAACTTTCTTCCCGAGGTTTGATAAAAATGTATATAATGTATTATTTCTTTGTTTATTATCATCGGAAATATATGGGACAAATTTTTTTGATATTGATAATTATTAAAATCCCCTTTTTTTGCTAAAAGACCCGAATCCGTAAGATTAGAAGAATTTGCGGGAATTTTACCGGAGCCGGCTTTCACGCTTTCATTTTTATAATTTGCAGGGTCGGTTTGGACGTTTCCTGCCGCCGCTACTGTAGTCCGATAGTCCGATGTTCGGTTTTTATTGATTTTATTAATATCTATAGTATTATTGCCGGACGCTATGGGGGAAGACGATATTACCGTTACTTTAGCGGAACCGTCGTTGTCAGGTTTTTTATTTTTATTGTAAGTGGTTTTGAATTTTATTTTTACGAAATTAGCATCGCCGTTTAGATTCGAACCATAGCAATCGGAAATTAAAAAGACGGTAAATATTGCGGTAAAAAAAATATAAAGCAGATTAATTTTTCTCATTATTCGTTAGTATATAATTTGTTCATTTATGTTTAAATGCTTAAGCAATTCAAGCAATTAAAATATTAGACATTAATGATTATAATGCCGATTAGCGTAAATGTCAAATTTATCAAAGAAATTTTATAAATTTTTTATAAATTCTTGACAATTTTTCTTAAATTTGGTTAAGTATTAAATGGTTTAAATATAACATAATAAGTTTATTTTGTAAATTTGTATAATTTAATAATTTTATTAAGGGGTTAAAAATGCAGAAAAAGTATTTATTGGCGCCCGGACCGACTCCCGTGCCGGAACGCGCTTTAGCCGATATGGCGCTTCCTATAGTTCATCACCGCGCACCGGAATATTCGGTTATACTTCAGGAAGTAAGGGATAATTTGAAATATCTTTTTCAGACGAAGCAGGAGGTTTTAATATTCACTTCAAGCGGTACCGGAGCGATGGAGGGCTGCGTGTCTAATCTTCTTTCGGCGGGAGACCATGCGCTTGCCGTCAGAGGGGGGAAATTCGGAGAAAGATGGTTCGATATTTGCAAAGCATATTCGGTTAACGTAAAAGCTATAGACGTGGAGTGGGGACATACCGTTTCTCCAAAGTCAATCGAAAATGCGTTAAACGAAGACCCCGAAATAAAAGCCGTTTACATACAGGCGTCCGAAACGTCCACGGGCGTTTATCATCCCGTAAAAGAAATTGCCGATATAATTAAAAAAAAGCCGAATACCATACTTGTAGTAGATGCAATTACTGCTCTCGGCGTAACAAACGTTCCTCAGGACGAATGGGGCATAGACGTTGTGGTAACCGGTTCGCAAAAGGCGCTTATGCTTCCTCCGGGACTTGCGTTTGCTTCCTTGAGCGAAAAGGCATGGGGTTTCGTAGAGAAATCTACGCTTCCGAAATATTATTTTAATTTTAAAAAAGAAAAAAAATCTCTCGAAAAAAATCAGAATGCCTATACTCCTAACGTTCAGCTTATAGTCGGTTTAAGGGAAGTATTAAGGGAAATTAAGGAAGAAGGGCTTGAAAAAGTTTTTAAAAGACATGCAAATCTTGCTAATGCGTTAAGAACCGCAGTGCAGGCGATGGGATTAAAACTTTATACGGCAGGCGAACCGTCGAATGCTCTTACGGCGGTTTGGGCGCCGGAAGGCATAGATGCCGGTAAAATAACAAAACTTATAAGAGAAAAATACGGAATTACGATAGCGGGCGGCCAGGATGCCGCTAAAGGCAAGATATTCAGGATAGCCCATCTCGGCTATGCGGGATGTTTCGACGTCATAACCGCTATTTCTGCATTAGAGGCGGTATTAAAAGAACTCGGTTATAAATTTGAAACGGGCAGCGGACTTAAAGCCGCCCAGAAAGCTCTTTTCGGCGAATAAATTTTGCGGATTAACCATTTACCATTAATTAATTACGTATAATACGGGAGATAAGCGATGTTTAAGGTTATCGTAAGCGATAAACTTTCCAAAGAAGGCATAGATATATTAGCTAATACGGGCAAGATTCGGGTGGATGTTAAAACGGGGCTGAAACCCGACGAACTGAAGCAGATAATCCACGAATACGACGGCATCGTTATCAGAAGCGCCACCAAGCTTACTCAGGATATTATAGAAGCGGCAAAAAATCTTAAGGTCATAGGAAGGGCGGGCAGCGGTTTAGACAACGTCGATAAAGCGGCGGCAACCGCCGCCGGCATAGTAGTTATGAATACGCCCGGAGGAAATACGGTAACTACGGCGGAACTGACATTTGCGATGCTTCTTGCCATGTCGAGGCATATACCCCAGTCTTTCCTTTCGATTAAAGAAGGCAAGTGGGAAAAGAGCAGATTTCAAGGTACGGAAGTTTACGGAAAAACTCTCGGAATAATAGGAATGGGCAATATAGGGCAGGTTCTTTATAACAGGGCAAAGTGTTTCGGAATGAATCCGATAGGATACGACCCGCTTTTATCAAAAGAAAAAGCCAAAGAACTGGAAATAAATCTTGTCGGTTTAGAAGAAATATATGCAAAATCGGATTATATAAGCGTTCATACTCCTTTGGTAAAAGAAACTAAAGGAATGATAAATAAAGAAACCATATCTAAAATGAAAGACGGCGTGAAACTCCTTAATATAGCAAGAGGAGGCATAATCAACGAGGCCGATTTATACGAGGCTCTTAAATCAGGCAAGGTTTCCGCATGCGCATTGGACGTATTCGAAATAGAGCCGCCCGTTAATAATCCTCTTTTAACTTTAGACAATCTTATCGCTACCCCGCATCTTGGAGCATCTACCGAGGAAGCCCAGACTAACGTGGCAGTGGCTATATGCCATCAAATCGCCGATTATCTTATAAACGGCACGATAAAAAATGCCGTCAACGTTCCTTCGGTGACTAAAGAAGATGCGGAAATTATAGGACCCTATTTGAATCTAGGGGAAAAAATAGGCAGGCTGTTGGGAAGCATTATAACGGGCGGAATTACAAATATCAAAATAGACTATAACGGCGCCGTTTCAGCGCATAATACCGGAGCTATAACTCCTAACGTCGTGAAGGGGATTCTTTATCCGCTGTTGGGAGAGGATATAAATTACGTCAATGCAAACGAAGTCGCAAAAAAAAGAGGCATATCGGTTATCGAATCGAAATCGGACCAGGCATTCGATTACACAAGCTCGATATCTATTGCCGCGACTACGGATGTTAAAACTTTCAGCATATCCGGCGCTATATTCGGCAAAAAAAATCCATGGATAGTTAAAATAGACGATTATTCTATAGAGGCTATTCCCGAAGGGCATATATTGGTCATATTCAATCTTGACATGCCAGGCGTTATAGCTTCGATAGGAAAGGTTCTCGGCAAGAATAAAATAAATATTGCAAGAATGCATCTCGGAAGGCATCTGGATAAGGCTATCTCGATATTGCAATTAGATTCCGCGGTCGATAATGCCGTAATTAATGAATTAAAAGCCGAACCGAATATAACCGAAGCTAAATATTTAGAATTATAGTGAATAGAAAAAATCCGATAATTCCTTCCCAGCCGCCCCAGGGAACAAGGGATTTTCTTCCGGGAGAAACGGAATTAATAAATGAAACCGCAGATATATTGCTGGAAGAATTTTCAAAATGGGGATACAGCAAGGTTATAACTCCAAGCATAGATTTTTTAGACGTGTTTTTAATGAGTTCGGAATCTGCCGAACTGTTTAAGGCTGCAGATACAAGCACCGGAGAAATGCTGTCTTTCAGGAGCGATTTTACGCCTCAGATAGGAAGACTCAGTTCCGCTTTAAAAAATTCTATCGTTCTGCCCTATAAGTTCTCTTACAGCGGCCCCGTTCTGAGAAATTTCGACCCGGTTCTCGGCAAGCCCAGGGAAATATGGCAAGTCGGAGCGGAATTAGTCGGACCGGAAAGTCCAGAGAGCGATGCCGAACTTATAATTATGGGCATCGAATCGCTTAAGCGCCTCAATATAAAAGATTTTAGCGTAGATATAGGCAACGTCGAATTTTTTAGAGGGATAGTTTCGGACATAGAAGCGCCGTACAAAAAAAGAATAGAAGAATTTATATTAAGGAAAGATTCTTCCGGTTTGCATGATTTTCTAGGCGGCATATCTTTGCCTTCCGGCAAAAAAGAAGCGATAAGCGAGCTCCCTTTTATATTCGGGGAAAAATCGGTTATTAAAAAAGCATGGAAAATGGCATGCAACGAAGCGTCAAAAAATGCTTTAGAGAATTTAGAGCGGGTTGTTTCTTATATAAAATCGTATAAGCTTGAAAAATATATTACTATAGACTTAGGCGAGATAAGGGGTCTCAACTATTATACGGGAACGATTTTCGAATGTTTTGCGCCCAATGTAGGTTATGAAATTTTCGGAGGAGGCAGATATAATAATTTAATAGGCAGGTTCGGGGAGAATTGCGCAGGAGCCGGATTTGCGGTAAATTTAGATATTTTATGCAAATATGCCGATTTTACGGCTTGCGGTTATAAAGAGAAAGATTACCTTGTTTTCAATAAGACTATGGATAAAAAATCGGAAGCGGGGCTCATCGTTTTTTTACGGAAAAAAGGCTTTACCGCCGAATCCAATTTTATGGATTACGCATATCGGGATGCCGTAAAATATATGAAAGAAAATAATATTAAAAACATTATATATATGAACGGAAAAAAAATCTTGTTAAAAAATATTTATACCGGTAAAGAAAAAAATTTTAAAACCGTTTCGGTTCTTAAAAAATACTTAGAAAATAATTAATCTAAATTTAAATTAAATATCTATATCGTTTATGAGAAAAAAAAATATTATTGTCGTCGGTCTTCAATGGGGAGACGAAGGAAAGGGGAAAATAGTAGATTTGTTGGCAAAAGATGCCGATATAATAGCGCGCTACCAGGGGGGGAATAACGCAGGGCATACCGTCGTAAGCGGAGATTTAAGCCTTGTTTTCAGGCTAGTTCCTTCAGGAATATTAAACGAAGAAAAAATTTGCATCTTAGGCAACGGGGTCGTTATAGACCCTGTAGTGCTTCTGCAAGAGCTTGAAGATTTAAAGTCCATGGGAATAAACATCAAAGACAGATTTTTTATTTCATATAAATCTCATATTATAATGCCTTACCATAAGAGGTTAGATATAGCGAGGGAAAGATTGAGGGGCGCAGGCATGATAGGGACTACCGGCAGAGGAATAGGCCCCGCATATGAAGACAAGGTTGCAAGGCTGGGTATTCGGGCCGTAGATCTGCTCAACAGAGATATTCTATATAAAAAGATTGTTTTAAGCCTTAAAGAAAAGAATTATCTATTTAAAAACGTTCTCGGAGAGGATATATTCAATCCCGACGATTTGATAGAGGAATATTTGAATTACGGCGAGAAAATCCAGGAATTCTTAATAGATTCTTCGATATTTATCAACGAGAGGCTGGATAAAGGTTACAACGTTATGCTTGAAGGGGCGCAGGGAACATTTTTAGACGTCGACCACGGCACATATCCGTATGTCACTTCGTCTAACACCGTCGGCGGTTCCGCTCTTTCGGGAATAGGCCTAGGCCCTACGAAAATAGACGAGGTAATCGGCATCACTAAGGCGTATACGACGAGAGTGGGAGAAGGTTATTTTCCGACGGAACTTAAAGGCGAGGAAGGCAGGATAATAAGAGATAAGGGGGAGGAGTTCGGATCCGTTACGGGAAGGCCTAGAAGATGCGGCTGGTTCGACGTGAACTTAATTAAAGAAGCCGGACGTTTAAACGGCGTTACGGGAACGGTCGTGACAAAACTCGATGTTTTATCCGGATTAGGGAAAATAAATATATGCACAGGTTATATACTGAACGGTTCTATTATAAACCATCTGCCTTTTTCTTCCGCGGATTACGATAAGGCAATCCCCGTTTATGAAGAAATGGAAGGGTGGAGCGGCGATATATCCCGTATAAAATCGTTTAAAGACTTGCCCGTAAATTCCCAGAAATATATTCTGAGAATAGAAGACCTTACCGGTTTGCGCATAAACATGCTGTCCGTCGGCAAAGAAAGGATGCAGACTATAAATTTAAAAAATATTTTTTAGGAAGGTTGCTTGAATTGCAGACAATTTTTTAATACGGCTTTGTCGCAAGATTTTTCCCCGGATGTTCGATATATGGCTTATCAGTCATATTTAACCGCCCCACACCTTTTACATCAGATAAACAGTTTAGACTACCCGTTTGACGGCAAGAGCGTCGCGGATATCGGAACGGGCGTAGGAATATTGCCGTATTTATTAAAAGAAAGGAATCTTTCGAAGATTATAGGCATAGATTTAGCTCAAGATTTTTTAAAGGCCGCCCGTTATTTAAACAATGCCGAAAACACCGCATATATAAATGCCGACGGCAGGAATATACCCGTTAAAGATTCCGTTTTCGATGCAGTTTTCGTAAGATACGTTTTTCAGCATGTCAGCCTGTCGGATATTTTTCTTTCCGAAATTAAAAGAATAATTAAGGACGGCGGACTATTAATTATAGCCGATATCGAAGACGATATGAATATATTTTATCCGGACCTTCCCGAAAGTTCCAAAAAATTATTTCGAATTTATTCCGAATATCAAAAATTAAAAGGGGGAGACAGATTGATTTCGAAAAAATTGCCCGCTTTTCTGTTATCGTGCGGTTTTAAGGATATAAAGATAATACCTTTCACGTTTGTATTTTTTAAGGGCAGCGAGGGGAGCTCCAGCCCCGAGGCGTTAAAAAACGCTTTTTTATTAGTTCAAAATGAATTGGAGATTGTAAAAAACGATATTTTAAGCAGAAAATTAATCGCTTCCATAGAATTTCATAAAGGTTTAAACGATTATTTTAAATTTTTAAATTTAAAAGACGATTTACTTATTTCCAAAACCGAATTTTTAATTACTTGTAAAAAATAATATTATGAAAACGGAATTCCGAGCTTTTATCGCGATAAACAACAGGGAAATCTTGAAATTTATAAGGCAGAAATCGAGGCTTATTACCGACCTTTCAAGGCCTGTAATATGGCTTTTATTCGTAGGTTACGGCATTTCTACCATGGTTAAAATTAAAAGCGGTTCTTATATGCAGTTTATATTTCCCGGCATACTCGTAATGACGGTTCTTTTCAGGTCTATTTTTTCCTCGATATCAATAATTTGGGACAGGGAATTCGGCGTTTTGAAAGAAATACTCGTTTCCCCAGTTTCAAGAAAGACCTTCGTACTTGCTAAAATTACGTCAGGCGGCATAGTCAGCACCGCTCAGGCTGTTATAATGCTTGCATTCGCGCCGCTTATCGGCATCAAACTGAGCTTAACCGTATTAGTATCGGCCGTCGTATCCCTTTTTTTGATTTCATCGGCAATAACGGCATTCGGTATAGTTATAGCTTCAAAAATGACTTCTTTCGAGGGATTCAATTCAATTATAAATCTGATAGTGCAGCCGATGTTTTTTGTGAGCGGAGCTCTTTATCCCATAAAAAGGTTCCCCGATTTTTTAAAAATACTTGCATATATTAATCCGGTTACTTATTCGGTAGATTTACTGAAGTATATCTTTTTTTACAATAAAAAGATAAATTTATTTATACCTGAAACTCCCGCAGTATGGGATTTTATTTTTATTTTATTATTTTTGGTTTTAATGATTTTTCTTTCCAACTATTTTTTCGAAAGAGAAGATAATTAAAATTATGAGAATAAATTTTTTAAATATATTTAAAAAATCTATAAGGAAAATAAAAGTAAAAAAGCCTTTAGAAAAAAAAGGTTTTATAATATTTCAGATAGACGGCCTTTCCTACGAGGCCTTAAGAAAGGCGTTATCGCTCAATTTAATGCCGCACTTGGAAAAGATTATCGGGTCGGACGAATATTTTTTCAAAAAGTATTTTACCGGAGTTCCGAGCGACACCCCTTTTTTTCAGGCAGGGCTTTTATACGGGGATAACGATAATATTCCGGGATTCAGATGGATAGAAAGAGAAACGGGCGAAGAAATTATATTCAAAAAGCCCGAAAGCGCAGGGCGCATCGAGGAGCTCCTTGCAAAAAACAGCCGCGGTCTTTTAACGGGCGGTTCAAGTTATGTTAATTTATTTTCGGGCGGGGCGTCACGCTCAACATTTACTCTTTCTACTTTTTCGATAAGATATTTGTTTAAAAAAAGGGTAAGGAATTTCGATATTTTCATAGTTTTCGTTTTTCATATTTTTACTTTCCTAAAAACCTTTTTTTATGTTTTTTTTGAGGCGGTATTTGAAATAGGCGAAAGAATAACTGATATACTTAAGAACAGGCGCGTGCGGCCGGAAGGTTTTTTTCCTTTTGCGAGAGCAATGTCTAATGTTATATTTAAAGAAATAGAAACGTTCGGGGCCATTATGGATATATCGAGAGGAGTTCCTTCGATATATCTCGATTATATAGGTTACGACGAGCTTTCGCACCACAGGGGGCCTTATTCATACAGCGCTCTAAGAACTTTAAAGGCTATAGACAGAAAGCTCTTCCATATTTATAAAGCCATACTAAAAGCGGAAAGAAAATACGATTTTTTTATTATATCGGACCACGGGCACACGCCGTCTATACCCTTCTCCGGATTAAACGGCGGTAAAATGCTGAAAAACGTGATTCAGGATTATACCGGCGGCGATTTCAAAATTTATGAATTCGATACCGGTTATAACGCCGTCTTTAAAAGATTGTTTTTATATATCGGCGATTTTTTTAAAAAAGGAACCTGCAGTAAAATTTTTGATAAATTTACCGGCAGGATTGGATTGCAAAAAGAAAATGAGTACGATGAAAAAATAGACTGGAGAACAACCGACAAAATAATTTATATTATGGATTCGGGACCGATGGCTAATATATACTTTTCGGGCAATACGCAAAGAATGTCCGTAGAAGGGGTGGAAAAAAAATTCGGCGGATTGACTGCAATGCTATCCTGCATAAAGGGCATAGGATTTATCGCGGGAGTTAATAACGCCGGAGAAACCGTTATTTACGATAATGCAGATAAAAAATTTTATGAATATTCATATTACTTGAATAACCGAAACGGTAAAAATATGCCCCCTACTATAAAATATATTGCGGAAGGCTGCAAAAATGTTAATGAAAGAGACGCCGCTTTTTTATCTTTAGAAAAATTTTCTAAATTCAAAAATTCCGGAGATTTAATATTATTCGGGGAATACGACGGCAGAAACGTAATTAATTTCGAAAACCAGATGGGCGCCCACGGCGGCATAGGCGGAGAGCAAAACGAGCCTTTCGCCGTTTGGAATAAAAATACCCGTTTCGATTTCGGAGCGGTTAATAATTCTTGTAAAATTTACGAATTTTTGTATAATAATTATGTAGGCTGATTTTTCATTTTTAATAGAAACAGTATAAATTCATAATATATGTCCGAATTAAGACAGGACCCAACAACAAGGGAATGGGTCATAATTGCTACCGAGAGAAGAAGAAGGCCTCACGAGTTCGGCGGCGGTTTCTCGCCTAAAAAAGATAATGAGGCAAATCTTCAGGAATATTCCAAGGACTGTCCGTTTTGTTCCGGAAACGAATATCTTTCGCCTCAAGAGACGGCATCGTATAGAACCCTAGGTACAAATCCTAACTCTAAGGGATGGTGGGTCAGGGTTATTCCTAATAAGTTTGCCGCACTCTCCCTTAATTTCGAAGAAAATGCCAGAGTATATGAGGAGATGAGGGCAGTTAATCCGGATTTTTCGGGATACTTTTTCCCGAGAGCTACGGAAGTTTTCAGAACGAAACCCGGAATAGGCGCGCACGAAGTCGTAATAGACACTCCTAAACACAATGAACAACTGCCGTTTTTTTCCGACAAGCAGATACAGGAGCTTTTTTTAATGTACAGGGAAAGATACTTGAATTTACGCGTAAACCCTAAGTTTAAATATATCATAATATTTAAAAACAGCGGCGCCAATGCAGGGACATCTATAGTTCATTCGCATTCGCAAATCATTGCCACCCCTGTAATCCCCCTTTCTTTAAGAAACAATATATCCCAAGCAAGATTTTATTACGACGAGGTCGGCAGATGCATATTCTGCGATATGATACAGGCTGAAATCGTGGACGGAAGGAGAATCATACTGCAAACCGGCGATTTTATAGTTTTTCACCCTTTTGCTTCTGCGAGCCCGTTCGAAACTTGGATAATGCCTTTATCGCACGAACCGTGCTTTTCGAATATGTCCGTAGATAAAACCAAAGATTTAGCAGTCATAGTAAAAAAAATCCTTAAGGGCATGCATGATGCATTGAACGACCCGGATTATAATTTCGTATTTAACAATCCGCCGATAGCCGATGAAAAAGAGGATTATTATCACTGGAGTCTGAGGATTATCCCAAGATTAACTATGAAGGCAGGTTTCGAGATAGGAACAGGCATGTCGATAAATACCGCTATTCCAGAAGAGACCGCCGAATTTATGAGAGGTTTTTTAAAATTTTAAAACGATATGATTCCATAATTTTCGATTTAGACGGAACGCTGATAGATTCTTTCGAGGCCATTAACGATGCTTTCGATGCCGTATTCTCAAGATTTCAAAGCAGAAATATAACTTTCGAGGAGTCTAATTCTTATGTGGGCGTCCCGTTAGAAGGCCTTCTCGGCCGGCTTTTCGGGAAAGAGAATGAAGAGGAAGCAATAGCTCTTTTCAGAAACAGATATAAAGAAGTATGTTTTGAAAAAACATCATTAATTAAAGGGGTTAGAGAACTTCTTTTATACCTTAAAGAAGAAAAAAAATCTTTAAGCGTAGCTACGAATAAAACAGGTTCGATATCCAGAAAATTGCTGGAACATTTGGAAATAGACGGTTTTTTCGATTATGTTTACGGAGTATTCGACGGACTCGAAGGGAAGCCTTCTCCCGAAATGATAAATAAGATTGTCGAGAAAACAGCCGTTCCTAAAACTTCTACGATATTAATAGGCGATTCTCCGATAGACATAAAGGCCGCGAAAAATGCCGGTATCCATATTTGCAGCGTGGCTTCAGGCAACCATACCTTTGAAGAATTAAAAACATACAACCCGGACTACCTGTTTGCCGCAATATCGGAGTTAAGCCCGAACGATAATACCGGAGCCGGCAGATGATCCGTATCGGGGAAATAAATTATCTTAACGTATATCCGATATATTATTATTTAAAAAAAGCGCTTAAAAACGATAATAAAATAAATTTTATGAATTTTGTTTCCGGGAGCCCCGCTTTTTTAAACGGGGAACTGGAAGCCGGAAATATAGATATCAGCCCCTCATCCTCTTTTTATTATATTTTAAATTATAAACGTTCCTACATATTTCCCGACCTTTCCATAAGTTCCAAAAAAAAAGTAAAAAGCATTTATCTTTTTTCCCCGAAGCCTATTGAAGATTTTAACGAAAACGAAACGATATGCGTTACTCCAGAAACGCTTACATCTATAAATCTTCTGAAAGTTTTACTCGCCGAGATATATAAAATGGATTTAAACAAAATAAAATTTACTACTTTAAAGCCGGATGATAAATTAGAACTGAAACTCGGACCGGTTGCAGGCGGCGAGGCAATAAAAGGAGGAATTTTTCTGCATATAGGAAATAATGCTTTAAAGCTGGCAAAACATATTCCCGAAGGTTATTTTGCTTATGATTTGGCTGATTTATGGTACAGATATACGGGATATCCTTTTGTTTTTGCCCTTTTTATAATAAACAAAGAGGCTTACGATAAAAACAAGAATGAGTTCGAAATCCTATACGCGTTTCTTATCGAATCAAAAAGAACGGCTGTTTCAAGGTTTAGAGAAGCCGCTATATCTATATCGAAATCAGACGAATATAAGTTTATATCTTACGAAGAACTCATCGACTACTGGACGGAATGTTTAAGCTTCGACCTCGGAAAAAACGAAATTAGAGGATTCAATCTCTACTCGGAATTGTTATATAAAAACAAGCTAATATCTTCCGTTCCAAAAGTTAATTTTGTTTAAAATCGCTTTCTGCCCACGGTATTATAAAAGAAAATATAAAACCGTTCCCCAGACTGCTTTTAATTACCGCACTGCCTCTAAGAAGCCTTAGCGTGTGTTTTACTATAGCAAGACCCAATCCGGTTCCTTTATTTATATCGTCATGCGAACTGTCCACCCTGAAAAATCTCTCGCCGAGCCTGAGAAGATTAGCGTAGTTTACGCCTTTGCCGTCGTCTTCTATCGAAAAGAAAAAGAATTCGTCCGAATTTTCTTTGAACTGAAGATTATCCCATAAAACGGACGCATCTCCTATATTTGAAATAAAATCTGCGGCGGCTTTAGCGTCCGCAACACATCCTTCGAGCTTAATCGTTCCGCCGTTATCGGTATATTTAACGGCGTTCTGAATTAAGTTTGTTATAATTTGGTTAATTTTTACGGGGTCGGAAACGAAGGAAATATCGGATATATTATCGATTACCGTTAGTTTTTTTTCTTTTATTTCTTTTTCGAATAGAACCAATAAATCTTTTATGCCGGATTTAATATAAATTTTTTCGTATTTTATGCGGGATTTTTCGGTTTCTATATTAGTCAGCGTAATCAAATCGTCGATTAAATAATTAAGGCGTTTTGCATGATGATATATTATATCTATAAACTTGATTCTGACGCCGGGATTGTCGATGGCCCCGTTCTTTAACGTTTCGGCAAAACCCGTTATCGCGGTTATCGGAGTTTTTAATTCATGGGATATATTTTGGATAAACGCCGTGCGCGCATTTTCAATTTTTTGAATGTATGTTATGTCTCTGACGATAACTGCGTATTCGCCGGAAGATTCTATTTTTAATATAATGCAGTTAATTATTTTTTCTTCCGCCCTGTCGTAATAGGAAAGTTTTTTTTCGATATATTTAAAATTTATGTCGGAAACGGCACTGTCGATTAAAGAATTGAGCTCCAAATTTCTTGTCAAAGCATCGAATTCAACGATATTCAATTGATTTCTTGCCGACCTGATATTTTTATTGAAAGCTCCGTTGACGAATAAAATATTTTTATCCGCGTCTATAATTGCCAATCCGTCCATTATATTGTTTAATATATATAAATAATTTTCTATTTTATCTCGGTATTCCCTGAATTTATTTTTAACAAATAATGTTTGTATATTTTTATATAAAAAGATATACAAAAAGAATAAAAATAATGATAAGATTAAAATATAGAATATAGCAGAAAAAGGATAGTTCATAGTCAAAATTTTATAATATATCGCAAATAATTTCTATTAAAATTAATGGAAAGAAAAATAATAAATAAAAAAAATAATGCTTTAGGAATTTCATTTCTATGCCTTATGATTCTATCGTTTTCCGCCGCAAGTTCTTACGGTTTTTTAGCGGATGAAATTGCCGCTTCCGTAAATAATACGCCGATAACGTTAAACGAATTGTATTTTTTATATAATTTCAATGCTATAAATAATTTAAAATACAGAAATTTTAATAAAACGGTATCTGAAGCAAAATTAAAGCGCATTTTAAGTTTTTATATAAACAGGATGCTGATTTTAAAGCAGGAAGAAAAAACCGGAGGATTAAAGGTAACCGAAAGCAGTATCGACGAATTAACGGCGGGTTTTAAAAAAAAATTTAAAATGCTGCATAAAAAAACCTCATTTAATTCATTTCTGGCGAAATTCGGATTAAATAAAACGGATTTTAAAGTTTTTGCAAAAAATATTCTGAGCGAAAAAATTTTTATCGGCGAACGGTTCCGTTTCTTTTTGTTTTCTATAGAAAACAGTGGAAAAATTACGCAGAGCGTAAAAAAGAAATACGGTAAAGAATTGTCGCTTAAATTAAAAAGACTGCTGCTTAACCTTAGGAAGCGTTCCGAAATCGAAATAAACGACGATTTTAATCAACCTAACAAACATGTATGATTTAAAAGTCCTATCCGGTTTTTCATCGGCTCACGCGCTTAGGGGCTATAACGGAAAATGCGAAAACATTCACGGCCATAACTGGCGCGTCGAACTCGTAGTATCGTCCGACGTATTAAATGAAATCGGTCTGGTTATAGATTTTAAACTCCTTAAAAAATACCTTAACGAAGTCGTGGAAACCCTCGACCATAAATTTATTAACGAATCCGGGTTTTTTAAAGAAATGAATCCTTCCGCCGAAAACATTGCCCGATATATATATGAAGAATTTGAAAAAAAAATAAAAATAAATAAAATATTTAATATAGCCGTTAAAAGAGTAGATGTTTACGAAACGGACTTTTCCATGGCTTCTTATTATAAAATTGATTGACTAAAGTTCATTAATAATGTATTAAATATATTAAAGCGGTTTAAATTAACTTATTAAATTACGGCGAATATTATTTTTGTGAAAAAGAATATCTATTATATCGCTATTTTAGTTTTTATAGCTTCCGCGTCGGGAGTTTTTTTGATATACGGAACTCTTACCGCAAAAGAAAAAAAAATAGATTCGGAAATAAATATAAGGCTCGCTAATCTTAAGAGCATTCAGGAGCGTATAGCCGAAAACATTAAGAGCATTAAAAATATCGAACTTCCGATTCTAAGATACGGTTATTCTTATAACGAAAACGACGGCTATTTTATTTCCGAAATAGCAAACGCTTCTAAAAAATACGGCATAAAATTGCGTTATGCCAAATTAATTCATATAAATAAAAATAAAAATACGGCCGTTTATTTATTTAAAGTATCCGGTCGGGGAAAGCCCGCGGATATTTATTCGCTTATTAAAACGCTGGAATATAATTATAAAATAGAATTAAAAAAATTTTATATAAGCAAAAATTTTAATGAAGCAAAAGATGTTTCTTTTTCTTCCATTTTGGCGGCATGCGTAATAAACAAGCACGAGGTATTATCCGCCGCCGCAAAATTAAAGGCCGGACTTTTGCCGCCCGGTAATTTCGGCAAGATAGACCCGTTCGTTAATTCTCCCGAAAAAAAAGAAGCGGTCGAAAAAACAGAAATGAAACCGGCAAAAAAAATAAAAATAGCAGAAAACGTTTATAAAAAACTATCCAATGAATCCAACGTAAAAAAATCCGATTTTTACAATAAAGAAGGGGTTTTTTATTTTGAGAAAAATAATCTTGCCAAAGCGTTGGAAATGTTTAAAAAAGCGGCGATGCTGAATCCGGACAACTATATGGCTTTATCGAACGCAGCTCTCGACAGTTACGAGACTAAAAATTATAAAGAATCTATATTCTATGCGAAAAAAGCGCTAAGCAAGAGGAGGATGTGGCAGATTAATTTTATTTTAGGACTGTCATATCTGCGCAGTAAAAATTTTTCCGAAGCCGAGTATAACTTTAAAGAAGCTTTAAAATTAAATCCTTTAAGCGGACGAATTAAATATTATTTAAATATTTCAAAAAATAGACGATAAATATGTAATAAAATATTACCGCATAATTATCATATAGAGGGAACCCAATTATGAATTTGAATGCAAGAAAAGCAGTAATTTACCGTATTGCCCTGTTTTTATTTTTTATTTCTATTTTATCGGCTGCCGCCGGGGCAAATGCATTTACAACTATAACTATTCTTCCCGGGAAGCTGAATAATTTCAGAATAAACGTTCCCGGTACGGTGCCAGCAGGGGGCAAATTTACTGTTAAATTAGTTGCGTTGGACGATTACGGAAATGTTATTACCGATTTTGCAAATAAATACGAAGGGCTGAATATAGGCGTAAGCATAGGAAATAATAACGCTACGGAACAGCTTGATATTCCCGCATCGGAATTTAAAAACGGAGCGGTCAATTTTGATTTATCGTATAAAAAGGCCGGAAATATTTCTGTTTCCGCTTCTTTCGAAGGCGTTCAAAATATCAGTTCTCCTATATACGTCGCCGCAGGCCCCTTTCATAATTTAGAAATATCGGCTCCCTTAAAAGCAACGGCGGGCGAACCTTTCGGCGTTAAAGTTTATGCAGTGGACCAGTACGGCAATCCTATACGTTTTATGCCTAAAACAAACGGAAACATAAAAGTTTATCTTACCGGAGATAATTTTAAAGTCCGTCCGAGAATTATATCTGCAAATTATATCAAAAACGGTTCGGGCAAATTCAGTTTTATTTCCGACAGGGCAGGTTCGAGCCGGCTTAATTTCGAAGTGGATTACGACGGAAGAACCCATGTTTTTATCAGTAAAAATATCGATATTTATCCATCCTATTTTAATAAATTCCTTATATCTACGAATATCGCGAAAGTTCCGGCAGGAAAACCTTTTATAATTAAAATTGTTTCCGTAGATAAATACGGAAACGTGATAAACGACATAAATAAAATAAAAGGAAAGGTTAAATTGGTTTTAATTTCCGAAAACGGGATAGAAAGAAGCAGCCTTTTCAGCTTTAAATCTTTTAATAATGGCATAGCTTTAGTAAAAACCGTATTTAACAGAGTCGGTACATTTTCTATTTATGCGAAGCCCGAAGGAATAAATTTCAAAAAACTTAAAGCGCGCTTGCCTGAGGTTGACCGGAAAATAAGGGCTAAGAGCCTTCTGCTCTATAAGTAATAAAAACCGGCAAGTACTTTTTTATTTTAAAAAAAATAAAAAAGTATTATAATAAATAATTAATCCGTAATATTTAAGGCGGCATAGCCAAGCGGTAAGGCAGAGGTCTGCAAAACCTCTATACCTCGGTTCAATTCCGAGTGCCGCCTCCATCATCAATATGTCTAAATTTATTTTTATATTTTGAGAGGTACTAAATAATATGTATGAAATCGTCGGTAAAAAAAATCTGGGGGAAGGAATAAATTTATATAATATATCCGCTCCTGATGTTGCGTTAAAAGCCCTGCCCGGCCAGTTTATAATTTTAAGGGTTAATAAAAACGGAGAAAGGGTTCCCATTACTATAGCAAATTCCGACAAAAACGATAAAACGGTTACAATACTGGTTCAAACGCTCGGAAAAACAACGCATTTGCTCAGCGAACTGAACGTGGGAGACAGCTTAGCCGACGTGGTGGGTCCGCTCGGCGTTCCTACGGAAATAGAAAAATTCGGAACCGTCGTATGCGTAGGGGGAGGTTTCGGTATCGCCGCAATATATCCTATAGCCAAAGCTATGAAATCAGCCGGAAATAATGTTATTTCGATAATAGGAGCGAGAAGCAAAGGACTGCTTTTAATGGAAGACGAGATGAGGTCGGCGAGCAACGAAGTTCTTGTAGCCACAAACGACGGAAGTTACGGCTCGAAAGGAATAGTTACCGATGTTTTGAGAGAGCTTATTTACGATAAGAAAATACAGATAGAAAGGGTTATTGCGATAGGGCCGGTGATTATGATGAAAGCGGTCAGCGACCTTACAAGAGAAAAATCTATTAAAACGACGGTAAGTTTAAATCCCATCATGATAGACGGAACCGGAATGTGCGGCGCATGCAGGGTTCTTGTAGATAAAAAAACGAAATTCGCCTGCGTCGACGGTCCAGATTTTGACGGGCATCTCGTCGATTTCGATAATCTTATGAACAGGCTCAAATTTTATAAAGAAGAAGAAAAAGCTTCTTACGAGTGCCATATTAAAGAGCACCATAAATTATAACCCTACTTAATTAATTTTATATAATACGGTAAAAAAACCAGAGAGATAAAGATATGGATAAAAACGCAAATACAAGCAGACAGAATTCTTTAGAAACGAAAGAAAGGCTTAAAATCAAAAAACATGAGATGCGGTGCCAGCCTCCCGAAGAAAGAAGACATAATTTTAAGGAGGTGCCTTACGGATATTCCCCTGAAGAAGCCGTGGAGGAGGCTAAACGATGCATCCGGTGCAAGAAGCCTTACTGCATAGAGGGTTGTCCGGTCAATATCGATATCCCCGCTTTTGTAAAACTTATCGAAGAAGGAGATTTTTTAGGAGCGGCGAAAAAAATTAAAGAAAATAATTCTTTGCCGGCTATCTGCGGCAGGGTCTGCCCTCAGGAAGACCAGTGCGAAAAAGTTTGCACAATAGGCAAAAGAAAAGATACGCTTTCCGTCGCTATCGGAAATTTGGAAAGATTTGTTGCGGATTACGAATCTAAATACGGCGATATTCATATTGAAACTAATAAAGGAAAAGGCAAAAAAATAGCCGTAGTCGGAGGCGGACCGGCCGGTTTAACGGTAGCCGGAGATTTATGCAAAATGGGCTATTCCGTTTCCATATTCGAGGCTCTTCACGAAATAGGCGGGGTTTTGATGTACGGAATCCCGGAATTCCGTCTTCCCAAAGAGATTTTATTAAGGGAATTAAAAGTTCTGGAAGATATGGGCGTAGAGATATTTACGAATGAAGTAATAGGAAAAACGATAACAGTAGACGAGCTTTTTAACGAAAGAGGATATAGCGCAGTTTTTATAGGAACCGGTGCGGGAACGCCTAAGTTTCTTAATATTCCGGGAGAAGAGCTTAACGGGGTCTATTCGGCAAATGAATTTCTTACCCGCGTTAATTTAATGCGCGCCTATAATAAATCCGAATACGATACGCCGATTAAATGCGGCAAAACATTAGTCGTTTTTGGAGCCGGCAATACCGCAATGGATGCGGTAAGAACCGGTTTAAGGCTCGGTTACGACGATGCAATAATTTTTTATAGAAGATCCAGAAAAGAGATGACTGCAAGGCTCGAAGAAGTTCATCATGCCGAAGAAGAAGGCGTTAAATTCGAATTTTTAATAAATCCCATTAGGTTTATAGGGGACGAAAACCATAACGTTACCGCCGTTGAATGCGAGCGTATGGAGCTGGGAGAGCCTGATGAAAGCGGCAGGAGAAGGCCGATACCGATAAAGGGTTCGGAGTTCATTACGCCGATAGATGCCGCGGTTATTGCAATAGGAACAAACGTAAATCCGATAGTTCCTTCATCTACGCCGGGAATGAGCTTAAACAAGTGGGGCTATATAATTGCAGACGAGAACACCGGAAAAACTACAAAAAAAGGCGTTTTTGCCGGCGGCGATATAGTTACCGGAGCCGCAACCGTCATACTTGCAATGGGAGCCGGAAAAAAAGCCGCAGTAGCGATAGATAAATATTTAGAGACCGGTATTTGGTAATATATCTTTTAGCTTAATTCGGTAAAATTATATATTTATAAGATAAGTTATCCTTATTATTTTTGTACGCCTTGCATTTGATAAATTGCCGGGGTGGCGGAAGTGGTAGACGCAAGGGACTTAAAATCCCTCGGAACTTAGTTCCGTGCCGGTTCGATTCCGGCCCTCGGCACCAATTAAAGCTGTTATTCGATATTAACTTTTTATATTTTATAAGCAGTATATTTTAAATGCGATAATTAAATCTTCGGCATTTTTACATTATTATCGGCTAAACTCAAATCAATCAAAAAATTAAAATTGGAGGTTAAAGAATTATGCGTTCATTTCGCTTGTTTAGAATGCTGGCGCTAAGCTTTGCATTAGTTTTTGTTTTAACCGCTTCTATGTCCGAAACTTCTTTTGCTCTTGGTATTAAAGGCGTATATCCGCCATGGTGCAAAAACGGAGACCCGTCGGTAAATCAAGGGTATCATTTCAGTCCTATGACGGTCGATAACAATCCGGATTTTCACGGAAACGTTACTGCCGTTACTTTGCATCCCAAGTCAAGTTTAGTGATATTTATCGGAGGCAATATATTTTTCGTGCTGCCCCATGTCGTAAAAGCATTTATGAAAAAATATCCAAATGTTAAGCATGTATTTTATATAACGATTCCTCCGGGCATGCTGGTAAGAGTCTGGAAGCACAATAACGCCGTTACCCTCGGAAATCTGACCATGCATTTTTCGCCGGATATCTATATGGCCGGTGCAAAAAAACTTCATTTTACCGATAAAATAGGGATGACGACCGGAAAGATAGTCACCTACGGAAAAAACGACCTTGCTATTATGACGTATAAAGGGAATCCGTATCATATTACCGGATTAAAAAGCCTCGGCAATCCTAAATTAAAACTGTCTATGCCTAATCCCGCATTTGAAGGCATAGCCCACCAGATTAAGGCTTCGCTTGTTAAAGCGGGCGGAAGAAAATTGGAGCAGTCCGTCTATAATTATGGAGTAAAGTCTGGCAGAGTTTATTTAACCCATATACATCATCGCCAAACCCCTATGAGGATTATGCAGAAGAAATCGGATGCCGGCGTAACATGGCAGTCTGAGGCTAAATTTCAGGAAATGATAGGAAATCCTATTACCGAAATCAATATTCCCGCTAAAGAAAATACGGTTGCTTTATACGGCGGCGCCATGGTTAAAGGCGCTCCCAATACTAAAGCCGCCCAGGAATGGCTGAGTTTCTTGAAAAGCAAAGAATGTTTAAAAATATTCGAGCGTTTCGGATTCACCGCTCCTTAATTATAAATAAATTTATAATAACAGGCGTCGGGCAAGACGCTAAAATTTATTTGCCCGGCGCCTTAATTTAATAATAAATTATATTTTATAATAGGGGGCAATATATATGTCTAAAAACCCAAATAAAATCGAAGACAGTTCGATATACCGCTCTCTCGGTTATGCGGCCATCCCGTTAAGATTAGTTTTAGGCTGGATGTTCTTTTCGGCCGCATGGAGGAGGGTAGTTCTTGCAAGCGGAAAGCTTCAGCCGAATTCGCCTTTATGGGTAGGCCACAAGTTTAATACATTTCTGCCTCATGCCAGCAATTTCATGGGCGTAGGAAGCTTAATCCATCTTTTAATCCTGCATCCGCAGGCACTGGCAGTATTCCTCAACGTGTTTACCGTAATAGAATTTCTCGTCGGATTGTCATTAATATTCGGCCTTTTTTCAAGGCTCGGCGGATTAGGCGCGGTTGCGCTCGCTTTCGGAATTTTATTCGGCTCAGGTTGGCTAGGCGCTACCTGCCTCGACGAATGGCAGGTCGGCTCGGTAGAAATGACCGTCGGCTTGTTAATACTTTTTGCGGGCAGCACGTGGTCTTTCGACGATATAGTAAGAAATATCTGGCCGAAAACCGCAAACTCATTTATTTATAGATTAATAGGAAACGGCCCGTTATGGGGAAAAGGTTTTAAAGCATGGAATGCGGTATTTGCCATATTTGCGATTGCGGTAACTATGGGTACCAACCAGCTGTTTCAGGGCGGAGTTTGGGGAAATCTTCATAATTTCGGGAAGAAATTAGCGGTGTCTGTTTCAGGCGCCAAAATTGCGAACGGCAATCTGAATTTTGTAGTTTATAGAACGGGCGGCAGCGGAGCCGCTTTCGCTTATATTATAAAAGCCCGGATTAACGATTCCGCCGGAAAACCGGTTTATATATGGAATCAAAAAGCTATCGAAAAACTGCCGATGGCGGTTATACATAACAGATATGTAAACAGGGCTTTCATAAATAAATACAGTATGGTAATGCAGCTTGGAGCAAAAGCGGATATAAGCCTGCCCATTAATAAAAAAACTGCCGGAGCTTTAAAGCCCGGAAATTATAAACTTATACTTACAGACGTAAGCGGGCAAGAGTTTACCGAAAATTTTACTTATAAAAAATAGTTCTAAAGTTTAAGTTTAATAGACTAAATTTAATTTAAATTTAAAAGGAGAAAAGAGAAATGAAAAACAAAAGTATTAAACTGCTTTTAAGCATTTCTGTTTTAGTGTTTTCGGCGATAGTATTTTCGTTAGCTTCCAATGCATTTGCAGGATGGAGAGGGGTTGCGCCCGGCGTTCACCCTTCAGGATGGTACGGTTGGCATAACGTTAAGGGAGTAAGAAAATATTATCCTAATTCAACTACAGCGCCAAAATATACTATGGGCGCCCACGCTGTTCCCGGAAAAATTTATCATGCAATTTACGTAATAGACGCAAACAGTAAAGTCAGGATGAACAAAATTATAGATAATATTACTAACGCATTAAACGACCCGAGGCTTAAAGGCCATATTAAAATTGAACTTATGGCATTCAGCGCCGGAACCCATATTTATTTCAAAGGAAACGGCCGTGAAAAAGCCTTATTGAAATTAAAAAAAATGGGCGTAGAGCTTGCTCAGTGCGCAAACAGCCTCTATGAGCTGCATATTCCCGTTTCCAAACTTTATCCGTTTGTAAAGATAGTTCCGTCCGCGCAGGGTGAAATAATTTTAAGGGAATCCGAAGGATATGCCTTTTTAAAACCCTGATTATTCCATTTAAAAACAGAAAAACGGTTTGCCGATATATTAACCCGTAATTTAAAATATTTTAAATTACGGGTTTTTTATAGATAAGGCAAATTCACGCTTGAAAATTTATATAAAAAGATTAATAATATATCGATATGAATAGTGAACCTGAAATTATAAGCGAAATAAATAAAATTTCGGAAGATGCCGAAAAGCTTCTTAATTCTTCAAAAAATTTAGACGAGTTAGAGAATCGGTTCCGTGATTTTGCCGGCAAAAAAAGTAAAATCGCCGCTATATTGCACAATATTCATCTATACTCGCCGGAAGAAAAGAAAATTATAGGCTCTAAATCCAACGAAGTCAAAAACCGGATAGAGAACATTTACAACAGTAAAAAAGATGAACTTTCAATTGCCGAACGCGGCAAGTTTTTAAGCGGACGCGGTATCGATTTGACTATTCCGGGAAATTATATAGAAATAAGGCATAAGCATCCTATAACCGCAGTTTTAGAAGAAGCATCCGATTTTTTTACTTCGATGGGTTTCGAGATAGTCGAAGGCCCTGAAATTGAAACTGCCTATTATAATTTTGATGCCCTTAATATACCGGCTGACCATCCCGCAAGAGACGTCTGGGATACTTTTTATCTTATTAACGGAATGGTTCCGAGAACACATACTTCAAGCGTTCAGGCAAGAACCCTTGAAAAAAAACAACTTCCCCTGAGGGTAATTGCGCCCGGCAGATGTTACAGGTATGAAGCGGTAGATGCGACCCACCTTTTTATGTTTAATCAAATGGAAGGGCTTTTTGTCGATAAAAACGTAAAACTTTCCGATTTAAAAGGCATACTGGAAGAAACGGTGCGGCATCTTATCGGCGCAAGGAAAACCCGCTTCAGGCCGGCTTTTTATCCTTTTGTAGAACCGGGATTAGATTTAGATATAGAGTGCGTATTTTGCGGAGGAAAGGGTTGCGGAGTATGTAAGAATACGGGATGGATAGAAGTGATTCCATGCGGAATGGTTCACCCTAACGTTTTTAAATATGCAGATATCGATCCCAAAGAGTATAAAGGTTTTGCATTCGGAATGGGATTCGACAGAATCGTTATGCTGAAATATAATATTAACGACCTCAGGCTGCTTTATCAGGGAAACTTAGATATCCTTAAACAGTTTTAACGGTTTTAATCTTTCAAAAATTCCGACATTTCTCCCGAATAAGTAATAAAAATTATTTCTTTTGCTCTCGAAGCCGCAACATAAAATAGTTTAGCTTCATCGTTTCGGCCGGTTTTAAGTTCGGCATGCCTCCCTAAAAATTCGATGAAAGGATGCCTTAAAACATCCCGCGACCTATTTGCCGTCGATACGCTTTTTAAATGCGGTATATTACCCTGAGTTACGTTTGCTATAAACACTGCGTCGAATTCAAGCCCTTTGCTCCGGTGTATAGTTCCTATAAATCCGCCGCCGTTACGAGAAGAACTATTATTATCGGGATAAATTCCCCCGATAATAGTTTCAAAATGCTCGGCTTCCCTTTGCGTCCTTGCCAAAATAGCGGCGGATTTTCCTTGCGAAATAAGTTTATTAAACATTTTTTTAATAAATTCCTCTTCCGCATTTTTATTTTTAAATCTTAAAACATTAACGGGGTTACTTTTACTCGCACGCGCAGCAGGTTCGGCGTTTCCCGTTTTAGCAGTTAATATTTTAGGATACCTGAAAGCAATCTTATTTATTATCGAATTGCAGAAATCGACGATTTTATAATGCGACCTGAAATTGCTTTGCAGGACAAAGACTTTTCCGGAAGGGAAAAATAGGTCGAAGAATAATATGTTAAAAGAATCTCCGCCGTTAAATCCGTATATTGCCTGGTCGTCGTCGCCGGCATACATGACTGCGCCCCTTGCAAAATCGATTTTTTTAATGATATAGTCGCTCAAAAAATCTAAATCCTGATATTCGTCTATAAGTATATATTTGAAACGCGAAGCGATTTCTAATACGATATCGTTATTTCTGAAAAGTTCTATAACGCATAAAATAATTTCGCCGTAAGATATAAAAGCTCCGTCGGCGGTTTCGCCGAAATTACCGCTGTTTTCGTTAATTAAAGGCGGGGATTTTAATCCCAGTTCTTTATAAAATTCTTTTACTATGGAATAAAAGAAACTGTGATATGTCGAAATATTTAAAGCATTACCGGCTATAAAATTATTTTTAATCCCTTTTAACCGCAGGCAGGATGCAATTCTATTTTTTATCTCGGCAGCGGCATTATTCGTAAATGTTAAAATTATTATAGAATCCGAAGGAATAAAATTTAAAAGGTATAAAAATTTATTCACGATAATTTTAGTCTTTCCGGAACCCGCTCCCGCAATAATGAGTTGAGGCGAGAATATTTCTTTTACAGATATATCCTGAATAACGCTTATTTTGTCGAAAGCCGTTTTATCTGCCGAGGTTTTATTGTATCTGCAATTAATGGATTTTCGCATATTGCGGGCAGTTCCGAGAAATATTTTAATTTTGTTAATTAATTCATCCGGATAAAAATAAATATCCGTTAAAGCAGTATTTATAGATACAGCCTTTTTTGAAATAAATTCGCCGTTTAAAGCTGTATTTGTTCTAAAAGGAACAGCCGCTATTTTAATTTCGAATTTTTTATCGTCGGAAAAAAACAGATACGGTATGCCGTAATTTTCCGAAGGAGCTTTTTTAATATAAAACCCTAAAGCGTTAATTTTAAGTATAAAGTTAGCCATGGAAGATGTATAGCCCGCATATTTTCCGCTATATATCATTCTGGTTTCCGCCAGAAATGTTAAGCGAGTTTTGTAAACATCCAAAATCATATATTCGGGGGAATTTTTAGCGTAATTTAAATATAAAGAAAAAACATCGTCGATGCCGTAACCTTTATCGGTTTTTAAGCAGAAAACAACAGGGCTGTTTAAAACAAAATCGCAAACGGCATTTAATAACACGGCATCCGACAGGCATTTTATTTCTACGTCCTCAAGTATGACGAACTTTGCGGATAAAAACCCTGCAATATCTTTAAAAGGAAAGCTTAGCGGAGATGCTATTCCGCCGTTAAAATTAAAATGAGCTTTTAAGGCTTTAAAAGAATATAATTTATAATCATTTTTAAATTCAGCGGCCATTTTTATAAAATCTTCTTTATCCGGTTCGGAATAAATCATAGTTCCTATATAGCAGGACAGATTAAAATTGAAATTTTTAAAATAAAGATTTATCATATTATAGATTAAATTATTTTAATTTCTTTAAAATCCGATATTTAAATAATGGCCGTAAAATATAATAATATCTATGCCGATAGAAACGGGGAATATTTTTATCTTAAGGACTATATTCCCAAAAATAAAAAAGCGCAGCCGGATAAAGATGCCGCTAAACATTCCGAGTATATATTAAAATACAAAAAAGGAGACCCCGGGATAACGGCTTATTTCGCCAAAATTTTAAATAATATTATATATAATTATTTTTATTTTTACGATTTGATTCTTCCGGTTCCTCCAAGCAATTCCTATTTAGATGTTTATTCGAATGCGCTTGTCTGTTCATATATTTCGGCGTCGGGAACCGTCAACACTCTTGAAGGGGCGATAGTGTGCGATAGGGGACATAAACCCGGGCATATCGGAGATATCGAGTCTAAAAAAAAGGATTTAGCGCATATTTCGGTCGCGGATAGATACAACTTTGAAGATAGAAACATAATAATTCTGGACGATATTTTGACTACAGGAAAGACATTCGCCCGTATAAAGTATGCTTTGTTAAAAAAAGGCGCAAATACCGTTACGGGGTTGTTTCTCGGAAAAACATGTTCTGCCCGCGGTTTCGGAGTAGAGGATATTAATGGATGATTTAATATGCACTCTTGCGCTGAAGAAGATAAAAGGTCTTCAGAATCGGCATATATTTTTTTTATTGAAGGCGTTTAAAAATCCATGCGAAATTTTTAGCGCGGAAAAGTCCGATTTTATGAGAGCGGGATTAAAAGCCGAATATATAAAAATTTTAACAAATTCAAGAATAATAAGGACCGCGTTCTTCGATGCCATTAAAGAAATAGAAGAAGCTTCTAAAAACGGTATTAAAATTATTACTTTTAATTCCGTTTTATATCCTTCCAATTTAAGGCTTATAAAAACAAAACCTCCTATTTTATACTATAAAGGAATACTGAAGGAAAACTTAAGATTTGCGGCGGCGGTCGTCGGACAGAGGAAGCCGCCGGATTATGCGTTGGAACTTGCAAAAAATATTACTGTAAAGTTATGTTCGTACGGTTATTCCGTAATAAGCGGACTTGCGGCGGGAATAGACGCGGCGGCGCACAAAACTGCGTTAAAAAATAACGGGTATACCGTTGCTTATATAGGCTCCGGTTTGCTTTCGCCTCCGTATCCGCCGGAAAACAGAGACCTTTATAGCGAAATTATATTAAACGGCGGGGCTGTAGTTTCGGAACTGCCTTTGCATGAAAAAATATCTTCTAAAAATTTAGTCGCGAGAGACAGACTGCAAAGCGGTTCGGGACTTGGAACGTTTGCGGTGTCTTCGCCGATAAAAAGCGGAACTATGAAAACGTGCAATTTTTCTATAAAGCAGAAAAGACCCGTTTTTGTGCCGGAATATAATCTGGAACTTATGAATTCCCAAGATAATATGGGCTTAAAATCTCTTTTCGGAGGATTAGGGGTTTCGGGTTTAAAGTTAAAT
>JAKAQA010000066.1:5963-7572 GCA_021811805.1 bacterium | reverse complement strand
GAGCGATAAAGTTTGCAAGAGCGACCTGGGCGATATATTGGGTCTGCCCGTTAGAATACTGTCCTGAAATTTTACCGTCTTGATTTACCGTAAAACTGGTAAGCGTTCCGGTCGCATAGCCGTTCTGGGTAAAAGCCGTAGTAGCGGACGGAGCGGCGTACTGGGTTACGTTTGCTAGGTTTAAAGCTATATTTAAAGGCTGAGATGCGCCGTCGGGGAGACCAGATCCACTTGCATAAGCTGGAACGTCTGTTAAAGTAAGCGAAGGCGTACCAGTAATTTGACCGTTTGAATTAAATTTTATATCTGGGCTTGAGTCTGCTGTTGTGCTGAGCGAAGGTCTTTGTGCAGCTGTACCGTTAATTGAATAATAAGCGTTCCATGCTCCTGAAGTTGAACCGTCAGGCGCAAAAGTAACGGTCAAAGGCAAAGCGTTGCCAAGAGAGTCATAAACATTAATGGTAGTAGAATAGTAATCCTGGGCAGGGCCAACAAGAACTGAACCCCCGGGTGTAAATGCATTAGCGGTATCTCCGACTGGCATCGCATTAGAAAGATTTACCGTCTTATTTGCCGAACTGACGCTCGCAACAGTATTTAAGAACTGATAAGCGCCGGAAGTGGATGAAGTTGCTCCAATTTGAATATCCGAACCAGGTAAAATTCCATTAGTGGATGCAACGCCGAGAGTTTGCTGAGAAATCGCAGTGTTTTCGAGAATATTACTAGTTAAAGGAGAAGATAGTGTTACAGAACTGATAGTCGAGGAGGAGGGAATAGGTGTTAGAGCACTATTAACATATTCTCCATTTGTCGGGTCATATGTATAGGTACCACCACTTGATGTAGTATAAGAAGCCACGTTATAGAGATTTGTAGTTCCGTCGCCGTTGCCTATTAAAAGGCTTGTTGGCGCTTCTCCTGCCGTTCCTTTAAATGTCATATCGCTGACGTTTAAAGTCGTAGCTCCAGCCGAATAGTTTCCCGTAATATAGCCGCCCATAAAATCTCCTGTTGTTGTCGTAGAACTCTGCGGCGAAATATTAGAATCTAGATTTGCGGTCAAATCTGCCGTCGTCGTAGCCTGCGGCGCTATCGCTCCGGTATTAAGCGTTATTGCGCTGGGCGAACCGGCGGTCGCTATTCCCGCGGAATTTAACGGATAGCCCTGAACTACGTTTTGTCCGGTCGAATCTACTATCTGACCCTTCGCGTTTTCGCTGAAGGTGCCGTTCCTCGTGTAATAAGTCGAACCGTTAGGCGCCTGGACTATAAAAAATCCGTTGCCGTCAATCGCCATATTTAAAGGATTGGAGGTATTTTCCATAGCGCCCTGCGTAAACTGCTGTTGAATAGAATAAACGTCGGTTCCCAGACCTTCCTGCGAGTTCGACGTTCCGCTCAAAGTCTGGCTGACTAAGTTTTCGAATATCGGATTCGAGCTTTTAAATCCTATAGTATTAGAATTTGCTATATTGTTGCCTATGACGCCGAGATAAGTCTGGTTTGAATCTAATCCCGACACTGCCGTAAAAAGCGCATTTACGCCCATTTTTCATTCCTCCATTATACTTATAACTTAAAAATCGAAATATTTCGTAAAAAATTA
>JAKAQA010000066.1:0-5863 GCA_021811805.1 bacterium | reverse complement strand
CTATGACGCCGAGATAAGTCTGGTTTGAATCTAATCCCGACACTGCCGTAAAAAGCGCATTTACGCCCATTTTTCATTCCTCCATTATACTTATAACTTAAAAATCGAAATATTTCGTAAAAAATTATTAGAAAGTTAAAATTTACTTCCTATATATTATATCGGCATATTTTTATTATTTATAATAGTTTTTAATATTTTTAATATTTTATAACTATCTAATATTTTATCGGTTAAAGGTGTCAGATTAATTTTCCGCTAGACTATTTCAATTATTTTTGCCATCGTTCAGGCGGAAAATAAAATCTGACACCTTTAACCTAAATCTGACACCTTTAACCTTTACCGCCATAATAGTTGTAAAGGAAAAACCTTGACGCCTTTAATCCACATTAATAATCGCGCCTCTACCCTACATTCGTTACGCTGGATAATGGAACGGTCGAGCCGTTGCTTAGTTCGAGTTGGACCGCGCCGTTAGACGAAGTCGAAAGTCCCGTTACCGTCGCCTGCGTAAAGGTTGACGGCGTAATTGCGGTTCCGCCCGAACCTGTTGCGCCGACCGAGAAAGTATAATTGCCGGAAGGAGCCGTCTGTCCGCTGTTTTCGGCTCCGTCCCAGGTAAAAGACTGAGAGCCTGCGCTCTGCGCTCCGAGATTGGTATTATAAACGAGATTTCCAGCCGAATTATATATATCCATACTGACCGAACTTGCATTGCTTGGTAAAGAATAGCTTAAATTTGAAGTGCTTCCGCTTGAATATCCGAATGCGTTGCCGGTTGCCTGAACCGATTTGCCTACCATATTTACCGCACTTCCAAGAGTCGCCTGATTTTGGTCTGCCACGAGCGTTTGAAGATTAGAATTGACGGTGTTTAACTGGTTGAGCGAATCGAACTGGGCAAGCTGCGCTAGCGAAGCCGAACTCGACTGAGGATTCAACGGATCCTGATTTTGAAGCTGTTGAACCATTAACTGCATAAAAGTCGTTGCGCTTACGAGACCGCTGTTGTTTGAATTGGACGAACTTGCCGTATTAGCGGCTGCGCTTGCGGCAGTCGAGGCAACCGTATTGGCGTTTGTAGCGGTCGTTGGCGCGAATAATGAATTTACCGACATTTTTATTCCCTCCGTAGCTTAATTTATGCTTAATAAAACTTTAATAGGAAAACTTTTCCTATTTTTAAGGCTTTTATGCCTTTACGTGTTATTAATGCAAACTTCGTGCCACGATATATTAATGAAAGAAAAAGATGAGGAAAAAGGTGTCAGATTTTATTTTATGCATACGAAAAGAAACAATTAACGATACAAGAAGTTGCGTAAAATTAATCTGACACCTTTTTACGTTGCCAATTCTGCGTTTCGAAATATTTTCCGTGGACACTTTTTTTCCGTGACGCATACTAAATGCGAAAAAACCGTCGGAAAAAAGCGAATTAATTGATACCGAGTTCTTTCAGTTTATTTCTGAGTGTCCTGGAGGTAATTCCAAGTTTTTCGGCGGCTTTGGTTTTATTTCCGCCTGTTTCTTTAAGTGCGGTAAGAATCAGCTTTTCTTCCATTTCTTTAATATTGAGACTGCGCCCTGCATAGCCGCTTAAGATGTCGCCGGCCGTTCTATTTTCGACAACTTCATGAGATGAAACTGAACCGTTAAACGAATCTGACTCATTATTATCCGTTACGTTCGTTATAGCATCTCCCGTGCCGCTAATATCTGTATTATACGCAATATTTTTATCTTCATCGCCCTTGCCGCCGGCGTTTCTGCAGTTTGAATTAAAACCGTCATAAAACGCCGGTTCAAAATTGCCGAAATGCCGGACGTCTAAAAATTTGTCTTTTTGTGCAAGTATAACCGCCCTTTCTATTATATTTTCCAGTTCTCTTATATTTCCCTGAAAATCCAATGAAAACAGATATTTCCGCGCATCTTCCGAAATGCCGGAAACGTCCCTGAAATATTTTTTTGAATAAACAGAGGTAAAATATTCAGCAAGCGCGATTATATCTTCTTTTCTGTCTCTAAGCGGCGGCATATGCAGGCGGATTACGTTTAGCCTGTAAAAAAGGTCGTCCCTGAAATTACCCTCCGACACGGCTTTTTCTATGTCTTTATTTGTAGCGGCTACTACCCTTGCGTTTACGGAAACCGGTTCGTCCCCTCCTACCCTGTCTATAGTTTTTTCCTGAAGCGCCCTAAGTATTTTAGCCTGAAGGTTTTTATCCATTTCGGCGATTTCGTCGAGAAAAATAGTACCGCCGTCCGCCTGCTCGAACTTTCCTTTCTTTAAAGAAACGGCACCGGTAAATGCCCCTTTTTCGTGGCCGAACAGTTCGCTTTCTAGAAGCGTCGGCACTATCGCGGAACAGTTGACGGCGACGAATCTTCCTTTTCTTCCGCTTAGTTCGTGTATTCTTTTTGCCGCGACTTCTTTTCCCGTACCGGACTCTCCGGTTATAAGCACCGTAGCATCGGCGGCGGCTACTGCTTTTATATATTCGTCTATCCGTTTCATAGCCACAGACCTGTATATAAAATTAGACGAATTTATATCTTTAAAGTTAACGGCATCCGCATTATCTTTTACCGTCCTTTTAAAAATGTCGGAGTAGGAAATTTTTTCCGCATTTTTGACTATTCTTTCAAAATCTGAAATATCGAACGGTTTGAGCATATAATCGGAAGCGCCGGATTTCATGGCGGAAACAGCGCTTTCAATAGTTCCATACGCAGTAATTATCACAAAAGGAATGGATTGAAAAACAGGATATTTTTTAATTTCCCTTAAAAAAGAGATACCGTCCATACCGGGCATGTTTAAATCGGACAAAATTAAAAAATAAGGACTTGGGTAAATTTCGCTTTCTAAAGCCTTTTCGCCTAAGGTTATATTTTTACTTAAATAATTTAGAGCGTCTTCTGCGGAAGCAAAAATATCGCCTTCTTTTCCTGTCTTTTTAAGACTCAGGCTTAACGCAGACCTCATATGCGGGTCGTCGTCCACTATTAAAATTTTATTTCCGGTTTGAACGGGCATTTCATTTTTTTTATCGATTTTTTCCATGACGAAGTATATTATAATATAAAACGAAGTAAAAAATAAAAATATTAAATCTTTTTTATTAAAATGGAAAACAAAAATACCGTTTCCACCCTTACGGGCGAAGACCTGAAAAAAGCGTTCGAATCTTTCGAAGCCGCTTCGCAAAAACTGTCGGAGTACTATAAGAACCTTGAAGAAGAAGTAAAAGATTTAAAGGAAAATTTAAATGCCGTTATAGAAAGCCTGCCGCTCGGAATTTTGATAGCGGATGAAAATAACGTCGTCAGGTTTATAAATAAAGCGTTAAACGAAATTTCCGCCGGCTATAATCTCTTTGAATATTTAAATAAAGATATAGACGAATTTCTAAAATTTTTCTTTAACGGGGAAACTCTTTCCGATTTCGGAAACCGTTTTTTTTATCCGGTAGAAAAAAATATGAAATCGGGAGGAAAATTTATTCCAGTTTTTCTATATTTAAAAAATATGAAAGGAGCGGACAAAAAAAATAAAGGCAGAATTTTTATAATACAGAACATAGAAGAGATAAAAAAAATGAAAAGGCTTGCCGAACTCGGAGAAATGTCTGCCAAAATAGCTCACGAAATAAGAAACCCGCTCGGTTCTATAGACCTTTTCGCATCTATTTTACGCAAAGAAATTAAAAACGAAGAACATGCCGAAATTATTTCCAATATAATTTCGGCCGTCAAAAATATGAACTCTACTATAAATAACGTCCTCGAATTCTCTAAGTCGGTAAATCCTTTATTTTCAAAATGCCGTTTAAGCGAAATATTAAATAAATCCTTAATGTATTCTTCATATATAATAAAAGAAAAGGGCGTTAACGTAATTATGGAAACGGACGAAAATATAGTCTTAAAAATAGACGAAAACCTTATAGAGCGCACTTTCGTCAATATAATCATTAACGCCGCCCAGTCCGTTCAAAATTTTGACGGCGTAATAAAAATCAAATCTTTTGAAGTTTCGGCGCAGGAAGGCGAAAATGAAGGAATTAAATACGTCTGCACGGTTTTCGAGGATAACGGCGGCGGTTTCACCGACGAAGCCTTAAAAAAAATATTTACTCCCTTTTTTTCTACCAAAAAAAGCGGAGGAACGGGACTCGGTCTTTCCATAGCCTTAAATAACGTAATTTTGCACGGCGGCTATATAAACGCGGAAAATTCAAAAGAAACCGGCGGCGCAAAAATCAGCGTCTTCCTACCATGTATGGCATAATTTTTGCATATAAAAATATAAACGAATATAAACGGAAAAAATTGTTCTTTAAAAGTGAAAATATTGACGGAAAGAAAAAGTTCGTTAATGGTATCAAAGGGAAAGGTGTCAGATTTTATTTTCCGCCTGAACGCAAAAACAATAATCGAGAAAAATATTGCGGAAAATTAATCTGACACCTTTCCCTGAAAACAGCAATTATTGGCATATTTTCCTGAAAACAGAAACTATATGACCGAAAACATTTTATTGACACCTTTTCCTGAAAACAGCAATTATTGACCTTTTATTTTCCTAAATAGGCAATATTTAAATTTTAATATTTAATATTAACATTTATTAATACGGGATTTAAAAATGTTCAGCAGTATCTACGGAATACTCGGCGACAGTTTAAACGTGCTTGACGACAGGCAGAACGTTATTGCTTCTAACGTCGCAAACGCCAATACGCCCGGATATAAAGCGAAAGAGCTTAACTTCGAGCAGGTTATGCGCGGACTCGTTCCGTCGGCTAATTCTCTGCCTATGGAGGCTACGTCGCAAAAAGATTTATCGGGCGGCGGTCTTGTATCCGGTTCGTCTTCCGAAGAACAGTCGGATTACATAAAATCTTTCGTGCATAATCAAAACAGCGAAACGGTGCCGGCTTTAGACGGCAATACGGTAAATCTTAGCAAAGAGATGAGCGATATGACTTCAAACGCGATAAGGTTTCAGGCTGTCGCAAAATTACTATCTAAAAAATTTGCCACGCTTAGTTATGCCATAGACAATACTATGCCGTAACTGCGTAATTATTACCGCTGTGCCTGAATTAAATTCCGCACAGCCAATAAATAAAAATAAGGACGGAATTGAATTCTGTCCTTATCACAAAATGAAAAGGGGTGACTTATGGGTTTTAACGAATCTTTAAAAATTGCGGCGCAGGGGCTTAACGCCGAAAGAATAAGGATGAACGTAATTTCATCCAATCTTGCAAACATAAATACCGACGATGCAGGAAACGGACTGCCTTACGTAAAAAAAGAGCCGCTGTTTAAAACCGTCAAATTTAAAAACTATTTAGGCGTAGAAGTCGAAAAAATAGAAAACGCTAAAAATCCGTTTTCCGAGAAATACGACCCGGGCAACCCTCTTGCAAACAAAGCAGGCTACGTCAAAACTCCTAATATATCGGCTATAAGGGAGCTTGTAAATATGATATCCGCTACGAGAGCTTATCAGGCGGACGCTCAAGTTATTTCGGAATCAAAAGCTATGTCGCAGTCGTCTTTACAAATTTAGCGAAATACCCAAATATGTTATGTTTTATGTAAATATGATATAATTTATACAATTACTAAAATAAGAAGCTTAGAAGTTGCTTAATAAATTCATAAGATAGAATTTTAGCCCGATTAAAGTTATTTAAAGGTATTCTAAAAGGAGGTTCGATATAATGGCAATACCGATAGGAATAGGAAACGGCGATTTGGCGGGACTTAATCCCGCGTCGGAGATTAAAGAGCTTAATCCCAATAATATATTAGGAAGCGGCGGCGGTTCCGTACAGTCTGA
>JAKAQA010000005.1 GCA_021811805.1 bacterium | reverse complement strand
GAGGCATTCCCAGAGGATACTCGACGAAAATCTCAAGCCTATCGGCTGTATCGCAAGCGGAACCTACAGTCCTTCAAATAAATTTCCTATAGGCAGCGCCTATATTTCGGATTCGGGGGTCAATGCTTCTTTTTTGAAAAATTTTTTCATAGACATCAGGGGAAATTTTGAGAAGGCCGAAGTGGTTTTGCCCCCTTTTCACAGAAACGTTAAAGCCGGCGGTTCAAAATAAAAACATAAAACAATCAAATAACATAATTAATTAAGCCAAGGGGTTAAAAAATGATTAAAAGCGGGTCGTTTTATTTCTCTAAGTCGCATGAATGGATAGGCAGGGATTCAAATAATAAATATCGTATAGGAATTTCGGATTTTGCGCAGTCGGAGCTTGGAGACGTCGTTTACGTTTCGCTTCCGGAAGCCGGAAAGGTTTATAAAAAAGACGGTAAAATAGGAGAAATAGAATCGGTTAAGTCCGTTTCGGAAATATACGCTCCGGTTGACCTTAAAATAATTTCCGTAAATTCCAAACTGAACGATACGCCGGAACTTATAAATCAGGATTCGAGCGGAGCAGGTTTTATAGCCGAAGTGGAAATATCGGACGATTCCGGCATAGAAGCATTAATGGACGAAAATGCGTATAAAACTTTTATAGCCGATTCGCACCATGAATAATTTCCGTTATTTTCCGAATTCAAAAAGAGATATAGCAAAATTATACCGCATTTTAGGCATAAAAGATAAAAAAGAGCTTTTCGGAAAAATACTTGGCGGCATCCCTTTAATTGACGGCGGCATCCTTAAGGCGCTTCCCGAAGAGCTTGGCGAAGAGGCTCTCTACCGCTTTTTTTTGGATATCGATTCTAATATTCCGGCAAAAAGCAGAACCGCCGTATTTGCCGGAGGCGGAATATATAATCATTTCGTTCCCTCCGCAATAGACGGCTTAATTTCGAGGTCGGAATTTTATACTCCTTATACTCCTTATCAGCCCGAAGTCAGCCAAGGAACCCTTTTTGCCCTTTTCGAGTTTCAGTCGTTCATTGCCGAAATTCTCGGCATGGACGTAGTAAACGCATCTATGTACGACGGCGCGGAAAGCCTTGCGGAAGCGGTTTTAGCGGCTATGAGGCTGTCGTCTGCAAACCGCGATATGCCGGTAAGCCACAAGGACGATATAATACTGATTTCCGACGGCGTAAACCCGAGCTATGTTTCCGTTATTAAAACCTTTGCGGGCGGCACGGGCGTTAAAATCGGGAAAGTAAAATTAAACGGCAGAACCGGACGGACGGGTATCGAAGACTTAAAGCAAAAACTTGCGGGCGGCGGCGGCAGAGTGCCGGCGGTAGTCGTCCAACAGCCAAACTATTTCGGCATTATAGAAGATTTGGAAGCGCTTGAACGCCTCGTTCATTCTAATTCTAATTCTGGTTACAATCCAGGCCTCATAGTGTCGTCAACCGAACCTTACAGTTTCGGGGTTATCAATCCTCCAGGGTATTACAATGCCGATATTTTTGCAGGCGAGGGAAATTCATTCGGAAATTATATGAATTTCGGCGGACCGCTTTTAGGCCTTTTTGCCGCTAAAAAAGAATACGTCCGGCAGATGCCGGGAAGAATCGTCGGCAAAACCAAAGACGGCAAAGGCAGAGACGCTTACGCTTTTATTCTTTCGACGAGGGAACAGCACATAAGGAGAGGGGCGGCTACTTCAAATATATGCACGAACAGCTCTTTAAACGCCGTGAGAGCGGCAATATACCTGTCTTTATGCTCTAAGAGCGGATTTAAAGAAATTGCCTCGTTAAATCTCAAACTTGCCCATATATTAAGAGACAGGCTGTTAAGTTCGGGACTGTTCGAACCGCTTTACGACGGAGATTTTTTTAACGAATTTTCTCTTAAATTAAAGATAAACGGAAATAAAAATAATAATACGACCGCCTCGGAATTTATAGAGAAAATGGCGGAAAGAGGTATTATAGCGGGCGTAGCGGTTTCGGAAAGCGCCTTATTGATATCCGCCACCGAAAACAACCGTTTAAGCGATATAGAAAAATACGCAGAAAATGCAAAAGAGGTGTTAAATGCCTAAATTTCCCGGAATAAAAGGTATTTTTTTAGACGAAGACCCGTTAATAGAGCAGGGCTCTAAAGGATTAAGAGGCATCGGCATACCGGACTGCGGCTTAAAAAAATCGGATTTAAAAAAAGACGAAAGCGAATATATAGACGCAAAATATATAAGAAAGAGTCCTCCCGAACTGCCGGAAGTATCGGAGCCTACCGTCGTGAGGCATTTTACCAGGCTTTCAAGCTGGAATATGTGCGTCGATACCGTTTTCTATCCGCTCGGCTCCTGCACGATGAAATATAACCCTAAAATAAACGAAAAAATAGCGGCGCTCGAAAATATAAAAAATCTGCATCCCTTAACCCCTGCGCGGTTAATCCAGCCTGCGTTAAAAATAATCGACGATTTCAATAATATTTTATGCGCGCTTACCGGACTTGCCGAGTTCGGTTTCGCTCCGCAGGCGGGAGCGGCGGGCGAGTTTGCAGGCTTGAAAATAATTAAAAAATATTTCGATTTAAAAGGCGAAAACAGAAAAAAGATATTGGTGCCGGACAGCTCGCACGGAACGAATCCGGCGAGTTCCGTTCTTGCCGGATTCGTTCCGGTAGAAATTAAAACCGGAAAAGCGGGAACGCTGGATGCTGAAGAATTGAAAAAGTTTATTTCAAAAGACGTCGCCGGAATTATGATAACCAATCCTAATACGTTCGGGATTTTTGAAAAAGATATAAAGAAAATAGCGGAAATTATGCATAAAAACGGTTCGTTTGTTTACATGGACGGCGCCAACTTTAACGCTTTTCTCGGAAGCGCGAGGGTTTCCGATATGGGAATAGATTTAATACAGCTTAATCTGCATAAGACTTTTTCTACTCCTCACGGCGGAGGCGGACCCGGAAGCGGGGCGCTCGGCGTAGTCGAATCTTTGAGGGAATTTCTTCCCGTTCCTTACGTAAAAAAGTTTGGGGGCGGCGTAAGCGCGGATAAAAATTTTAAACGTCCGGTTTACGAATTATCGGAAGACAAAAAAAATTCCATAGGAAGGATGACGCCGTTTTTATGCAACTTTGCGGTCGTACTCAGGGCATACGCCTATCTTCTCTCGCTGGGCAGGGAAAACATTGGTTCCGTCAGCGAAATTGCCGTGCTGAACGCAAACTACGTCAAGAAGAAGCTCGGCAAAATACTGTCCGGCTCAGACCCTTTCGAAGAAGGGTTTTGTATGCACGAATGCGTTTTTAGCGATAAAGCCATAGAAGAAAGCGGGGTATCGACTATCGAACTGGCAAAACTTTTAATCGATTACGGTTTCCATCCGCCGACGGTTTATTTTCCGAAAAATATACACGGAGCTATTATGATAGAGCCTACCGAAACCGAATCCGTGAGGACGCTGGATAATTTTATAAAAGCGGTAAAAGAAATAAAATTTAAAACCAAAAAGTCTAAAGCGGTTAAGTCTCCCCAAAAAACAAAGGTCGGAAGGGTCAACGAAGTTCTTGCCAATAAACAGCCTATATTTAAATATTTAGTATAATGTGGTATAATTTATTGTATAAGAAGTTCGAGGTAAAAGCATATGAATATGAATTTTAAAGACGTCGATTTCGGGTCTGCCGACGGCGGTTTATTATGCGGGTCTTTGTTCGGTTCATATCCCGATATAGTTATACTTGCCCACGGAAAAGTTTTTAACAAAGAAAGCTATTACGACCTGTGCGACGTTCTGCTGAAAAGCAAAATATCTTCGTTAACTTTCGATTTCAGGGGATACGGAAATTCAAAACCGGGAAGCGCAGGATTAAATGCTTATGGAGAGGATATTATAGGCGCAATTAATTTTGTTAAAAGTCTGGATTTTGTAAAAAGTATTACCATTTTAGGCTCGAGCATGGGAGGAGGTGCTGTTTTGAACGCATCCAAACTTTATCGTCCTTCCGAAATAAAATCCGTAATAGCTCTTTCTCCGGTTTACGCCGAAGGGGTCGATTTTATAGACGTGCCTATCCATTATCTCGGAACGGAAGGGGAACAGTTTGCCGAAGGCATCAAAAAAATGTATGCCATGACTAAATCGCCGAAGACGCTTCGCTTTTTCAAAGGCGCGGCGCACGCGCAGAATATTTTCGGCACGGAAGCCAAAGACGAGCTCATTTCTCTTATAATTTCATATATTAAAGAAGAAAATATAAGTACGGGCAAAGCGTAATAGACTGATAAATTATGCCCGCTATCATTTTCGTTTTTTTAGTCATACTTCTGCAGAGGGCAAATACCAACCTAATACAGTCTATCAACCCGTTATTCGTAAGATACGTTCTCGACAAAAACCTTTTTTATGTCGGAATTACTACGGCGGTTTATGCCGTAAGCACTCTTTCCGTCAGGTATCTTATCAGCATACGAATCAAGCCTCAGGCTGTTTCAAAGTTCGTAATGGCCGGACTTTTATTGTTTTCGGCGGCGATACTGGGATATTTTTTCTCGGCGGATTATACCGAATTTTTAATATTCGTCGTCCTATCCGGTTTTGCGACGGCTATAATCATGCCGTTTCTTCTGTCGTTAGTCCATTTAGTTTCCGACAGGTCCGTAATCGAAAAAAATCTTACGGTATATTCTCTAATGCTTAGCCTTGCGCTTGTTTTCGGCCCGCTTTTAAGCTCAGCCCTTCTGGCCGTCCTGCCTATCCGCTGGATTTATATTATGCTGTGCCTGTTCGGCATAACGGCGTTTTTCTTTGCGGTTAAAATTCATTTAAAGAGCAGGGATGCTATTAAGGAAAAACTTGCGGCTCAAAATTCCGGAAAAAAGGCTTCCGAAAAAGCCGGAGAAGGCGGTTCGGTTTCTTTGCTGTTTAAAAACCGGGGATTTCTCGAAGTAATTTTTTACAACACTACATTCAGCATTGCCTTTGCTTCCGTAGTAGCTCTCGGCGGAGTATTTGCAAAGGATAATTTTCATATAAAATATTTTGAAATAACGCTTTTATTTTCCCTGTTTTTTATTTCGTCGCTGTTCACGAGATTAGTTCTACTTTACTTTACGAAAAAAGGAAATATTAAGAATAAAACCAAAATTCTTAATATTTCCATATTGATATCTGTCCTGTCTTTCATATTGATGGTTTTTTCAAAAGACATAGGTTTTTACGTTTTGGGTTTAATAATATTCGGAATACCGCACGCGCTTGTTTTTCCCATCGGAACCATGAGGATATCCGAAACGGTTGATATGAAGGATATGGTAGCCGCCAATACTATATACCAGTCCAATTTCGATTTGGGCGGCATCATAGGGCCGTTTTTCCTTTCGTATCTGGCCGGCATTTATTCCATAAGGTTCGTCTTCGGTATAATCGCCGTTTTTCTGTTTGCGGCATTTATAGTAGGGAAATATATAAAAGGCAAATCATTATAGAATTAGCGGGCAAAAGGATAAAAAATAATTAATTTACAAATAATAAGGGTTTATGATAAATTAACATAATGCAAATAATGTAAATTATTTTGCTTTTTTTCAAAAAATTATATAAAATACCTTAATTTTTCATAAATAAAGCGTAGAGGCAGACCGTAGAAATGGAAGAACTTAAAAAACTTAGAAAAGAGATAGACGCTATCGACAGGCAGTTAGTCGAACTTCTTAACGCAAGGGGAAAAATCGCCCTTAAAGTAGGACAGGTTAAGTCTTCCAATAACAAATCATACTATAATCCGGCGCGGGAAGGCGAGGTTTACAGAAATGTCATAAGCTATAACGAAGGGCCGTTAAAGGACGAACATCTTCAGAATATATTCAGGGAGATTATGTCCGCATGCATAACGGTACAGTCGGGAATAAGAATAAGCTATTTCGGGCCTGAGGGAACGTTCACCCACCTTGCGGCAATTAAAAGGTTCGGTTCTTCAAGAATGCTTATGCCGGTTAAAACCATAGGAGAGGTTTTTAACTCTGTTTCCAAAGGTCTTTCCGAATACGGGGTCGTCCCCGTGGAAAATACCATAGAAGGCATGGTTAATGCGACGTTCGATATGTTTGTTAATTCAGACGTTACAATTATAGGTGAAGAAGTTATGCCTATAAGCCATTTTCTTCTCTCTAAAGAAGACGACGTAAAAAATATAAAAAAAATATATTCGCATCCTCAAACTTTTGGGCAGTGCAGGAAATTTTTAGATGATAATTTTAAAGACGCAGAGCTTATAGAATCATTTTCTAACGCCGATGCCTGTATAAAGGCATCGGAAGACAATAGAGCGGGGGCAATAGCGTCAGAAGTCGCGGGCAGAATTTACGGCTTAAGGGTCTTGATTTCCCATGTTGAAGATTTCAGCAATAATTTTACCAGATTTTTGATTATCTCTAACGGAGAGAAAACTCATAAGACCGGCAAAGACAAGACCTCTATTCTATTTTCCATAAAAAATTCCGTCGGGGCGCTTTTTAAAATATTAAAACCGTTTTATGAAAACGAAATCAATATTACGAAAATAGAATCGAGGCCTTCAAAAAAATTCAACTGGGATTATCTGTTTTTTATCGACGTAGCCTGCCACGAATCGGACGAAAAATTGAAAAAAGCTTTAAAATCAATAGGGAAATACACGATATTCATCAAGATTCTCGGCTCATACGAATCGGCGGCAAAAAATATATAAATAATTTTAGATTAAAGCTTCGCCGTCTCCAGCAAGCATCAAAGACATGCTTTAATAAACGCTTGCTTCCGATATGGCACTTTGTCATCTTTGGCATGCAAAGATATGTGAAATTTCATTGAAACTTCACGAGTGTCGTCAGACACGAGAGCAAAGCGGTAATGATAAGGGTAAATATTTTATGACATTAATTAATTCTAAATCAGGTAATCTATTAAAAGAAAATTTGGAAAATAACGTTTTTGTATATACGTCCGAATTGTCTCCCGAAAGAGGCGCAGACCTTTCAAAAATGAAAGGAATCTACGAACTGTTAAAGGACCGCGTCTCCGCTTTTAATATTACCGACAATCAGGGCGCTAATATGAAAATGGCTTCTCTTGCAGGTTCGATTTACATAAAACAGGCGGGAGGGGAGCCCATTTTTCAGCAGACCTGCAGGGACAGAAACCGAATGGCGTTGGAATCCGACCTGCTCGGCGCCGCCGCATTCGGCGTAAAAAATATTCTGGCTTTAACCGGCGACTATATTTCATTCGGAGACCATAAGCATGCAAAAGCCGTTTACGATATAGATTCGGTTAATTTAATCGAAATAGTAAAAGGGTTAAATGCCGGAGCGGATATGAACGGAAATAAACTTAACGGCCCTGCGGATTTTTATATAGGGGCGGCGGTAAATCCGGAATCCGTTCCGCTCGAACCGCAGCTCGTAAAATTTGAAAAAAAGATTAAAGCGGGATGCGATTTTTTTCAAACGCAGGCTGTTTTCGATACCGCCAAGTTTGCCGAATTCCACGATTTTTATAAAAACTTTAAAAACATAAAAATTATTGCGGGAATTTATATATTGAAATCCTCTAAAACCGCCCGTTATATGAATAAATTCATCCCGGGAATTTACATTACCGAACAAATTATAAACGAGCTGGAAAACGCTCCCGATCCTTTAAAAAAAGGAATCGAAATTGCCGCGAGAACGGCAAAAGAATTAAAGCCGTTAGTCCACGGAATACATATAATGGCATACGGCATAGAAGATAAAATTCCTCTTTTCTTAGACGAATTTGAAAGATAATATGCGATCTCGCTTTGTCAAGTGCATAATTCCGAAATAAGGAAGCAGAAAACTCTTGACATTCGGGCTTTAAAAAGTGTATAATTTTTAAAACGCCGATATAAAAATCTCAGGAAAAGGATAAATATTTTATGATGAAAGAAATAAGAATACACGGCAGAGGCGGTCAGGGTTCCGTTACCATGGCATCCATTCTTGCCTTCAGCTTTTTCGACGACGGAAATTACTGCCAGGCGTTTCCTTCTTTCGGGTCGGAAAGAACCGGCGCGCCGGTTCAGGCTTTCGCGAGATTTTCGGATAAGCCTATAAGGACGAGGCATCAGATATACGAGCCGGATTATATAATCGTTCAGGACATAACTCTTCTTAAATCCGTTCCGGTATACAAAGGTATTAAAGACGAAGGCAAAATTCTTATTAATTCCGAAGCCTCAATAAAAGACGTAGCAGGAGAATTAGGCGGCGCCAAGGAAGAAAACATAGTAATGTTTCCGGCATTAAAAATAGCCATGAAAATTTTAAACAAACCGATAGTCAATACGACCTTGCTCGGCGCATTCTCGGCGTTAAGCGGAGACGTCACCATAGATTCGGTAAAAAAAGAGATAGAAAACAGGTTCGGTTCAAAACTTGGCAAACTTAACGCCGAAGCGGCGCAAACAGCTTATAATTATATAAAAGGAGACAGAAGTGGATTTTAAGGTCGGAATAATTGCGATGCCGGGCGCGGCGCTTTCCAATAAGACGGGTTCCTTTGCCAACGAAACTCCGGTATTTAAACATAAAACATGCACGGGATGCAATCTTTGCATCTACTTTTGTCCCGAAGGCGTAGTTTACGGCGATAAAAAAACGAAAATATACGATTTCGATTCCGATTACTGCAAGGGCTGCGGAATATGCGCCGAGGAATGCCCCGTGGACGACATAGAAATGGTTCTCGTAGAAAAGTAATTTTAATCTGCAAATATAAATGGTGGATACAATATGAAACAAGTTCTCGAAGGCTCTATGGCTATTGCGGACGGCGTCAGGATGGCCGAACCCCATGTCATTTCGGCTTATCCTATTACGCCTCAGACCCATATAGTCGAACATCTTTCCCAAATGGTTGCCGACGGTGATCTGAAAGCCGAATTTATTATGGTAGAAAGCGAACATTCAGCGGCTTCCGTAGTTCTCGGCGCGAGCGCGTGCGGAGTCAGGACATACACCGCGACGGCTTCCCAGGGTTTGCTGTATATGGAAGAAGTAATATACAATATTGCCGGGATGAGGCTTCCCGTTGTTATGACGTTAGCCAACAGGGCGATTTCGGCGCCGATAAATATATGGAACGATATGCAGGACGCTATGGCCATAAGAGATACGGGCGCGATTATGCTTGTAGCGGAGAATAATCAGGAAGCCTACGATATGCATATTCAGGCTTTTAAAATTGCCGAAAACCAGGATGTAATGCTTCCGGTTATAGTGAACGTGGACGGATTCGTTTTAACCCATACCTTTGAAGTCGTTGAAACTATAGACAGCATCGATAAAGTAAAAGAATATCTTCCGCCTATAAATATGGAATATAAATTAGACGTCGAAAATCCTTATTCTTTCGGTACGCTAGGCGAGCCTTCCGTTTATATGGAATCGAGATACAATTTATACAATGCTATGAATTTTTCGAGAAATATTATAATAGAAGCCGCAAAAGAATTTAAAGATATGTTCGGCAGATTTTACGGAGGGTTAACGGACTCTTACAAGCTGGACGACTCGCAGACGGTTATCGTAGCGATGGGTTCGGTTCTCGGAACTATAAAGGACGCCGTAGATGAGTTAAGAGAATCCGGGAAAAAGATAGGCGTTTTAAAAATCCGCTCTTTCAGACCTTTTCCCGAAGACGAAATCGTTGCCGCCCTTAAAAACGCTAAAAACGTTATAGTAATAGAAAAAGCCATATGTCCCGGCAAAGGCGGAATTCTTTCGGTGGAAATAAGAGATTCCCTGTTTAAGCATAAAATTAATTCCGTAAGCGTCAATGGTTATACGCTCGGATTAGGCGGCAGGGATATTACGCCCAAAAATATTCACGACCTTGTCGCAAGGGCAGAAAAAGAAGAAAACGTGGACGGCGAATTCGTAGGGCTGTCCCAGCAGTATCTATAAAAATAAAAATATTAATAAAATAGGAATATAAAAAATTATGCTGACTAAAGAAGAAACTCATAACGAATTTTTTACTATGGGGCATACTGGCTGTTCGGGGTGCGCCCAGTCTATGAGCGTTAAGCTTATAATGGAAATCCTCGGCAAAAATACTATTGCCACCAACGCCACCGGATGTCTCGAGGTTTTTTCCACGCGCTGGCCGGAGTCTGCATGGAAGATTCCGTGGATACACTCTCTTTTCGAAAATTCGGCGGCGGTGGCTTCGGGAGTGGAAGCGGCGCTTAAAGCTATGGGCAAAAAGGACGGCATTACCGTTCTTGCGCAGGGCGGCGACGGCGGTACGGCCGACATCGGACTTCAGTCGTTAAGCGGAATGTTCGAAAGAAACCACGACGTTTTATACGTCTGCTACGATAACGGCGCATATATGAATACCGGGTATCAGAGAAGCGGTTTAACCCCTTTCGATGCATATACTACGACCAGCCCTTCCGGAAAAGAATCATTCGGAAACAACAGGCCTAAAAAATATATGCCTGAAATTGCAATGGCCCACAGAATTCCATACACCGCGGTTGCATCTGCCGGCTATCCTATGGACCTTCAAAAAAAGGTTAAAAAGGCTAAATCCATAAAGGGGGCAAAATATCTCCAGGTTGACGTTCCGTGCGTTCCCGGATGGAAATACGAACCGAAATATTCCGTAAAACTTGCCCAGCTTGCCGTTCAAACAGGGCTTTACCCGTTATTCGAGGCGGAATACGAAAAAATAATTTCGGTAAAAAAGATAAGCAAAAAGGTTCCGGTAGAGGAATATCTCAAACTACAGGGTAGATTTAAACATCTGTTCAAAGGCGATGCCGGCAGGGCGGAAATAGAAAAGATTCAAAAGATTGCCGACGAAAATATCGAGCGTTTCGGTTTAATTTAATGATTTGTAATAATTCCGATATTCAAAATAAGATAATCGACGGAAGACTAATCGCCCGGAATATAGAATCGTCCATATCGGAAAAAGTAATTAAATTAAAACAAAGCGGAATAGTTCCAGCTATAGCCGTTATATTAGTCGGAGAAGATCCGGCTTCCGTGGTTTACGTCAGGAACAAAGAGCGCGCCGCACAGAGATGCGGAATATTATCCAAAAAAGATATTTACCCCGAATCTTTAACCGAAAAAGAACTTATAAATAAAATAGAAGAATTAAATAACGACCCTTTAATTCACGGCATTCTCGTCCAACTGCCCCTGCCTTCCCATATCGGCGAAAAAAAAATAACGGAAGCTATAAACCCCTCCAAAGACGTTGACGGATTTCATCCTTTAAATGTCGGTAAAATTTTTACTGAAAACGCTCCTTTTTATCCCTGCACTCCTTACGGTATCTTAAAAATGCTGGATTATTACGATATTCCGGTTAAGGGTAAAAACTGCGTTATAATAGGACAGAGCAATATCGTCGGAAAGCCTCTTGCGGTTATGCTTATGAACAGGCTCGCCGCCGTTTCGTCTTTAAATATTTTTACGAAAGACGTAAAATCTATCGCTTCTAAAGCAGACGTTTTAATATCGGCGACAGGCAAGGCGCATTTGATAGACGACGGTTACGTTAAAGATGGGGCGGTCGTAATAGACGTAGGCATTGCTAATATCGGCGGAAAAATTTGCGGAGACGTAAATTTTGATAAAGTTATAAATAAAGTTTCAAAAATAACGCCGGTGCCGGGCGGCGTCGGTCCTTTGACCGTGGCCGTTTTAATGGAGAATACGGTTAAGTCGGCGATGGGACGGTTGCAAAAATAATATGATAGTATCCAAACAAAAAGAATTAGACGACATAATTAAAAAAATCAGAGGCTCGGTTTTTATATTCGGGTGCGGCATCTGCTCCGATACTTCCAGAACGGGAGGCCCAAAGGAAGTAGAGGCTATGAAGAATATTTTAACCGGCAGAAATATTGCCGTAGAAGGAACATACGTAATAGACGCTATGTGCCATCTCCAGAAAGTCAGGAAAGCGGCGAGGGATAATAAAGAGGGTTTGTCGAAATCGCAGACCGTTCTTGTTTTGTCGTGCGGCAGCGGCGTGCAGTCCGCAGTATTAGCCCTTCCCGATAATATAAAAGTGGTTTCGGGCGTGGACACGATGTTTCTCGGCAATATCGAAAATCTTTCTTCGCTTAAAGAAATGTGTTCTTTATGCGGAAACTGCGTTTTGAACGAAACCGGCGGAATCTGCCCCGTAACGCTTTGTCCGAAAGGCTTATTGAACGGTCCCTGCGGAGGCATGAAAAATTATAAATGCGAAATTGATGAAAATATGGATTGCGCATGGGTTAAAATCTATGAAAGGTCTGTAATCCAGAATACGCTTGAGGACATTAAAAAAACGGCCAAGCCTAAAGATTATTCCGTTAAGAAACCTGCCGCCGTAATTAAATTTACCGGTTCGCATAAATAAACGATAAATAATCGGATTATGCACTTGACAAAACAATGTGCAATTTGCCGTATAACAATTTTAGATTGCTTTAATAATATATATATAAAATAAATAGGACGGACTTATTTATGAAATCTTTTAACGTAAAAGCGCCCGATTATATTTATAAAATAAATCCGTATATTCCGGGCAAACCCATAGAAGAAGTAGAAAGGGAAAAGGGGATTAAGAATATCGTTAAACTGGCGTCGAACGAAAATCCGCTCGGCCCTTCCCCTTTAGCCTTAAAAGCGATTAAGGCAAGCCTTAAAAATATAAACAGATATCCCGACGGCTCCGGTTTTTATTTAAAGCAGGAATTAGTTAATTTTTTCGGCGCCCAAAGGCTTACGGCCGAAAATTTTATACTGGGAAACGGCTCCAACGAATTGATAGATATTGCCGTTAGAACGTTTTGCGAAAAAGACGAAAACATAGTGTCCCCGTTCCCTTCTTTCGTGGCGTATTATCTTGCCGGCGAACAGCTCGGCTTGAAATTAAAAATAAGCAGGCTCAAAGATTATGCCCTCGATTTAGACGATATGTATAAATTAATAGACGGCAAAACAAAAATAGTTTTTATATCCAACCCGAATAATCCGACCGGGACGTTTTTTCCTAACGATAAAATCATAGATTTTATTAAAAAAGTAAAAGACGGCGTATTAATCGTAATCGATGAAGCTTATATAGAGTATATAGGCAAATCGTTAGTTGAAGACATAGATATAGCAGATTTTCCAAACATCCTTGTTTTGCGGACGTTTTCCAAGGTTTACGGACTTGCGGGACTTAGGGCGGGTTACGGAATAGGGCATAAAGATTTAATTTCATTAATGGACAGGGTACGCGAACCTTTTAACGTCAATTCGCTTTCTTTAGCCGCAGCCGCCGCGGCATTAAAGGACAAAGGATATCTCGAAAAAGTTATAACGACGAACGAAACCGAGAAAAATTATCTTTACGGCTGTTTTAAAAAAGCAGGTCTAGAATTCGTTGAAACGGGGGCAAATTTTATACTGGTAAAATTGAAAGGGCGAAAAGCAGCCGAAACGGCCGAACGGTTTTTAGATTTCGGCGTTATAGTAAGGCCGATGGACAGATTCGGCTACGCCGATATGGTAAGAATTACCGTAGGCACCCATAAAGAAAATGTTAAGCTGGTTAAAGCACTGAAAAAGTTGATTTGAATTTTACAATTATTTCAATATAAGATAAAATATAAAACTATAGCCCAAAATTGCCGAAATGGAAGTTGCATGAAAATAAAAATTAATGACAGATAAATAAAAATCCGGTTTAAGGAGGAAATAGATGATTTTAGTATTAAAAAAAGGAGCGACCAGGGATGAAATTAATCATATCCTCGGCAAAATAGAGCAGGCGGGATTAAAGCCCCACATTTCGGAAGGAGCAGACGTTACGATAATCGGCTGCATAGGCCACGAAGACGCCGTTAAGGCTTTTTTTGAAGAGGCCGAGGCGCTTGCCGGAGTGGATAAAGCCATCAGAATATCCAAGCCGTATAAGCTTGCTTCAAAAGAACTCGGAAAGGAAAGAAGTATCTTTAAAATAGGAGATATAGAAATAGGCGGAAACGATATAGCCGTCATAGCGGGTCCATGCGCCGTGGAAAACCTTGAAAACCTTACCGAAATTGCGGAAAATATTAAAAGAACCGGCGCAAAAGTATTAAGAGGCGGCGCGTTTAAACCCAGAACCAGCCCTTACACCTTTCAGGGACTCGGAGAAGAAGGGCTTAAATATTTGAGCGAAGCAAGAAAAAAAACGGGACTTTTAGTAGCAACGGAAGTGATGGACCCGAGAGATTTAGACCTTATATGCTCATATGCCGATATTATACAGATAGGCGCAAGAAATATGCAAAATTTCAGGCTCCTTCAAGAGGTCGGCAAGGTAAATAAGCCGGTAATACTCAAAAGAGGCTTGTGTTCGACTATACAGGAATTTTTGATGTCCGCAGAATATATTATGTCAAACGGCAACGAACAGGTAATATTATGCGAAAGGGGAATCAGAACTTACGAAACCTCTACCAGAAATACGCTAGATTTAAGCGCGGTTCCCGTCCTTAAGAGGCTCTCGCATCTTCCCGTCATCGTCGATCCTTCCCATGCGGCTGGCGTATGGTATTACGTCGAACCGCTTTCTCTTGCCGCCATAGCCGTAGGGGCGGACGGGCTTATGATAGAAGTCCATCCGGTGCCGGAAAAAGCGTTTTCCGACGGAGCGCAGTCTTTGAAATACGATACTTTTGACGACTTAATAGATAAAGCAAAGGCGGTCGCAAAGGCGGTAAATAGAAACATATAATATAATTTTTAGGAAAGAATAACCGCACCGTAGGCTTTTGGCCGCCTACCATCCTTAAGAGGAGGGGAGTTAGAGGAGTTAGGATAGCGAAAAGTTTTGAATCGAAAATATAATTCATATGTTTAAAGAGATTATAATAATAGGGCTCGGTTTTATGGGGGCATCTATTGCGGGAGCCGTTAGAAAAAAATTTCCCGAAACCGGTATCAGGGGATACGACTCCGTTAAAAAAAATATCGACTACTGCCTTTCCAAAAATATAATAGACGGCGCAGTAAATATCGAAAAAGCAGGATGCGGAGGCAGGGATTGCTTGATAATAATGTGTATTCCTCCTGCGGCTATAGTTTCTTTTTTTGAAAAACATCGTGATTTTTTTCTTAACGCACCTTTAGCAACGGATATCGGAAGCGTTAAAAAGGGCATTACTTATAATGCCGAATCAAATAATATAAGCAATTTCGTAGGCTCCCATCCGATGTGCGGCTCCGATAAAACCGGACCGGAAAATGCGGATTTTTCTCTTTTCGAGGGAAAGAAATGTATCGTTATCAAAGAAAACGCCGATTCAAACGATGAACGGAGAACGGCAAAAATACGGCAAACTGCAGAATTCTGGAAATCTTTAAATATGGACGTTATTTTTTCTACCGCTGAAACGCATGACGATATAGCCGCATATACGAGCCACCTTCCTCATCTTGTAGCCTTTCTGCTGTCTGATACTACGCTGTCTTATATTTCAGGTAACGGTAAAAATGAAAATGGGGGAGGGATGACAGGGTTTGCCGGTTTTATAGGAAACGGCTTTAAAGATTCTACAAGAATCGCTTCTTCTTCCCCGGAATTATGGACGGAAGTATTTCTTATGAATGGGGCAAACGTTACCGCTTCCTTAGAAAATTTTATTGCGTCCGCAAATATAATTAAAGGCTTTATAGAAACTGGAGATAAAGAAAGTTTAAACTCTTATCTTAAGAAAATTTGCGGAGAAAGAAAAGAGGCGGGGATTTGACGAAAGATTTATTGGAATTTAAACAGGATAAAGTTTTAGTTAAAGGGCTTTCAAAAGAATTCAGCGCGGTGATAGAAGTTCCAGGCGATAAATCTATCTCTCACAGAGCGGTTATGCTGGGAAGTATAGCCGCCGGCAAATCTTATGCATCCAATTTATCTTTATCTAAGGACAATCTGGCTACCATAGCGGCATTCAGGAAACTCGGCATCGGTATTAAAAAACAAAATTTAAACGGCCGGCCCAAAGATTTAGTAATCGAAGGAGCCGGACTTTACGGTTTAAAAGAGCCCGAATCGGTTATTAATACGGCTAATTCCGGAACCCTCACTCGGCTTCTTGCAGGAATACTTGCCGGAAACGATTTTTTCTCCGTAATGTCGGGGGATAAATACCTTAATTCGCGTCCTATGCGGCGTATAATCGAGCCTTTAAGCTTTATGGGGGCTAAAATAACCGGACGCAATAAAAATGCTTATCCTCCCCTTGCAATTTCCGGCGGAGGCTTAAAATCTATTTTTTACGAAGTTCCGGTTCCCAGCGCGCAGGTTAAATCCTGCGTTATGCTGGCCGCTCTTTTTGCGGAAGGAGATACGGTTATATACGAGAAAAAAGAAACGAGAGACCATACCGAAAATTTATTAAAACTGCAGGGCTATCCGGTTACCGTCGATGCCCCGGAAAAGGGCGGCAGTCTGATAACGGTTAAAGGGCGCGGCAGAGGCGAGTTACAGCCTTTTAATATTAATATCCCCGGAGATTTCAGCAGCGCTGCTTTTTTTATCGCGCTCTGCATTTTAAATAAAGGTTCCGAAATAAGAATCAAAAATATTCTCGCCAACGAAAAGAGGACGGGACTGCTTAAGGCGCTGAAAATGATGGGGGCCGACGTTAATTTGACCGTTAAGGGAGAAGTTCCGGAAAAAACCGGCGATATAAAAGCAAAATATTCCGCTCTAAGAGGTATAACCGTTCCTCCCGAACTGGTTCCGGACATGATAGACGAATTTCCTATTTTTTCCGTAATCGCTTCTTTTGCCGAAGGCAAAACAACCGTTACCGGGGCAAAGGAATTAAGGGTTAAAGAAAGCGACAGGATTAAGACTATAGTTTATAATTTAAAGGCTGTAGGTGTCGATATAAAAGAGCTGGAAGACGGATTTGAGATAAACGGCGACCCCGATTTAAAAAACGTGGGAAATTTAACGGTTTTAAATTCTTTCGGCGACCACAGGATAGCTATGTCTATGCTCATCGCTGGCCTTATACTTAAAAACGCAAAAATAGAAATCCGCGGCATTAGATGCATAAATACTTCTTTTCCCGAATTTTTCGATACGGTTTCCTTATTAATAAACCGATAAGGATATTTTAATTATAAATCAAGGAATTTCTAAATGAAAATAATAGTAGCCCCTTCCGCCGGTTTTTGTTTCGGCGTCAAAAGGGCGGTTAATATGGCTTTAGACGCGGCTGAGCAATGCAGGCCGTTAGAAAAATTAAATACTCTAGGGCCTATCATACACAATCCGCAGGTGGTTAAATCTTTAGAGGAAAAAGGCGTATTTCCGATAGACGACATCGATTGCGGCTGTTTCGATACTCTGTTGATACGCTCCCACGGCGTTAAAACGGAAGTTATGAAAGCGTTGAAAACCAAAGGCGTAAAAATAATAGACGCCACATGTCCTTTTGTGAAAAAAGCGCAGAATTATATAAACGAAGCCGCTTTAAAAGGCTATTTTATAATAATGGTCGGAGACAAAAACCATCCCGAGGTTCAAAGCGTGATAAGCTTTGCCTCCAAGGACAGATTTTTAGTGATTAATAATCTTGCCGATCTGGAAAAAGTTCCGGTATCCGAAAAACTGGTTTTAATTTCGCAGACCACCCAGGATGTAAGTTTTTACAAGCGCGTAATAGAAGAAATAAATAAAATAGCGAAAGACGGGGCGGTTGTTTTCGATACGATTTGCGACGCCACTATGATAAAACAGGAAGAGTCTAAAGCTATAGCTTCGAATGTCGACGTTATGATAGTCGTAGGGGGCTATAACAGCGCAAATACCAATAAACTGCAAAATATTTGCAAAGAGATTCAGCCTAATACATATCATATAGAAACCGAAAGCGAAGTTAACCCCGAATGGTTCGCAAACGCTGAAAGCGTCGGCATAACCGCTGGAGCATCCACTCCCGACTGGATAATAGAGCGGGTTTTGAAGAAAGTCCGCGATATAGACGAAGCCGGGTTAAAAAGATTTGCTTAATTTATTTAAATGTGGTAGATTAGTTTTATTAAATTTAGGAGGTAGCAATATATTTATGGCAAAAAAAAGTTTCAATCAATTCAAATCCGTTAACGCGGGCGACGGCAATCCCACCGAATTTGAGATTCTGCTCGGTTCCTATGAAGGCATGAACAGCAAAGGGCTCGTGAGGCAGGGAAAAATTTTAAATATTGACAACGATTATGTTTACGTCGATGTAGGCGACAAATCCGACGGCATAATTACTATACAAGAAATATCATCCGGCGGAACCGTCGATATTGCTTCTATTGAAATAGGCGGTTCTATAGAAGTTTTTGTAGGGAGCTACGACGATAAGCTCGGGTATTTAATATGCTCCAGAGAAAAAGCTAAAAACGTTTACGCGCTTGACGACATAGAAAACGTGTGCAACGGCAACGAACTGATAAAGGGGACCGTCGCGGCGAAAACTAAAGGCGGCTTGATAGTCGATTTGAACGGAGTTACGGCATTTCTGCCGGGTTCACAGATAGACGTTAAACTGACCAAGGATTTCGACGCTTTTCTGGGAAAGACTTTAGACCTCAAAGTTATAAGCGTAGATAAAAGAAACTGCAACGTTATAGTATCCAGAAGAAAAGTCATAGAAGACGAAATAAAAAAATTAAAGGAAAATGTTTTAACCGATATAAAAGAAGGCGACGTGCTGGAGGGAATAGTTAAAAATATTACCGATTACGGCGTTTTTGTAGATTTAGGCGGTATGGACGGACTTATTTATATCACGGACATATCATGGAAAAGAATATCGCACCCTTCGGAAATTTTAAATCTCGGACAGAAAATAAACGTTAAAGTTATTAAATACGATGAAGAAAAACGCAGGGTTTCGTTAGGCTATAAACAGCTTTTCGACGACCCGTGGCAGAATATAGCCGACAGGCACAAACCGGGGGATATAATTGAAGGCGTCATTATAAATATTACGGATTACGGCGCATTCGTGGAACTTGACGACGACATAGAAGGGCTTATTCACTTGTCTGAAATGACATGGGAAAAAAAGCATATCGACCCTAAAACGTTTTTGACCAAGGGACAGAGAGTAAAGGCATCTATATTAAGCATAGAGCCTGAAGCCAGAAAATTATCGCTCAGCCTGAAAAGGCTTACGGAAAGCCCTTGGAATTTATTAAAGGATAAATATCCCGTAGGCAAAGTCGTCGAAGGCGCAGTTAAAAATATATACGAATTCGGAGTTTCGGTGGAATTAGAGGAAAATCTGGAAGGCTATATCAAACAAAACGATTTTTCATGGACGAAAAGAACGAAGCACCCGAACGAGTTGTTTAAAACCGGAGAGAAAATCAAAGCGGTAGTATTAAGCATAGACGAAGAAAAGCAGAGAATATATCTGGGAATAAAACAGCTTACCGAGAGCCCGTGGTCGCATATTAAAGATAAATATACGGCAGGTTCGGTTATAACGGGGACGGTATCCAATATTACGGAATTCGGAATATTCGTCCTGCTTGAAGAAGGCATAGAAGGTCTGATTCATAATTCAAAAATTCCGGAAAATTTCATAGAAGAAAACAACGTATCCGCAGGGTCGCAAATAAATGCGGAAATAATAATGCTTGACGGCGACGAACAAAAAATAGGGCTGTCCCTTATTAACGTTGACCAGAATAAATTATGAGCATGAATAAACACCCTTTTTTAAGCGGACTGCTTTTTTTGATAGTATTTATAGGAATATTCGGTATTTTTATATACCTGATACTATTTAAATTTCAGTCGAAATCAAACTATAGCGTCGTCAGGGGTTCATCCCGTTATGCCGTGGGTATAATAAATCTTAACGGCGCGATAACGAGTTCGTCCGGTTTCGTGCGGCTTTTGAACCACTATAAGCGGGACGGCAACGTCAAAGCGATAGTAATCAGGGTAAATTCGCCCGGCGGAGAGGTAGCCCCTTCTCAGGCGATATACGAACAGTTGATGAAATTCAGAAAGCATAAGAAAATAGTGGTGTCTATGAATTCAGTGGCGGCATCCGGCGCGTATTACATATCTTCTGCAGCCGACAAAATAGTAGCCGAGCCGGGAACGCTGACCGGTTCTATCGGAGTGATAATGGAAATGCCGAACGTATATAAACTTATGAAAAAAGTCGGCGTGTCTTATAACTATATAGTCAGCGGACCTTATAAAGACATTGGGACTCCGTTTAAAAAAATGACCCCTATACAGAGAAAAAAAATGCAGGGCGTTGTGATGAACGTTTACGGACAGTTTGTGGAGGCCGTTGCAAAAGGCAGGAACCTAAAAATTTCATATGTAAAAAAGCTTGCAAACGGAATGGTATATTCGGGACAGCAGGCGCTGAAATATCGTCTCGTGGATAAACTCGGCGATTTTCAGGACGCGGTTAAACTTGCCCAAAAATTAGCCGGAATCAAGGGCAAAGCCACTTTAATATATCCCGTCAAAAAACGTTCCGACTTATTTCAATCCTTTATAAAAAGAGCGGTTAAGTCTTTCGTCGATAATATCGGAGGAACTTCTTTTTTTAAAGACGGCGGGCTTGTTTCGTACAACAATATGCGGTTAGATTTTTAAAAAATTTAATTTAAAAGATGTCGTATGGAAATTATTTATGCACCGTGGCGTATGGACTATTTAGTAAAAGACAAATCTAAAGAAGAGTGCGTTTTTTGCGAAGACAGCAAATGTTACGAAGACAAATACGTTCTTTTCAAAGGAAAATATTCATACGTAAAATTAAATACTTTTCCCTATAACTGCGGGCATCTTTTGGTCATACCCTATGCCCACGTTAGAGAGCTTAACGGGCTTTCTTACGAAACCGGAGCCGAAATAATGAAGCTCCTGTCTTTAAGCTGCGATATTTTAAAAAAAGTTTACAGGTGCGACGCTATAAACGTAGGACTGAATCTAGGGAAAGCGGCCGGAGCCGGCATTGAAAAGCATTTGCATTTTCATATAATACCGAGGTGGGAAGGCGACGTTAGTTTTTATACGGTTTGTTCAGAACTAAGGGTCGTCTCGGAAATACTCGACGATACATATAATAAATTATCCGGCGATTTTAAAAATATAATACTTTAAGAGGCGCATATAAATGGTTAAATATATAAACCTCGTTCTTTTGGTAGTTTTTATAGCCGCAGTTTTAATCTTCACGGCAGAAAATCCTCAGCTTGTCAGCGTAAAATTTTTAGGATTCCGGTCAATCGACCTTCCTATATCCGTTATAGTTTTTTCTTCCGCGATAATAGGCATATTTATCGGTTTAATATATCATTTTTATGCCGTTTATAAGATAAAAAGAGAATTAAAAACGAAGAACGAAAAAGAAAAAATATGACCGGTTTGGCGGAATTTGAAAAAAATTCAATCGAACGGGCTTCAGCCGAAATTTTAGACGAATACGGATACGGAATAACGGCGCTGGATTTACTTAAAGAAATAGGCATTATTTCCGGGAATGCCGGTTTAGGCGCTTTTTTGATAGGCGGTTTTCCCAGAGACATTATAATATATATTTTAAAATCTAACCCCGAAACCTCAAGTAAATTTAAGTCTTCCAGAGTTTTTGAATCGAATTCCCGCTTTCTCGATTTAGATATCGCCGTCCGCGGTTCCGCAGAAAAACTTGCCTGCTTAATAAAAGAAAATAAGAATTTAAATTTTAAATTAAATTATTTAAAAATACATAAAAGGTTCGGAACGGCTTCCTTGGAATTCTTAGTAAACGGGATACCCCTTAAGCTCGACCTTGCTTCTTTAAGGACCGAGTTCTATAAAAAACCCGGCATGCTGCCCGAGGTGAATACCGCGTCGGCGGGACTTAAAGACGATATCCGCAGAAGAGACTTTACTGTAAATACCGTATCTTTTTCAATCGACAGCAAAGATTTTCTAAAGATTTACGATTATTCTTCAGGAATAGGCGATATATTAAATAAAAAAATAAGGGTAATGCATGCGTTAAGTTTTATAGACGACCCTACGAGAATGTTCAGAGCCGTCAGGTTCGAAAAAAGGCTCGGCTTTCGGATAGACGGCGGCACGCTAAAACTGATGAAAACCGCTTTAGATAAAAATATTTTAGACGGTATTTCCGGCAAAAGAATAACCGCCGAATTATATCTTATGCTGAAAGAAAAAAAACCGGAGATATACTTTGAAAGGTTAGACAAATTAAATATTCTAGGTTCGATTTACGGCAAATTGAAGTTCGGAAAAAAAAATAAAATAGTTTTTAAAAAAATTTCCGCATATTTTAACGAACAGGATAAAGTAAACAAATTGAGGAAGGTTTGCAAAGGTTTAGACGTAAATACGTTTTATACGGCGGAAATTTTTTACGGTTTGGACGGCGGCGAATTAAACAAAGCCGTCGAAAGGTTAAATATGGGCCGGAAAATCGAAAAAACGCTTAAAACTATATATTCGGATATGAAGAAAATAAATAATTTAAAGGCAAACAATGCCGGAATATATGATAAACTTAATAAAATAGACGCAAAAAGCATTTTATTTTATCTGTTCGAAGACTGCGGCAGGGATAAAGCGGATTTTAGTTTCAGAAGAATCATAGTAAGATATTTGAATAAAATAATATTTATAAAGCCTTATTTAAACGGGCACGATATTAAGTCTATGGGCATATGCGAAGGGCCTTTATGCGGCAAAATATTAAACGAAATCAGATTGTTGAAAATAGAAGGCGGGCTTAAATCCAGAAAAGACGAATTAGCATATATAAAAAATAACTATTTTAAAAATTAAAACGACGGAGGGCGGAGGAAAGATGATAGAATTTAATTTTAAATATGTTTTAGAGTCTGCTATAGAAGAAAACGGATTTGAAGAATCCGAAATAAAATCTTTCGAAAGGGAGCTCGTCGCGGCAAGAAGAAGTCTTAACGAACTCAGGCGCAGCGGAGAGGTCGGATTTTACGATGAAATATCCAATATCGGCATGGTAAGCGATATTAAAACATCGGCCGAAAAGTTATTTTCTAAAGATATTAAGACCTTGTATGTTTTGGGAATGGGCGGCTCTTCCCTCGGCGCGATTTTTTTAAAAGAAGCGCTCGGCGGAATGCGGAGCGGAGCGGAAAAGAACAGGGGAATTAACGTTATATTTTCTGAAAATATAGACCCTTTATATATAAAAAAAAATATAGAATGCATAGATATTAAAAAGACGGTATTCTGTTTCGTAACGAAATCCGCCGATACTATCGAGGTCGTGGCGCAGTTTTTTATTATCAAGGAGCTGCTTGAAAAAGCCGTTAAAAACTACAGGGATAACTTAATTTTTATCACCGACAGGCAAAGCGGATTTTTGAGGCGTTACGCCGATGAAAACGGCATAGCCGTTCTGGATATAGCCAAAAACGTGGGGGGCAGATATTCTATTACCACGGCGGGCACCCTTTTTCCGGCTTATATTATGGGGTTCGACATAGAAAAATTTCTTCGCGGAGCAATATCTTACAGGGATGGCATGCTGAACAAAGGAGTTTTTGAAAATAACCCCGTTTATACTATGGCCGCCGTAATATATCTTTTTTACGCAAAAAAAAATCGAAATATATTCGTCCCGTTTGTTTACAGCGATTATCTCAGAGAGTTTTCGAGATGGTTCAGGCAGCTTTTTGCCGAAAGCCTCGGGAAAGACCTTGTTTCTCCTACTCCGGTTCCGGCGGTAGGGGCTACCGACCAGCATTCCCAGCTTCAGCTCTATATGCAGGGTCCGCAGGACAAACTAATAGGATTTTTCTGCCTTAAAGATACTGGGAGCGATTTTACGGTTAATTCAAGCGGATTTAAAGAATTCGATTATTTGAACGGCAAAAGACTGTCCGATATTCTTATTAACGAATTAAAAGGGGTAGAACTTGCTCTCGCTATAAATAAAAGACCGTCTTTCAGGATTACTTTGGATAAAATAGACGAATTCAGCATGGGAGAGCTTTCTTTCATGTGCATGGAGGCGGTGGCGGTTCTCGGGAAGCTTTTAAAAATAAATCCATTCGACCAGCCCGGCGTGGAAAAAGGAAAAAAATTCGCCTATCTGCTGATGGGCAGGAAAGACGATTCATTATCGAAAGAGTCCGAAGAATTAAAAAGGCTTAACGAAATACCGGATATGCATTATTAATAAGGGCGCTTAGTTAATTTATGTTGAAAAAAATCATAGTTATAGGAGGCGCTACCTGCTCCGGAAAAACCGAAATGTCGGTCAAACTGTCGAAGCTGTTCCCGCTCGAAATAGTAAATTTCGATTCGATGTGTTTTTACAGGTATTTCGATATCGGTACCGCAAAACCGGATAATGAAGCAAGAGCGGCGGTAAAGCATCATCTCATAGACATTAAAGACCCCGACGAAGAATATAATGCTCGGATGTTTTCGGAAGATGCGGCTGGATTAATCGAAGAAATAACGTCGAAAGGTAAAATACCGCTTTTCACCGGAGGAACGGGGCTTTATATAAAGTCTTTAATTTACGGACTCTCTCCCGTTCCGGAAATAGATAAAGCCGTTTTCAGGAAAAGGGCGGTCGAATTAATCAAAGAAATAGGCGCTCCGGCTGCATATGAAAAGCTGAAAGAATTCGACCCCGAATACGCCGAAAAAATATCGGAATACGATAGTCAGAGAATAACGAGGGCTTATGAGGTGTATTCGGCTACCGGACGCCCTCTTTCATATTATTTGGCTCAAAATCCTTTCGGCAGTCCTTTGTACGATTATATTTATTTTAACTTAAATCCCGGGAGGGATTATCTGAAATCGTGTATAATGAAAAGGACGCGGCTCATTTTAGAAAAAGGTTTAACGGACGAAACGGAAAGTATTTTAAAATTGGGATATAAACCGGATTTAAAGCCTTTCAAAAGTATAGGATACAGAGAGTCTTTAATGTTCCTGAATAAAGAAATTAATACGGAAGGCGATTTATATTTAAAAATTGTTTCTTCTACGGTAAAATATGCAAAAAGGCAGGCCACCTTTTTTAAAAAGGCTGAAAATGTAATCGAGGTTAATTTTACGGATTTAAATAAAAAGCTCGCTTTTGCGGCAAAGACCATAGAAGGTTTTTTAAAATGACCCAGAGAGCCCTGCTTATCGGTATAAATAACCCAGGCTCGGACAGGGAGAAAAGCAAGGATTCGCTTGAAGAGCTTTCTATGCTTTCCGAAACGGCGGGCGCTAAAAACGCCTTCAAAATTTTAAAAAATATAAAAAAAATAGACCCGGCGTATTATCTTTCCAGGGGCATGCTCGAAGACATAAAAGAGCTCGCCGTTTCGGAAAATGCGGATATAGTTATAATAGACGCCTCTTTAAGCCCCGCCCAGGAAAGCAATCTTTCGGAGTATTTCGATTTAAACGTTATCGACAGGACGAGGCTTATATTAGACATATTTGCCGTACACGCAAGGACGGCGGAAAGCAGGCATCAGGTAGAACTTGCTATGTTCAATTATATGCTTCCGCGGCTTAAAGGCGCCGGCATAATGCTTTCGAGAACCGGAGCGGGCATAGGAACGAGAGGTCCGGGCGAAACGAAGCTGGAAATAGACAGAAGAAAAATAAGGCAGCGCATAGGCTATATAAAGGAAAAATTAAAACTTTCGGAGAAAACAAGGCGTTTGCACAGATATAAAAGGAGCAAGCAGGGGCTTCATACTGCCGCTATAGTCGGTTATACTAATTCCGGAAAAACTACGCTCATGAAGAGATTAACCGGCAGGGGAGATGCGGGAGAAGACAAGCTTTTCGCCACTTTGGGCACGAAAATGGCTTCTATTTACGATACCGCCGGCAGAAAAAAAGTTATAATATCGGACACAGTAGGGTTTATTCAAAACCTGCCGCTTTTTTTGGTAGAATCTTTTAAAGCCACTCTAGAGGAAACGGTTCATTCCGATTTATTAATACACGTAATAGACCCGGTTCAAAGCGATGCGGCGGGCAAATATGAGGAAGTAGTAAAAATATTGGACGAACTAGGGGCGGAAGATAAAAAAATAATTACCGTTTTAAACAAAATAGACCTTTTATCTCACGAACAGGTCGATTTTTTATCGACTAAATTCGAAACGCTGACCGGAAAGCCGGCCGTCGCCGTATCCGCTAAAACAGGCGAAAACATAAACTTATTAAAAGACAGAATATTCGAGTCTTTAGAATGCCAAACAATATAAGGATAAATTAAAATGAAAAAAATAGCCCTATTATCGCTATCGTTGTTATTTTGCTTATTATCGTGTTTTTTAACCGGAAAGGCGTCCGCTATGAACGTCAAGGCGGAAACCTATATAGTTATCCCGAAAAATAATAAAGGGGATTTGCAGTCCTTAGCCATTAAACGCGCAATCGGATTTTCTTTAAAAGAAGCCGTGGAAATCTTAACCGGCAAAAAGAAGTTTTCAAATAAAAAGAATAGCCGCATTCTCGAAAAGGAAGTCTATTCTAAAGGATTGAAATATATATATTCCTTTAAAATAGTCAAGGCGAAAAAATACCTGAATCTTTATTATATCGATTTAATCGTTCATATAAGGGAAAATATCCTTAAGGATAAATTAAGAAACTTAGGATTTAAAACAGCCGAAGGCGCCGTTAAAGAGAATAAAATAAATTACAACGTTTATTACGTGAGGTTTACGGGAAATTTCAGCTATTCCGATTCCAACAAATTTCAGAAATTAATGCTGAAATATTCGCGGCATTTGCAAAACCTTTACGTATCGTCATTTTCGGAAGATTTTGCGGAAATAAAAGTTTTATATTACGGCAGTATAATCAGGCTTTTTAAGAGGGTAAAACCTATTATCGAAACATATTTAAAGGCAAAAATATATCCCCTTAAGAATAATACGATAATAGTCGATGTGAAATAAAAAATTCAAACTAAGTGAAATATATTTTTCAGGGAAGTAATCGCTACCGTATTTAAATAAAAATTAAATATGGAATAAAGAAAAATGCTTATAAAAAGCGGAATGAAAAAAAATATATAAATATTTTTGTCTCTTTCGTATAAAACTCCGAGCGCCAAAGATATAGGCGGCGCGCCTATAAACATCTGTCCTACGAAAAGCCCTATTACCGGACCGTATTTTGCCACATAGTTATGAGCCCTTTTGCCTTTTTTAGAAGAAAGCATCCCGTGCACCCATTTTAGGGACTTTAGTTTTATGCCGGCATAAAACAGCAGGGAGCATAATAATGTTTCCGAAACGGTTATCAGGATAATGCTGGCGTAAGGATTTAATCCGTTGTAAACCGCATATGCCGTAGATACATATTTGCCGCCGATTAACGGGGTTACGTTTATAGCCGTCATCACGATATATTTATAATAAAGAGGTTTCAAAAAAGGTTTTAGCATATTATGTTTATTTTTAGAGATTAATTTGATATAATTATAACTATAAATCATATATTTATAAAGCATAAAATATATTAAAATTTAAAAAATGTATTATTTTACTCCAGTATCCGATATGTTTGAAACGGCCGATTCCATATTTATATATATGGAACTCGCCGGAGTAAAAAAAGAAGATATAGGCATCGAAATCGCCGAAACAGCGATAGAAGTCAGCGGAGTCAAGCGCCGCGGCGAAGGAGCCGATGAATATAATTTTCAGAGGATGGAAAGGCCTTTCGGGTTTTTTAAGAGGACGTTCGATATGCCCCGGACGGCGAGCAGGGATTCTATAAGCGCCTCTTTCAACGAAGGGCTTTTAGAGATAATTATACCTAAAAAGACGAGAAATAACGGATTCGGATTTACAAGCATCGAAATTAAAGACAAATAAAATTCTCAAGGAAGGTAAAACTTATTATGTTTAACTTAGACTATTACGAAGATAAATTATCGGAAAGCGGATACAGGGTTCTTACGATATCCATAGAAGAATCGAAGAGGAGAAAGCATTATTACTTGGGGCTCGAGCATATATTTTATGCTTTAACCTTAGTCGATGAAGACCTTTTGAACGAAATATTCACGGAATTAAAAATAGACAAAAGAAAGGTAATGAAGCTTTTGAACGATTTTATGATGTCGTCCGAACAATATATAGGCGAAGGGATGAAAATTTCGCTCCAGACGAGAAATTTATTTAAAAGCGCTTACGATTACGCACAGAGTTCCGGGAGAAACCTTATTGAATCTACCGATTTCTTAATGGTTATGTTTCAAGAGCCCAACTCTGCGCCCAACAGGGTTTTTAAGGCTCTTGGAGTGGATTCGGTAGTAATCGCCGATAAAATTTTTCAAAAAATGAGGGAAAGAAGGAACAGAAGCGACGAAAACAGAAGGAAATACGATTTGCCCTACACTTTAAGACAGCACGCCATAAATTTAAGCAAACTGGCTATTATGGATAAACTTCCTTTAGTTTTCGGAAGAGAGGAAGAAATTACGAGGCTTATGGAAATATTATGCCATATAGACAGGCCTAATTCGGCTATAGTAGTAGGCGAACCTGGCGTCGGAAAAACGGCTATCGTAGAAGGGCTTGCAAGAAAAATAGAACTTGAACCGTATAGCGTCCCCCCAAGGCTCAGAAATAAAATCATAGTAAATCTTCAAATGAATTCATTGGTAGCGGGAACCGTCTTCAGAGGCATGTTCGAAGACAGAATGGAAAAAATAATAAACGAACTTAAATCCAGAAAAAATATAATATTGTTCGTCGATGAAGTCCACACGATTATCGGCGCAGGTTCGGCTATCGCCGTGCCGAGCGATGCGGCCAATATATTAAAATCGTCTCTTGCAAGGGGCGAAGTGCAGATTATCGGAGCGACTACCCTGTCCGAATATAAAGAATTCATTGCGGAAGATGAGGCGCTGGCTCGTCGCTTCAGGCTTGTTAACGTTCAGGAGCCCAGCGTCGAAGATACGAAAAGAATACTTTACGGATTAAAAAGAAGGTTTGAAGACACTTACGGCGTAGAAATCGAAAATTCCGCCTTAGATGAATCGATAAAGCTGTCTTCGCGCTATTCCAAATCGTTAAGGCTTCCGGATAAAGCTATAGGATGGATAGACTCCGGCTGCGTAAAGGCGGAAATTTATAACGAGGACAGGATAGTTAAAAAGGAAAACATCTATCAGGTTATTTCCCAGGAAACCGGCATGCCGGTAGATTTAATCAAAAGAGACGTTTTAGAAAGATTTCAGGACATTGAAGATTTTTTTTCGAAAAGAATAGTCGGACAGAAGGATGCGGTTAATTCGCTTGCCAAACATTTGAGGCTCAATAAAGGCCCTTTAAAAGAAAATTTTAACAGACCCGATGCCGTGCTTCTTTTTCTTGGTCCTACCGGAGTGGGCAAGACCGAAACGGCAAAAGCCATGGCAGAATATCTTTTCGGTCATGGTAGAAACGTTATAAGGATAGATATGTCGGAATATAAAGACGGTTCCATTGCCGTCGATAAGCTGATCGGTATGCCCAGAGGCATCGTCGGCTCTTCGAGAGGAGGACTGCTTACCAATCAGGTAAAAGACAATCCCTATTCGATAATACTATTAGACGAAATAGAAAAGGCAAGCGACCTCGTGTTTAATCTTTTTCTTCAAGTTTTCGACGAAGGCTTTCTTACGGATGGCAGGGGCAAAAGGGTTTATTTCTCCGATTCCGTTATTATAATGACTTCGAATCTGGGTTCCCACGAATTTTTAAAATTCACGAAGCCGCTGGGTTTTATCGAATCAGGCGATATCATTAAGTCGTTGAAGGGAACCATAAATAAAGAGATAGAAAACTTTTTTTCGCCGGAATTTATCAACAGGATAGACGATATAGTCATATTCTCGCCTCTTACTAAAGAGGAGGTTAAACAGATAGCGTTAATGCACATAGAAACTATAAACAAGACTATGGCGGAACACGGAAAAGAAGTGTCCGTAACCGACGATGCTCTCGATAAGCTCGTGGAAAGCGGATACAGCACAAAATTCGGCGCAAGGTTTCTCAAGCGCACCATAGACGACGTTATCAAGGTTCCATTAACGCTAAAATGGAAAGAAGGCGATATATTTACCGCGGAACTTTCCGGAGGCGAAATTGTAGTTAACGCAAATAAAAATACGGAAAGGGATACATTGAAAAAGGGTAAAAACGGAAAGGAAAAATACAAGGAGGAGCCTGATTATGTCTGAAAAAAACGAAAAATCATTCAAGGTGGTAGATAAAAGAAAAGTTGCAGATTCCGAAAGCGAAAGCGTAGTTAAAGAAGGAATAGGAGCGGAGCAGGCGGAGGCGGAAAAAGAAACCGCCGGCGAAAAAAATCCCGAAAAAGGTCCAGAGGAAGCACAGGCGGCGCCAAACGCCGAAATCCCTAATTTTGAGGCGGATTTCGCGACTTTTATTTATTCGTTGAATACGCAGGCTTTGCTTTTTATGGGTAAAATACCGAATCCGATATCAAAAAAGTACGAGAAAGATATAGGCACCGCAAAATACCTCATAGACACTATAGATATGCTTTCTAAAAAAACAAAGGGCAATCTTGACGAAAATGAAGCCAAGCTTATAGAAAACGTTTTATACGACCTCAGAATGGCTTATATTTCGGAGAAAAAGTAAGAAGGAGGCGATATATTTTTATGAATTTAAATAATTTTACGATAAAATCGCAGGAAGTAATCGAACTGACCGTTAATGCGGCTAAAGAGGGTAAAAATCCCGAGGTCGGAGACCTGCATCTTTTATATGCCCTTCTTAATTATGACGAAAACAGCATTGCCGTTTCTATATTAAAAAAAATAGGCGTCGATTTAAAAGCATTTTCCGCCGAAACGGAAAATGCCCTGTCAAAGCTTGCGATAGTCGAGGGGGGAATGGAACCCGCGTTTTCTTCGTCTATGAAGAGGATACTGGATGCCGCCGAAAAAAATAAAAATGCGATGAAAGACGATTTTGTTTCCGTGGAGCATTTTATTCTTGCAATGTTCGACGTGAAAGATACAAAGTCTTTCGATATCCTGAAAAAATTCGGCTTAACCAAAGATGCGGTTTTAAAAGCTCTTACGGATATAAGAGGCAATACTAAAGTTACGGACCAGAATCCCGAAGACAAATATCAGGCTTTGGAAAAATATACCGTCAATTTAACCCAGCTTGCAAAGTCCGGAAAAATAGACCCCGTTATAGGAAGGGATTCCGAAATCAGAAGGCTTATGGAAGTCTTATCGAGGCGGACGAAAAACAATCCTGTTTTGATAGGAGACCCTGGCGTAGGTAAAACCGCCATAGTCGAAGGATTGGCAAAAAGAGTCGCCGACGGCGACGTCCCTGAAATTTTAAAAAATAAAACGGTTCTTTCGCTTGACCTGGGCGCCCTTATCGCCGGAGCAAAATACAGAGGAGAATTCGAGGACAGGCTTAAAGCCGTCGTAAAAGAAATAAAATCCTCTGAAGGAAAAATAATAATATTTATAGACGAGCTTCATAACCTGGTCGGCGCGGGAAAATCCGAAGGGGCTATGGACGCTTCCAATCTTTTAAAACCTGCGCTGGCAAGAGGCGAATTGAGAGCCATAGGCGCGACTACTTTGGACGAATACAGGAAGTATATAGAAAAAGACGCCGCCTTGGAGAGAAGGTTTCAGCCGGTATTCGTGGATGAACCTTCCGTTGAGGATACTATTTCCATACTGAGGGGGCTCAAAGAGCGCTACGAAGCTTATCACGGAATAAGGATAAAAGACTCCGCAATTATAGCGGCGGCCACCCTTTCGCACAGGTACATTACGGACAGGTTCCTGCCGGATAAAGCGATAGACCTTATGGATGAAGCATCCGCAAAATTAAGAATAGAAATTGATTCTATGCCGACCGCCCTCGACGAGGTTCAGAGGAATATAATAAAAATCAAGATAGAACAGGAGGCATTAAAGAAGGAAAAAGACGCGGAATCTAAGAAGAGGATTAGGGAGCTAGACGAAGAACTGGCAAATCTCGAAGAAGATTTCAACCAAAAAAAAGCTAAATGGCAGAACGAGAAAGAACACATACAAAAGATAGGAGAAATTAAAAAAGATATAGATTCGTTGAGATTTGAAGAGCAAAAATACGAAAGGGAAGGCAAATACGATAAGGTTGCCGAGATAAGATACGGAAAACTTAACGAATTAGAAAAAAAATTAGAAGGCTTAAATAAATCCGTCTTGGAAATGCAGGAAAAAGGTAGTTTCTTAAAAGAAGAAGTCGATGCCGACGATATCGCAAAGGTCGTAGCAAAATGGACGGGAATTCCGGTCGCAAAACTTATGGAAGGGGAAAAAGAAAAACTTCTGTTGATAGAAGAACATCTGCATAACCGCGTAATATCCCAAGATGAGGCGATAAACAGCGTCGCCAATACCGTAAGGCGTTCCAGAGCCGGTTTATCCGATATTAATAAACCGGTGGGGTCTTTTATGTTTCTCGGTCCTACCGGTGTGGGGAAGACCGAACTGGCAAAGGCTCTTGCCGAGTTTCTGTTCGACGACGAAAACAGCATAGAAAGAATAGATATGTCGGAATATATGGAAAAACATACCGTATCGAGGCTCATCGGCGCTCCTCCGGGTTACGTCGGATACGAAGAAGGGGGACAGCTTACGGAAGCGGTAAGGAGGCGTCCGTACAGCGTCGTTTTATTCGATGAAGTCGAAAAAGCCCATCAGGACGTATTTAACGTTTTGCTCCAGCTTCTCGACGACGGAAGATTAACCGACGGGCAGGGCAGGACGGTCGATTTTAAAAACACCATTGTCATTATGACATCGAATATCGGCTCCGATATAATACAGAGCTACAGCGGACAGCATTACGAAGAGATGAAAAACAACGTTATGAATCTTTTGAAAAACCATTTCAGGCCGGAGTTTCTTAACAGGCTCGACGATATAATAATTTTCCATGCGCTAAATGAAGAAGACATTATAAAAATAGTCAATATCCAGCTGGACAAGTTAAAGAATACGCTTAAAGAAAAGGGAATAGACGCGGATTATACAGGGTCGCTGGTCGAATTTATAGCGATGGAGGGATACGACCCTGTTTACGGCGCCAGACCGCTTAAAAGGGCAATAAAATCTTTCATACAGGACAGAATAGCGATGGATTTACTCTCCGGGGGAATTGTTTCGGGGGATTCTATAGTTTTGGATTACAAAGAAGAGGCAGGCGGGGTAATTATAGAAAAGGCTGTCATATTGAACGCCCGCCCCGTTTAACGTTATGTTCTGCAAGAGTTTCTTTGTCATTATGACAAAGAAACTCTTGTCATTATGACAAAGAATAATAAAAATATCTGTAAATAAAATCTTATAAAAATTAAATATTGCCGTATAACGCTTGAAAAAATATTATATTTTGAAAATTTATATTTTTGGCATTGTTCTTGCATATATAAAATTAGCAATTAAATAATCGAAAAATAGGAGTTTCAGTATTATGAGTTTAAAATCCGATTCAAAAATTATAGGCGCCGGAGTGGCAGTGCTGATAGGAATAA
>JAKAQA010000065.1 GCA_021811805.1 bacterium | reverse complement strand
GTGCCGTCGGGCAGGGCAAAAACCGTCTGCACCGAACCCTTTCCAAAGGTTCTCGTTCCGACCACCAATGCCCTCTTATGCGCCTGCAGGCTCCCCGCGGTTATTTCCGCGGCGCTTGCCGTACCCGCATTTACGAGAACCGCTATGGGATAATTAGGAACTATATGTTTCCCGAGCGCGTAATATTTGACGTCCTGCGATTTTATTCTTCCCTTGGTATAAACTATTACCCCGTCTTTTATGAAATCGCTGCACACCTTTACCGCTTGGTTCAGCAGCCCGCCCGGATTATTTCTCAAGTCGAGTATAAGCCCTTTGATTCCGTGTTCCTTTAAATTTATTATTTTTAAGGCTTTCAAAAGCTGCGAATTGGTATGCTCCTGAAAGCTGGAAATCCTGACGTAGCCGACATGATGCGGAAGTATCATATATTTAACGCTTTTTAATATTATCTTTTCCCGCATAAGCCTGAAAGTTTTAGGATGCGCGAACCCTTTGCGCCCTATCAGCAGATTTACGGAAGTTCCTGCTTTGCCGTGCAAAAGGGCTACGGCTTTCATGATGTTCATATCGTAGGTCGTGATATTGTCTATTTTTTCGATGATATCGCCCGCTTTAATCCCCGCTTTAGCGGCCGGAGAACCGTCTATCGGAGCTATAACGACTATATATCCTTTCTTCGTCGAAATTTTAATGCCTATGCCGGTAAATTCTCCGGATGTTTCCGACCTCATCTGCCTGAATTCGCTTGGGGTAAGGAAATACGTGTGCGGGTCGAGGGTGGATACCATGCCCTCTATCGCGCCGAATAAGAGTTTTCTGGAAGGTTCTTTCTTAATATAATTATTTTTTATTAAAGTATAAACTTTTGAAAATAATCTTAAATTTTTGAGCGTGCTTCCGCTTAATTTTTCCCTGCTTACCGTATATCCCGGATTTTTTTTGCCTGTTTTGCCTGCGGCTAAGCATGCGTCGGGTTTCGCCGAGAACGCCGAAACAGAAAAAACAAAGAGTAAAAGGATTGAAACATACCGCAGTCTGCCCATAGCTTGCTTACCTCATAATAATAAATTTTATATCGTTTTTTTTCGAACTGCCCTTTAAATTATGAATTAATTTTATAACTTTGCGCCTTAAAAGTCTATTATTTTTATTATGCTTATGTTTATATTTTATTTTTACTGATTTTATATAATTATTTATTCCGCCGATTAAATCCTCCAGTTTTATTTTTGTGCCGTTAATGCTTTTAACGGCGTGAACCAGACTGTCTTTTTCTTTCTTTAAATAATTTTTCAGTTTCAAAAATTTATTTTTGCGCTTAACGAGTTTCGATAATTTCGTTTCTTCCTCCCGTAAAAGCGTCTTAAGCTGATAATTTACTATGAAGGCATCCGCATCGTCCTTGAAAGATAATAACTTAAGCGAAGCGTATTCTTTATGTATTATAAAAATTCGGGTAGCCAAAACCTTAACGAGCATTCCGTCTTTTTTTATCTTGCCCCTTAATTTATTTATTTTATCTTCCGAGTTTTTTATTTTATTTTTTAAATCTTTAATGCCTTTTTCTTCTTTAGAAATTTTGGAAGATAAAAAAGCAAGGTCTTTTTTATAAAAATCGAGCTTTTTTAATATAACGGAATATTTCGAACCGGGGTTTGCATTTCGGATGTTTAGGCGTCCGTTAGGAGAAGCGCCGTCCGCAACTGCCTTAAAACAAAATAAGGTTAAAATCGATGCAAGGAAAACGGAGAGATATACTGTTTTTTTTTCATCTGTAAAATTAAATCCCGCTTTTCTATGCCGATTTGTATTAGCATAAAAAAGCGGGCGGAAAATTTTGAATTCTTAAACCTTAGCTGTTTGCTTTAGGCGCTGCCGGAGCTTTTGGGGCCGCGGTTGTTTTAGCCGCCGCTTTTTTAGCGGGAGCTTTTGCTGTAGCAGAAGTCGCTGCTGGCGCTGCTGGCGCTGCTGGCGCAGTTACGGCTGCCGGAGCTTTCGGGGCCGGTTTCGGGGCCGGTTTCTTTGCGCAACCGGAGAATGCTAATGCAGATACGACTAAAAACACTCCTAAAACTAATACTGTAAGCTTTTTCAAAATTTATCACCTCCTTAACATTTTTTATTCTATTTTTAGCTAAAGATTTTGTCAAGAGAAATTTTTAATTTTTTATTGAAAAAAAAATTATTGAAAAAAATCTATAATATAATATCATATACTATGATAGAATGAAAACATTAAATTTTCATATAATAACAAAAGATTTCGATTCGGACGAAGAGGAAAAATACCTAAAAGATTTGATTGACGCCGCCGTTTTAAGTTCGGCGGACGTTTTGCAGCTAAGAAATAAAAAAATACCGGCCGTAGGCCTTTACCGTTCGGCCGTATTTATAAAAAAAACGCTGGAATCTTTCGGGAAAAATAAAAAAAAACCCGTACTTATAATAAACGACAGGCCGGATATCGCATATGCGGCCGGAGCGGACGGCGTTCATTTAGGGCAGGACGACTTTCCGGCGGCTTACGTAAAAAAAATGTTTCCGGGCTTAATAATAGGCGTCAGCGCGGAAAACATAGAACAGGCGGTTAATGCCGAAAAAATCGGCGCCGATTATATAGGTATAGGACCTGCTTATCCTACCGGTTCGAAAGCGGATGCAGGCGCGTTAATGGCGCGCGAAACCATGAAAGAAATATGCGGCGCGGTTAATATACCGGCAATAGCTATCGGAGGGATAAACGAGTTTAATATCAAAGAGCTCGCCCCTGCGGGCGTAAGCGGGATTGCCGTAATAGGCGGGGTCTCGAATGCCGCAAACCCCGCGGAAGCCGCCGTAAAATTGAGAAAAAATATAGACGAGTATTTAAAAAATATAGGTGCATAAATTTGATAGAATTCAGCCATGTATATAAAAGCTACAATAAAAATTATATTTTAAGGGATTTAAATTTTACCGTTAACAAAGGTGAATTTATTTTTATTACCGGACCGTCCGGCGCCGGTAAAACTACCACTTTAAAAATGCTTATAGCCTTAGAAAAACCTACTCACGGAGCGGTAAAATTTTTAGGGACGGAACTGCCGGATTTAAAGCAGCGTGATATACCTTTTTTAAGAAGAAAGATAGGCTTCGTGTTTCAGGATTTCAAGCTTCTGCCGAACAGAACCGTATTTCAGAACGTCGCTCTCGGACTTGAAGTGTCGGGAATCTTCGGCGATATAATAATAAAGAACGTTTCGGAAATATTAAAGGCCGTGGAGCTTTATACCAAGAAAGATGAATTTCCTTTAAGTTTATCGGGCGGAGAACAGCAAAGGGTCGCCATTGCAAGGGCGCTCGTTCAAAATCCTCAGGTTCTGCTTGCCGACGAGCCTACCGGAAACTTAGACGAAGAAACTTCTTTGATTATAATAGATATAATAAAATCTTTCAATAACAAAGGCACTACCGTAATGCTGGCTACGCACGATAAAAATCTTATAAACATGGGAAGGGCGCGGGTAATTGATATCACAAAGAGCTAATTATTTCATAAACTATTTTAAAATTGCGGCCGTAAATATTAAATCCAATATTTCGGGCAACGTCTTCGCTTTTCTGATAATGTCTTTTTCCTTCTTTATAATGCTTTTTTTCCTTCTCTGCTACATAAATATTTATAACTATATGAATACTTTTCAAAAAAGCAACGTAATGCTAGTTTTTTTAAAAAATAATGCAAAAAAGGATACCGTCGTCCATTTTATAGGTACGCTTGACGGCGTTAAAAGCTCGGTATATTACAGCGATAAATCCTCGATGGAATTTTTGGAAAAAAGGGTAAAACATCTTAGGTCCGTATTAAAAAATATGAACCCCGATAATCTGCCGGCTTTTATAAAAATTAATTTTAAAAAAAACGCCGTCAGCGGTATTTTTTTAAGCAATATTTATTTGCGGTTAAAATCTTTGAAAGGGGTTAAGCTGGTTTACTACAATAAAATACTTCGGAATAAAATCGTCCAGTTTATGTTTTTTACCAAAGTCGTAGGACTTATTCTTTTTATGTTTTTATTTATATTATCTATTTTTATATCTTACAGCGCTATAAAACTCGTTATACTTAGAAAGCAGAACGAGATTGAAATATTAAGGCTGATAGGGGCTACGAATAATTACATCAGGATACCGATGTTCATAGAAGGAGAAATAGGAACCGTTTTATCTTTTTTAGTTTCTATTCTGCTTCTTTTCGCAATTTATAAAATATTTATATTTTATAAATTCGACAGTTTTCTGGAATTTTTCCGCATAAAAATAATTTTTTTAAATCCGGCGCAAATAGTTTTGGTATTATTAATAGCCGTAATATCCGGCATCGCCGGAACATATCTGTCGTCTAAAAAATTCTTCTAAATTTCAATGATTCCTCTCAATAATTTAATGTTTATATGCCTTTCTATATTTTCGGATAAAAGGTTAAAACTGTCGTTCTTAACCCTCTCATAGGAGCGGCTTCCGGCTTTTATGCGGACGGAACGAGCTTTTTTTTCTTTGCATTTAATATTATTATTTATCAATTTTATTATAAAATTTTTAAATATTTCGTTGCCGAATAATCCATGAACGTATGTTCCTATCTTTCTATTATCTTCGGATAAAATAGATAAAATGCCTGCTTCCGGCGAAAAACAGGCGTCCGCATTTTCTGCCGGTTCAAATATGTCCGACGTAATACTTTCGCCCGAATAATTCTTCGCAAAAAACGTCCTGCCGTTATGAATTTCGTATCCGTCCAGAAAAGGCAGGCAGGCATCGACGTTAAATTTAAACCTATATTTTCGGCTGGCTAATATTTTTTCTTTCGATAATTCCGTTTCGGTATTAAAAAATCCTAAGCCCGATATCCCGCTTTCGGAAAGAGAACCGGCGGCTGATTCCAAATTATGCGGGTCGGTTATCCGCTCTCCCATCATCTGAAATCCGCCGCATATCCCCATAATAATGCCTTTCCCGCTTTCCCCGAAACGCTTTATATAATCGAACAACCCCGAATCTTTAAGGGCGGCTAAATCGGCGGCGGTAGATTTCGACCCGGGGATTATTATCATATCGAATTCGTCCGCTTTGGAAGGAACGCCGTCGAAAAATCCGGCGGACAGCCTTTCGTCGAAAAAAAGAGGGTCGAATTCGTTAAAATTAGAAATATGGTTTAACCGGACTATTCCGATATTCAGCCGGCCGTCCCCGGCTTCGTCCCCGCCGTTTGCCGCGCCGCCGCCGTAAATGCCCGGCTTATTAAAATTAAGGCTGTCTTCCGCCTCGATATGCAGATTTTTAATATGCGGAATAACCCCAAGGCACGGTATTTTGAGCTTTTTTTCAATCTGTTTGATTCCCGGCTCGAGTATAGAAGCGTCGCCCCTGAATTTATTTATAATGAAGCCTCTTACCAGCTTTCTCCACTTTGGAGGAAGAAGTTTAACCGTTCCGTATATGGAAGCAAAAACCCCGCCTCTTTCTATATCGGCGGCAAGAATTACCGGAATATCGTAAATTTCGGCAAAACCCATGTTTGCTATATCGTATTTAAACAGGTTTATTTCAGCCGGACTTCCCGCTCCTTCTATGACTACGAGGTCGTTTGAGCCTGCTAAAAATTCAAAAGAAGCGATGGCTTTACCTAGAAAAAAATCTTTTCTGCGGTTGTAGTCTTTAAAATTCATATTGCCGAAGTGTTTTCCATCGACTATCAGGTGCATTTCCGTATCGGACGAAGGTTTTATTAAGATAGGATTCATCTGCCTTAACGGTTTTTTAAAAGCCGCTTCCGATTGGACTGACTGCGACACGGCAATTTCAAAACCGTCTTCGGTGACGAAACTGTTAAGGGACATATTTTGGGGCTTAAAAGGCGAGCAGTTAACGCCCCTGCCGGAGAAATACCTGAGCAATCCGGCCGTCAAGGCGCTTTTCCCCGCGGAACTCGACGTCCCTTGAATCATGATGAATTTTGCTTTACCGCTTACCATATGATAGCCGTTAAAAAATATTCGGAATTATACGCCTTACAATCCCTATCTATTTTTCTGTTTTAATAGGAGGAGAAATATCTACCCCCCCCCCCCCCCCGACTTCTTTACCGCTTTCAGAAACGCTTCTACGACTTTAGGGTCGAACTGGGTTCCGGAATTTTTTTTAATCTCTTCCAATGCGGTATCTACCGGTAGAGCTTTCCTATACGGCCTGTCGGTAGTCATAGCGTCGAATGTATCCACTACGGCTATTATTCTTGACGCAATCGGTATATCTTCTCCGGAAAGTCCGGCAGGATAGCCTTTTCCGTCATATCTTTCCTGGTGATACAGGACGTCGTTTGCTATGAAACTTAAAAATTTTATTTTTTTAAGCATGTTATAGCCTATTTCGGGATGCTTTTTAATCTCATTATATTCTTCGTCGGTCAGTTTTTCCGGTTTATTTAATATGGAATCTTTTATGCCTATTTTGCCGACGTCGTGCATTGCCGCCGCATATCTGATATTTTTTATTTCGTTGCCGTTTAATCCGAGTTCTTTTGCCACCGCTGCACTGTAATCTATCAGCCTGTCGCCGTGGGTTCTGGTATATGTGTCTCTGGCTTCTATCGCCTCCGATATAGAACTTATAGTTTCAAAATGTTCTTCTTCGATATAATTCAGCGTCTGCGCATTATGTGCCGCGACGGAAATTATGCTTGAAATATTGGATATGAAATCAACGACTTCGACCGAATAATTGGTCTTTTTTTTGCCGAAAAGAAAAATTAACCCCAGGAAATCCTTGTCCGTTTTAACCGGTATCCCGATAAGCGTCCGTTTCGGAATATCTTTGAATAAGCAGCCGCAGGAATTATCGTTATGAGCCGCGCCGCTTACCTCGTAATAGTTAATAGTAGGATAATCGGAGCTTAACGCTTTTAAGCATTTGCAGTCTTCTAATTTCATGAGTTCGTGCCCGTAAAACGAACCTTCCATATTATAGCTCTTAAATAATTTCAGGGCGGTATTTTTAAGAAACGGACAGTTTACGCATTTTTGCAATATTTTAGATTCCGTAGGGCATTTCACGAACTGACACTCGAATTCGGTCATATTGTAGCAGTTTATATTGCCTCCGAATATGGAGCATCCGGTCATATTGCAGTTAAAAAATTCATAGCAGAATTTATTTTCTTCTTTGTCTTTATCCTTAAGATACACCAGAGCTGAATCCGTTTTAGTAAAATTAATCAACCTTTTTACGGAGTGGTCTATAATGCTCGAAAGGTCCAGCGAAGACGAAACAAGCTTGGAAACTTCGAGAAGATTTGCGATTTTCTGGCTTTCTTCTTTCTGCCTTAAATATAAAAGGTTGGCGTTTTCGTATAAAGTGAGGCTGTATATGAAAATACCTCCCATCATAGCTATGAATTTTGCGATTTTGGTTTCTTCTTCGTAAAAATCGTCCGTATCCTTCCTGTATATATTTAAAGCTCCTAAAACAAGCGTCCCCGCATAGATTGGAACGCTCAGCATAGACGACATATCGGTAAACTGTTTTTCCAGTTCGTAATATATATCGGATAGGTCGGATTTAAGATTGCCGCTGGCCAACGGTTCGCCGTTCTCTATGACCGAACCTATTAATCCCTCTCCGA
>JAKAQA010000064.1 GCA_021811805.1 bacterium | reverse complement strand
ACTGCCGCCTGAGGATGTATTAAAACATCGACCTGTTTTTCGTCCATATTAAATAAAAAACAGGCTTCTATTATTTCAAGCCCCTTGTTTGCAAGAGTGGATGAATCTATGGTTATCTTTTTCCCCATTTTCCATTTAGGATGATTTAATGCCATATCTACGGTAATTCTTTTAAAATCCGCTTTCTCCGTCTTATAAAACGGACCTCCGGAAGCCGTGAGGATTAATTTATTTACGTCCGATTTTACGCCGCACCTTAAACACTGAAAGAGAGCCGAATGTTCAGAATCTACCGGAATTATTTCTGCTTTAGAGGACTTAGCGGCAGCGTTAAGGATATCTCCCGCCATTACCATTGATTCTTTATTTGCGAGAGCCAGGTCTTTCCCTGCGGCAAGGCTCCGATAAGAAAGCATAAGACCCGAAGAACCGCTTATAGCGTTTAAAACTATATCGAAAGCGTCGTCTAATACGGCCTCGTGCAGGCCTTCTTCGCCGAAAGTAAATTTCGTCTCGACGCCTTTAAAATTTTTCAGGGCGGTTTTTGCTTTATTCGATTCGGCTCTTGAAGGAAGAACGCAGTATAAAGGGTTAAGCCGTATAATCTGCTCTTTAAGTTCAGCGGTAAAATGTCCGGCGGCTATACCTTTTACGGCTAGCCTGTCCGGATATGCAAGCGCAACCTCTAAAGCATTTTTGCCTATAGACCCCGTAGAACCGGCAAGGAATATATTACGCATATTAGATTATTTTTTATAAATTTTAATGCCTTAAATAATAGGCCGCTATATAATAAAAGAAGGGCGCCGCAAGTATCAGGCTGTCTATCCTGTCGAGGATGCCGCCGTGACCCGGAATTAAATATCCCGAATCCTTTTTTTCCCCCATTCTCTTGATTAACGATTCGGTTAAATCGCCCAGCATCCCCGCAATAACCGTTACTGACGACAAAATTATAAAAGAAACGAGTTCGAATCTTTTATAATCGTCTATGAACACCCTGAAAACGAGTGCGGCGAGAACCGCCGATAAAAAACCAATTAACGCTCCTTCCGTCGTTTTCTTAGGGCTGAGAGGAAAAATAAGCTTGTGCCTGCCGAAATGCCTTCCGCCGTAATACGCAAAAATATCGGATGCCCATACGAGTATAAATAATAACAGGAGCAGAAGCTTACCGCCGGAAAGTTGAAAAATTTTCAGCAGGAAGGATATGAGAAAACCCGCATAAAATATTGAAAATATATCTATAAATATGCTTTTGCCGAAATCCGTTTTAAAAAAAAGCACATTTTTGAAAAAAATCAGAAAACCCGATAAAAAAAAGATAAATATGAAAGCGTCCGGTTTTAAAAACGCAAACGAAAAAGCCGTTAATATAGCAAGGATTTCGGGCAGGATAAAATATTTATACCCCGCCAAGTCGAAGATACAGTATATTTCATAGACGGAAAGCGCGGTCAGTACGGCCGATACCAAAAAAAATTCATATATATCGAGCAGAAAGACAGATAAAATTATAACTATTCCGAATATAATGCCGAATATAAATCTTTTAGGGTCAAATCTCGGTTTTTCCAAATTTTCTTACCCTTTTTTCATAGTTTTTTAATGCAGCGGTTAAATTTTTCTTTCTGAAATCAGGCCATAACGTTTTAGTAAAATACAGTTCCGTATAGGCGGCCTGATAAAGCATAAAATTGGAAAGCCTGCATTCTCCGCTTGTTCTTATAAGAAAATCCGGGTCGGGGATACCCGCCGTGTAAAGATACGACGAAAAAAATCCGTCGTTTATGTCTTCGATATCGATTCTGCCTTCCTTAAAATCTTCGGCAATTTTGGAAACTGCGTTTAATATTTCCTCTTTAGAACCGTAACTTAGAGCAAGCGTCAGGTTTAACGCGCCGAAATTTTTTGTTTTTTTTACCGCCTCTAACAGCGTAGATTTTGACTCTTCGGGAATCCTGCCTATATTGCCAATAAAATTAAGCCTGATTTTATTTTTAATGAGATAAGGAAGTTCGAGCCTGATATATTCGTCGAGAAGCTGCATTAAAGAATCGACTTCTTCCGAAGGTCTCTGCCAGTTTTCCGAAGAAAAGGCGTAAACGGTGAGATATTTGATTTTATGCTCTATAACGCCTTTTATAACGGATTTTAAAGATTTTATCCCCTCTATATGTCCGCATATCCTGTCTAAATTCCTTTTCTTTGCCCATCTGCCGTTTCCGTCCATAATAACGGCAAGATGGTTCGGGATATTTTTTAAGGTCATACTTCGGATATTTCTTTTTCTTTATGCTTTGTTATTTCGTCTATTTCTTTAATGAAGCCGTCGGTCAATTCCTGAATTTTCTTTTGAGTTTTAAACGAAATATCCTCGGATATTTCTTTGGATTTTTCCGCGGATTTTATTTTTTCGTTTGCCAGCCGCCTGAAATTCCTGACCTCCTGCTTAATGGATTCCGAAAGTTTGCTTATCTGCTTTATTATTTCCTTCCGTCTTTCCTGAGTCAAAGCAGGTATGATAATGCTTATGCTTCTGCCGTCGTTGGACGGATTTAAGGACGAGTCGTATTTTTGTATGGCTTTTTCTATAGCGGGAAGAGAGCCTGCATCCCATGGGTTTATAGTTATCGTCCTGCTGTCGGGAACGGAAATAGAGGCAAGTCTTATTATAGGAGAAACGGCGCCGTAATATTCCACGTTTATCGCGTCTATCAGCCCCGTAGATGCCCTTCCCGTCCTTATCCTTGCCAGTTCGTTTTTATACGATGAAACCGCGTGGGACATTTTTACTTTCGTCTCGTTAATAAACATAAGTTCATTCATAACGTCCGCCCCTCAAAAAAATTAAGAATTAGTGATTACCGTGCCTATGGGTTCGCCTTTAACGACTTTTAATAAATTGCCGGAGACCAGCAGGTTAAAAACGACTATAGGCAGTCTATTATCCATGCATAAAGATATAGAAGTGGAATCCATAACTTTTAAATTTTTATTCAAAACATCGATATAAGTGAGTCTTTCGAATTTTACCGCCTCCGCGTTGATAAACGGGTCGTCGCTGAAAACCCCTTCGATTCTCGTAGCCTTAAGGATGACTTCGGCATGAATTTCCATAGCCCTTAGAGATGCGGCGGTATCGGTGGTAAAGTACGGATTCCCCGTTCCGGCGGCAAATATGACCACCCTCTTTTTCTCTAAATGCCTCAATGCCCTGCGCCTTATATAAGGCTCCGCAACCTGCTGCATCGCTATGGCGGTCTGCACCCTGGATATTACCCCGTTATCCTCCAAACTCGCCTGAAGGGCAAGAGCGTTTATAACAGTGGCGAGCATACCCATATAATCGCCTTGCGTGCGTTCTATTCCGAGACCTTTCGAAGACTTGCCTAATCCCCTGAATATATTGCCTCCGCCTATGACGACCGCAACCTCGACCCCCGCGTTAGTAACGGATTTTATTTCGCGCGATACGAAATTTATTACGGACGGGTCTATGCCGCATTTGTTCTCGCCCGCCAAAGCCTCTCCGCTGATCTTAAGCAGTATTCTTTTATAATTAAGTCCCTGCATTATTCTCCCAGCTGGTATCTGACGAATCTTTTTAAGATTATATTTTCCCCTAATTTCGCTATCTCGTTGTCGATTATAGCCGAAATATTTTTTGACGGGTCTTTTATAAACGGCTGTTCGAGCAGGCAGACGTCCTGATAATATTTTTCTAGCTTGCCTTCGATTATTTTTTCCTTAACCGCCTGAGGCTTGTCCATAGAGGCGAGCTGTTCCCTATAAATTTCCTTTTCTTTTGCCGTAATTTCCGGCTGGACGGCTTCCCTTCTTATATAAAGAGGGTTAGATGCGGCTATATGCATAGATATATTTTTTGCAAGTTCTTGAAATTCCGCCGTTCTTGCTACAAAATCCGTTTCGCAGTTAATTTCCAAAATAACGCCTATTCTTCCGCCTGCGTGTATATAGGAATAGATTAATCCTTCCTTTGCTTCCCTGCTTGCTTTCTTCTGCGCTTTGGCAAGCCCTTTTTTTCTAAGCATTTCTACGGCTTTTTCCATATCTCCGCCCGTTTCCACGAGAGCGTTCTTGCAATCGACGAAACCGGCTCCGGTCGCCTGCCGCAAATTTTTAACAAGTTCCGCGCTTATATTCTGTGATTTTTCCAATTATTTTTTCCTCCACCCTATATTAATTATTAAATATTTATATAGAAATATCGGCTTCTTCGCCCTCTGCAGATATTTCTTCGCCGGCTCCGGAAACTTCTCCGGCGGCGGCAAAAGTTTCTTCGGTTATAACTCCTTCGGCGACTGCCTGCGCCTTGCCTTTACCGGTCTTTTCTTCGTAAATTTTCCTTCCTTCCAGAATTGCGTCCGCCATCGTGCTTAAAATTAATTTTATTGCCCTTATGGCGTCGTCGTTGCCCGGTATCAGCCAGTCCACGAATTCGGGGTCGGCATTGGTATCCGCAACTCCTATTATAGGAATCTCAAGCCTTCTCGCTTCTTTTGCGGCGATAATTTCATGATGCACGTCCACTATGAAAACTGCATCCGGCACCCTGTTCATATCTCTGACGCCGTTAAGAACTTTCTGGTGCTTAACGATTTCTTTTTCCATTCTTGCCATTTCTTTTTTTGTAAATCTGGAAAATTCTTCGGATTCTTTAAGGGCTTCCAGTTCTTTTAGCCTTTTAATCGAAAGTTTAATGGTGGCAAAATTAGTAATCATTCCGCCGAGCCATCTTTCGTTCACGTAGGGCATGCCGCATCTTTTCGCTTCTTCGACTACGATAGGATTCGCCTGCTTTTTCGTGCCTACAATAAGAATAACCTTGCCTTCCTTGGCAGTCTCGAACAGCTTATCGTAAGCCGCAGAGATATAAGGAAGAGCTTTTTGAAGGTCGATTATATGGACCCCGTTTCTTGCCCCGTATATATAGGGTTTCATTTTGGGATTCCATCTTTTGGTCTGGTGTCCGAAATGGACGCCTGCTTCCAGCAACTGCTTAATTGTAACGTTAAACGGCATTTTAGCCTCCTTTGCGCTTTTTTCTCCCCGCCCCATAATAAATTATATACAGCACTTCAAGCACAAATTAATAAGCGGGTACGATTTGATTAATTTTAACTTATCTTTTTATCATTTTTACGCATTTATTGCAAGAAAATTATTTTACCCCAATCCCGATTTATAACTACCAGAAATACAAAAAAATAACAAAAACCTCTTATGTTTTCTATATTTACGTGATATAATATACCGTAAAACCTATCGCCGGAAAGGTTAAACAAAAAACAAATTTAAAAAATTGCGCCTGATGCGCAAAAAGAAGGATATAAATTTTTAAGTCAGGATTTGGGTAGGCGCGGCGTATGTTGAATTTTTTTACCGTTTCTGATATTATTAAAATAATATGGAATACAAAGATTATTACAAAATATTAGGCGTAGGTAAAACCGCTTCGGCTGATGAAATAAAAAAAGCATATAGAAAATTAGCAAGAAAACACCATCCCGACGTTAACCCTAACGATAAAACAGCGGAATCTAAATTTAAAGAACTGCAGGAAGCATACGACGTTCTGAAAGACGAAAAAAAACGAAAGGAATACGACGAACTGGGGACTAATTATTTCAATTATAAAAATGCCGGCGCGGGCGGAGGCGCTTCGCAGGGACAATATCATTACGATTATTCCGGCGGCGGCCGTTCCGGTTTTAACTACAGTTACAATAATGCCGGCGGCGGAGAAGGATTTAACTTCGAGGATATATTTTCCGACCTTTTTAACAGGTCGGAAAAAAAACAGGGGCCGGCAAGAGGAAACGATTTGAATGCCGAACTTGAAATATCGGTAGCAGAAAGCGTAAAAGGCGCCGAAAGAATAATAAATTTAAACGGCGAAAAAATAAAAATAAAAATACCCGCCGGAATATCGAACGGGGGAAAAATAAAGCTTTCGGGAAAAGGGTCGGCAGGTTTCAACGGAGGCCCTAACGGCGATTTATATATTGCTATTTCGGTTTTAAACGATAACATATACGAAAGGAAAGAAAACGATATATATATCAATAAAAAGATAAAGCTGACGGAAGCCGTCCTCGGAGCAAAGGTGGAAATCTCAGCGATAGAGGGCAAATTTATGCTTACGATTCCCGCCGGAACTCAAAACGGAACTAAATTCCGTATTTCTAAAAAAGGGGTAACGGATGTTTCGGGCAAAAAAACCGGCGATTTAATCGTTACCGTATATGTCGATATACCTTCGGGAATATCGGATAAAACGAAAAAAATATTTGCCGAGCTTTCGAAAGAAGGAATTTAAATAAGGAATTAAAATGGATTATTTTATTAATCTTTTAAATTTTTGCGGCAATATTCAAATGGACGATAAATCCGCAATGTTTTTCGTAGATGAAGGAATAATCTCCGTAGAATGCAGGGAAAACGAATTTTATATAGACGAGAAAACTGCCGAAACCTTAAAATTGATTTCAGAAATTAAAAACGAGCTGGAGGTAAACGATGAAGGCGCATCGGTGATTCTTAACCTGAGAGAAAAAATTATAGACTGCCAAAATAAGCTTAAAACCGTTTTCGATGCTATAGGAAGGTCTAAAAGCATAGACGAGCTTATGTTCATAATGAGAAAAAGCGAAGCGTTCAGAAACATATCGGACGGTTTTTCGAATAACGGCAATGAAGGTTTTTAACTTCATTTTCGGCCGTCAACCCGTTTTTCCGGATAGTAATTTAATACAATAAGCAAGTTGCCTATATATGAATATTACGCTAAAGATAAAAGAAGCGATAAACGGAAATATTGAAATCCCGGATGAGCTTCTTTTGTCCGTTTTCGAACTTTCCGGCGCTCCGCTTATGGAGCTTTTTTCTTTAGCCCTCGAACTAAAAGAAAAATATACCGGTAAAAAAGTGAACTTCTGCTCTATCGTCAGCGCAAAAACCGGAATATGCTCGGAAGACTGCTCATTCTGCGGGCAGTCCGCGGTAGCCGGAAAAAAACAAAAAAAAATAAAAGTTAACCCCCTTATGACCGTTTCCGAAATGGTAGAAGCCGCCAAAGTTGCGAAAAATAACGGGGCAAATGAATTTTCCATAGTCACGAGCGGAACCAGGATATCGGACGAAAACGAGCTTAAGACGATAGGAAATGCCGTCAAGTCCATAAAAAACGAAGTGGGCATTACTCCGTGCGCATCGCTGGGACTTATGGAATACGAAAATTTACTTTTTCTTAAAAACTGCGGTCTTGAAATATTTCATCATAATATAGAAACCAACAGCGATTTTTTTAAAAAAATATGTTCTACCCATTCGTTTGCCGACAATATAGAAACGGTTAAATCCGCAAAAAAAGCCGGACTGAAAGTATGTTCCGGCGTAATTATCGGAATGGGCGAATCGCGCTTGGACAGAATAAAAATGGCTAAGGAAATAAACAGGCTCGACGTCGATAATATCCCGGTTAATTTTTTAAATCCTATTAAGGGAACCCCCCTCGAAAATGCCGAACCGCTTACTCCTATGGAGTGCCTTAAAACCATTTCGATTTTCAGAATCGTCAATCCTAAAAAAAATATACTTGCGCAGGGAGGGAGGGAACACAACCTGCGCCAGCTTCAGCCTCT
>JAKAQA010000063.1 GCA_021811805.1 bacterium | reverse complement strand
CTGTATTGACGTTTATGTTTTCGTATTTTGAAATTGCATCCATATAAAATTTATCCTCCTTAAAGTTTATTTATATACCTTTATAGTTAAGCGCCTTGGGCAATCATCTGCTTTATGCTGCTGGTCATAGCCGAATTTGTAGTTTGCATCTGCCCTATGTAAGACTCCAAACTTGAAAACTGTTTCGTGTACATACCCATCTGGTCCTGCACCAATGCTTGCTGTAGAGAAATCTGATTATTCATAGCAGTAATCTGGTCGTTTATATCCTGTTCGCTGAATTGTATAACTCCGTTTGCAGGATTTGTATATGTATTTAAAAAATTAGTCATGCCGTCGGGTTGAGAAGCACCGCCAGCAGTGGGCGAACCGTTTACTAATGCGCTGAAAAACTGCTGAACCTGTTGAGGATCAGATGTTAACATATTGTTTAATTCCGTAGTGTTAAGCTGAAGTTTTCCCGTGCCGCTTGAACTCTGGGTAATTCCGTAAGTAGAAGCAAGACCGGCATTTCCGGAAAGACCGGGGGCTTCGCTTCCTATAAAGCTATAAAGATTATTTACCAAATTATTCAAAGAAACGTTGCCGCCAAGCGGACCTAGAGTTTCCGACTTTGTATTTCCGGAACCGCTCGAAGTTACGGTATTCTGTGCGGACACGTCGCCTATTACTTTATTATACGCAGAAATAAAACTGTTTACGGCGTTATCTATAGTCTGCGTATCTAAACCTACCGTTATAGTAGTCGAGCCTTTTGAACCAAGGCTTAACGTAACGCCGGGGATGACGTTTTTAATAGTATTGGACTGACTTGCAATATTGATGCCTTCATAATTTAATGTTGCATTTGCCGCTGATTGAGTTGTGGTAAAAGTAAGAGCCGTCCCTCCCGTAAGATTGTCCGTAACCGAAGGAGCATAATCCGTTCCGGTATTATTACTCGTCAAAACAAGCTGATAAGGATCGGTAGAACTTCCATTATTAATAATGGAAGCGCTTACGCCTGCGTTGGCATTATTTATTGCCTGTGCTAAATCGGCTAAGGTATAACCTGTAGTGGAATTCAATGCTACATCGGTCGTAGTTCCGTTAACCGTTATATTAAATGTTCCAGTCGTACTAGAGCTTGCCACGGCGGTGGAAGTCGCCGCTACGCCCTGCGAAGCAATTACTCCCGCAGTAGCAAGACTTGAAACGGTTACATTATATGTTCCCGGAATTGCCGAAGAAGAAGCCTGAGCGGTTGCGACAGAAGTATCGCTAGAAGTTGCAGTATATGATTGAAACAGAGACGGCTGACCTAGAGCCGAAGCAGAGGAACTTAAGGCGGAAATATCGGAGCCTATAGATTGCCAAGCAGAAAGCTGATTATTTAAAGGGGTTTCTTGAGCCTTCATTAAAGTAATAGGAGCGGATAAAGCCTCGTTAAGCGCATTCAATATAGCCGTATAATTAATTCCAGACTCAGGACCGGTTCCCATAACGATAAGACCCTGATTTGGATAAGAACTCGGCGTCAAACTGCTGCCTGTTGAAGATATAGACATTTTATATTACCTCTGATAATGCAGGGAATTAATTCTGCCGGCATTATCCTTAATTAACGTTATAATTTACTGCTGTATAGATTTCCTTTCTGATAATTAGACATCATTTTTAAAACCGAATTAGGCGGAATCTGCGCCAGAACTTTTCCGGTTTTAAAATCTACTACGTTAATAACTGCTCCGCCGGCGCTTGCATCCCATTTAAAAAGCATTGCCTGAGAAAGCATAGGCGGCGGATTAAGATTCGACTCTATCTGTTTGCTTAATTCTTTCTGTTTTTCAGCGTTGCTTTCCGCCGAATTTGTCGACTTAGTCTGGTTTAAAAATATATTCGCCGATTTATTTGCGACATTATTATTCGAATTCAAGTTTAATTTATTATTTACATTATTAGACGTGGCCGAATTCGTATTATTATTGTCGTTATTAATGCTTATCACATTTAAGTTTAACGATATATTGTTCATGATATATCACTTCTTTTTATATGGAAGTTCGGGGACAGATTTTAAATCTGTCCCCGAACATGCTAAATCACAAAAATTTTACTTCAACAGGGTCAAAAGTCCCTGCGGAACCATTGAAGCCTGAGAAAGCATAGCTTCGCCGGACTGAGCCAGAGTAGAAAGCAACGTAAACTGGGACATTTCCTGAGCGAAATTTACGTCCATAATGTTGTTATATGCAGCCTGAGTGTTCGTTCCTTCGGTCTGAAGGTTCCCAAGTATCTGGGTAACCCTGTTCTGGTAAGAACCGAGCTGACCGCTTATACCGGCTACCTGAGTTATAGCCGCCTGAACCGCCGAAAGAGCTACTAATGCATTTGCGTTGCCGGAAGCGGTTGTTGTACCTGACAGTTTAACCGATGATAGAGATGAAACTATTTTTCCGCTAGAAGTTAATCCCAGCAGTGATGCACCTACTCCTTGAATAGATACGGAGATCTGATTGTTAGTAGTATTAGAATTAGGTCCTATTTGAAACGAAAATGCGCTTACTGCGCTGGCCACTACATTTCCCGATGCTACTGCATTCAAAAGATTTAGTCCGTTAAAAGACGTAGAATCCGCAATCTGCGTAATTTCAGACTGCAACTGCTGAAACTCGCTGTTTAACGCCTGTAAATTCTGCGTGCTGTTGGTGCCGTTGGCGGCGTTAGTCGCAAGCGTCTGCATCGTGCCGAGCATTCCCTGAATAGTTGAAAGAGCTCCGGAAGCGATGTTAATTAAGGAGTTTCCGTTGTTGGCGTTTGAAGTTGCCTGATTAATGCCAAGGCTGGTTGCGTTTAAACTCTGCGCTATTTCGTAACCTGCAGGATTGACCCAAGCGCCGGTTATCTGCAAGCCGCTGGAAAGTTCGTTCAACGACTGTCCTAACTGATTGTTGGTGTTCTGAAGATTGTCAGTCGCTATGACGGCTGACTGGTTTGAATTGATAAATAGACCGTTGTACATTTTTTTATCCTCCGTGATAAATTATTCCGGCATCCATGCCGAAATTGTTAAATTAAGTTGCTTTTGCTTTATTTTTTAAAACATATTTTATTGAATAGATTAATGACCCTTGCTTTTAGAAAAACATCGACTAAATAATTAAAAACCTTAAATATTCACCTCCTTAAAAAATTTTTATCTTGTATCTTCTAAACTTTTTAGATGCTTAACCTATCCCTTTGTAAATTAATCGTCACGACTATTTAAAAACTTTAATTTTTATTTTACTTCTTCTGCAGGAGTGGTTCATCAATTAATAAAAATACCTATTTCTTCCGCTACTGCCGGTGCAGTCAACCCTTCGGTATATATTGTTATATCGGCCTGCCCGTAAAATTTCTCTCTTTCTTTAAGTTTATCGGAAACAGACCTTTCGGTAAAACCTTTTTCGCCTAAAACCGGCCTGTGCGTTTCGGATTTTATCCTTTCGTAAATAGTCTTTGCATCGGCTTTCAGATAGAGCGTCGTTCCGATATTTTTGATAAGTATAAGATTTCCGTTAAAGGCAGGCATTCCGCCGCCGGTTGATATTACCCAGTTTTTAACTTCATTTTTAATTTCTTTGTTGTTTATTGTTTTATACTTTCCAATTATTTTATATATATCGGATTTATATTTATCTATTTTTTTTAAAATTTCGGTTTCGAGGTTTCTAAAATAACTTTCGCCTTTTTGTTTAAATATTTCCGTTATATTCATACCTTCTTGCGCTTCTATTAAACAGTCCAAATCTATGAAATTAAACCCTTTATTTTTTGCCAGAATCTTACCGACTTCGGTTTTTCCCGCTCCCATAAAACCTATTAACACGATATTAGTTCTTATTTTCATTTTTTGCAATACCCGTCATAGTTTCTTTTAATCTCGGCAAAACAGTCGCCGCCGAATTTTTTAAGAAAAAAATAGCATATAGAAAAAGCGAGGGTGGATTCGACGACGATCGACGCGGCAGGAACGGCGCATACGTCGGACCTTTCAAGAAATGCTTTTTTTGCTTTGCAAGTATTTAAATCTACGGTGTCGAGATAGGGCTTCATTAAAGTGGGTATCGGTTTCATCGCGCATGTTACGCTTATTATTTCTCCGTTGGACATTCCCCCTTCGATGCCGCCGGCATTGTCGGTTTTTCTATAAAAGCCGCCACTGCCGCTGCAATAAATCGAATCATGGCATTCCGAACCTTTAAGATAGGCTGATTTTACTCCGGCGCCGATTTCTACGCTTTTAATTGCCTGAATACTCATTACGGACATCGCTATGTGGGCGTCCAATTTCTCGTCCCACTGGGTAAAGCTGCCGAGACCCACCGGCACGCCTTTTATCTGTGCGGTTATAAGTCCCCCGACCGTGTCGCCTTCGGCCTTCATCTTGTCGATGTAAACCTTTGTCCTTTCTTCGATTTCCAGATACGGCATGCGGAGTTCGGAGTTTTTTATGTTCCTACTTATAACTTCGTCGAAAAGGTCGATAAGATTAAAGGCAAAGGGGTCAGAATTAAATTCTGACCCCTTTGCCCTGTTCAATTCCTGCCCCTTTAACTTGTTTTTCTCAGCCGCCTCAACTCCTACCCCGCCGATACTCAGTACCGCCGAAGCAAACTCAATGCCGAAATTTTTCAAAAATATCTGGCAGATTGCACCGACCGCAACCCTCGACGCAGTTTCCCTTGCGCTCGAACGTTCAAGGACATTTCTTATATCGTCTAATCCAAATTTTATAGAACCTGCAAAATCCGCATGACCCGGCCTCGGAGTATGAATTTTGCTTTCTTCGGGAACGGATTTATAGGGGTCCATCCTGTCCCGCCAGTTTTCGTAATCCTTATTTTTTATAAAAAACGAAATTGGCGAACCGGTAGTAAACTCTCCTCTGACGCCTGATAAAAACTCTATCTTGTCGGTTTCTATCTTCTGCCTTGCGCCCCTTCCGTAACCCGACTGTCTTAGCTTCAGCTTTTCGTTTATAAAATCTTCGTCTATTTTAACGCCGGCAGGAAAATTGTCGATTATGGTAACAAGCCCCTTGCCGTGCGATTCGCCTGCCGTCAAAAACCTAAGCATTTTAATTATTACCTCCTCAGAAATAAAGGTGTCAGAATTCAATTCTGACACCTTTATTTACATAATTTTTTAATACCGATTTCTGGATTCCCGCTTTCGCGGGAATGACAAACCTCTGTTTCCCTTCAACCCTCTATCATCGCATATGCATTATGATTATGTATGCTTTCGAAGTTTTCCGCTTCCACCCTGAACCATTTAATATTTTTATTCTTTTTGAGTATTCCCGCTACGCACCTTGCCACATCCTCGACAAACATAGGATTTTCATAAGCATGTTCGGTCAAAAACCTCTCGTCTTCCCTCTTTAACAGCGAATAAATAGGGGAGCTTGCGCACGATTCCACATCGGCTATTATATCCTCGAACCATATCAGTTTATCGAACTCTATCGAAACCGAAACGATGCCTCTCTGATTGTGCGCTCCGTATTTCGATATCTCTTTAGAACATGGACAAAGAGTGTTTATAGGCACCTTGACGCCGATTATTATTACGCTTTCGTCGTCGGTGCAGGGAGCGTAGGTGGACTCTTTCTTATCGGCAATAAAGGGGTCAGAATTGAATTCTGACCCCTTTATTGCCGATACCTTTATTTCTGACCTCTTTATTGCTACCGACCTCTTTATTCCATTTATTTCTGCTTTTTCCTGTTTAGGCGCAGCTGCTTTTCCGTCTTTTATAGTTCCGTTATAATAGCAAATATACTCCATTAGGCTTTTCTTTCCGCTAACCGGAGCGGTTTTTTCTATAAAATACGGGAATTCAATTTCAACGGATGCGGAACCGGCGTTTAAAACTTTCTTTATTTTTCTTAAAATATCCGGAAAATTAACTATGCTTATTTCGCCCCTGTGCTCGTTTAAAACCTCTAAGAAGCGGCTCATATGCGTCCCTTTGAAATAATGCGGGAGGTCGACGTACATATTTATATCTGCCACGGTATGCTGGAATGATTTTGCTTTATCGAGAACCGATATAGGATAATGCAGGTTTTTTATGCCGACCTTATCTATGGCTATACCTCTTCCGTCTTTTGAATTTTGAACGTCTGTCAACATTGCTTAATTTTATCAAAAAAACGGAATAATTAAAAGCCTTGATGTTAACCGTTAATTATTCTGGGCGTTATAAATATCATAAGTTCGTCTTTTGAATAGCTGACGCTTCTTGTTTTGAAAAGCCAGCCGAGAAGCGGAATGCTCATAAGTCCTGGAACGCCGCTGTTAGAAACGGTCTTGCTCATCTGGTAAACGCCGCCTATAACGACTGTCTGTCCGTTCTTGATGATAACGGTAGAATTGGCGCTTTCCGTATCAAGAGTAGCCTGTGCGCCGGAAACCGGAGGAGCTACTGTGTTATTCGACGAATTAATGACGAGTTTAACGTTTCCGTTAGCCATTATATGTGGAGTTATTTGAAGCGAAATCTGCGCGGTTATAGCCTGCGGAGCGGCAGTTGCGCCTACTCCTGCGACGCCGGGCAGGTAAAGGGTCTGACCTTTTTCAATCGTTGCAGTCTGGTTATTAAGAACGACAACCTTAGGAGAAGCAATTGATTTTGCTCTCGACAGACTTTCTAATGCTTCTAATGTTGCGTTAATGCTGGCATAAGAGTTTAATATTCCTACCGTAAAAGTTCCTGCCGCAGCCGAAGTAGTAAGCGTAGGACTTAAACCGGGTCCGGCAGGGTTGCCGGTAGTTTGACCGCTGAAATAATTAGGCGTAACGGCGGCGTTTGAAGAAGCAGGAGCGGCGCCGAGATAGCTGCCGTTCCAGTTAATGCCAAGCTCGTTTGAATAATTTTTGCTTACCTCGACCATCTTAGCTATAATCTCGACCTCAGGAGTTCTTTTATCCAGCATTTTTACTAATCTTATAGCTCTCGCGACGCGGTTTGGAATATCAGTAATAAGCAAAGAATGAAGGGATTTATCGTAAACTACCCTGCCCTGCGAACTTAAGACCGATTTTACTTTTGCCATCAAACCGCTTGCCGAAACGTAATTAATTGGAACGAGTCTCGTTACTTTATGTTCCGAAATCGCTCTCGCTTTTTTTTCCGACGAGACTACGGTCGCTATAGTTCCTGTAGAGTTTATATAATATATTCCGTCCTTTTTTATCATGCCGAGACCGTAAGCCTCTAATATAAGGGATAATATATTTTTCAACGGAACGTCTTTCATTTTCATAGTAACCGTTCCTTTCACGTTTGAGCCTATCAAAACGTTCATGTCGGAAACTTTCGCTATCATTCTTATTACGTCGGAAACGTTAGCATTCTGAAAATTGAAGCTGACTCTCATATCGGAAGGATCTACGAAAAATTTTTTGACTCCGCTGCCGTTTCCACCGCCATCAGTGTTTTGCCCTGCATAAGCCGAAGATAGACTAATTCCGACGGACAAAATAAAGAATAATATAAATATAAAAGGCATAAATAATAATTTTCTCGTTCTCATATTATGTTCTCCATAGCTAATAAAATTTAATAACTATCGCATTGTTTTATTTTTATTGTTATTGCTCTATTGTAGCGGCATAACTAAATTCATGGACCGCATTTGACCTAA
>JAKAQA010000062.1 GCA_021811805.1 bacterium | reverse complement strand
ATGCTATAAATACAAGAATGAAGAATCTGCTTACGAAGGCAGTTTTGAAGGGGAAACTTCGTTAGGAGTTAACGTTTTATTTAAAATGTTCGGATGAAAATAAAACCGGAGGACATATATTATATGAGCGGAACGGCTGCCATAGAAAATTTAAATTATCAAAGTAAAAGAGATAACGTTTCCGGCAATTCTCCGAAATATTTAAAAGTAAGCCTTGCGGCGGCAATGACGATGGATTTCGTACCGGGCATTTTTTACCGCAACGCCTGCCTGCACTGTATAAACGTTCTTTTAGCCTATGATGAAGGATGCAGGGCAAACTGCGCATATTGCGGACTTCAGAAATCGAGGGAAGGCGAATATAACGACAAAAGTTTTATAAGAGTCGATTGGCCGGTATTTAAAACGGACGATATTATCGGAGCCGTGCTTAAGAAGAAAGATACGGTAGATAGAATATGTATTTCGATGATTACGCACGAAAGGGCGAAAGACGATACCTTTACCGTTTTAAAAAGATTTGCAAAAGAACTGCATTGCCCCGTTTCTATACTGATGACTCCTACCGTATTAAAGCATAAAGATATAGACCGCTTTAAGGAATACGGCGCCGATATGGTAACCGTCGCCTTAGACGCCGCGACTCCGGAACTGTTCGACGAATACAGGGGAAGGGGCGTCGGCGGTCCGCACAGATGGGAAAAATATAACGATATACTGGAATATTCCGTTGCCGTTTTCGGCAAAAATAAGGTCGGATGTCATCTCGTGGCCGGCCTCGGCGAAACTGAACGGGAAATGTGTTTCAGGATGCAGGATGTGAGAGATAAAGGAGCAAGGTCGCATCTTTTTTCTTTTTATCGGGAAAAAGGTTCGAGGCTGGAAAATCATCCCCAGTGTCCGGCGGGCCAATACAGGAGAATTCAAGCGGCAAGACATATAATAGACTACGACATGGGCAGGGCTGAAGATATGAAATTCGACGGCGGCGGAAGAATAACCGATTTCGGAATACCTTTTAAAAACGTAGCGGAGATAATAGAAAGAGGCGCGGCTTTCCAGACTACCGGATGTCCGGGAAAAACCGAAATTTCGGCATGCAACAGGCCTTTCGGCGATTCTTCGCCGAAAAATATCAGGAGTTTTCCGTTCGAACTTAATGCAGGCGACGTAAACAGGGTAAGAAAAGAGTTATTGGAATACGATTAGGAGAGCAAGAATGTCCGAAGGCGAATTAGTCAAGGTAAAGGTAAAACATTTGAATAATTTGCAGAACCAGATTATTACCGAAAAGCATACGCTTATAACGGACGAGCCCGAAGCTTCCGGCGGGGACGAACTTGCCGTTAATCCGATAGAACTTGTTCTCGGAGCCGAAGGCGCATGCACCGTATCCGTTCTGATGATGTTTGCCAAAAGAATGAAGTATGACTTGAAGAGCGTAGAAATAAGTTTAACCCACAAGAGGGTAAGAGCGGAAGAGATAAAGAGTGCCGGCGCAGAACCCGATAACGAAAGAGGCTACGTCCATAAAATAGAAAAAAATATAAAATTTATCGGAAATCTCGACGGAGACCAACTCGAAGAACTGCGGAAAGTTTCACGGATATGCCCCGTTCACAATATGATAGAAAAAAGGTCCTATTTCGAAATATCTTTCGACCATGCGAACAATTAAAATTAGTTATGAAACAAATATGAATTAAATTGGATAAATTAAGTTCTTCTTTCCTTAATAAACTAACTAAAACCGTAAAAGATTCCGACCTTCTTGCCTGGGGGGAAAGAGTAGTAGCCGCCGTCAGCGGCGGCATAGATTCGACCGTTATGCTTTGTTCGCTTTACGAACTGAGGCATTATTTCGGAATTAATATTGCATGCGCTTCATTAGACCACAAAATAAGACGGTCTTCAGCAGAGGATATAAAGTTTGTCGAAGATTTATGCAAAAAACTTTCCATCCCTTTTTATGCCGGGAGCATAGACGTTAAATTATACGCAAAAGAAAATAAATTAAATCTCGAAGAGGCGGCGCGCATTTTGAGATACCGTTTTTTAATGAAAACGGCTGAGGATTTTAAAGCGGAAAAGATTGCGGTTGCCCACCATTTGGACGATTTTGCCGAAAATTTAGTTATGAGGCTGATTACCGGCGGAGGGGCAGGCTCTATATCCGGTTTTAACGTCAGGTCCGGTTCGGTAATCAGGCCGCTGATAAACCATTCAAAATCGGAAATAAGAGATTTCGCGGATAAAAATTCCATAAAATTCGTAGAAGACCAAACCAACGCGGATACAAAAATTTTAAGAAATTTCGTCAGATTAAATATAATACCTTCCCTTAAAGAATGCAATCCCTCTTTTTTGAAAACGGTTAAAAATACGGCGGAAATTTTAAAAAAAGACGACGATTTTATCGAGACGATTGCGCGTAAAAATTTTAACGATATTGCCAAACCGGAACCGGACGGGAAACGTATAGTTTTTGAAAAAAACGACTTATCGAGATTAGAAGACGCATTGTTATACAGAATTTTAAGGATTGCAGTCCTGGGCGCCTGCGGTTATGATTCAAAAAATAAAAATGATATTTTCATAAAAAAACCGATAGTTTATTATAAAAATCTTAAAGCATTTGTTCAATTAATAAAATCCGAAAAACCTAATACTTATTTTTATATTAATTCATTTACCGCCGTCAGAAAAGAATACGATAAGATTATTATAGAATATATTCCGTCGGCAAAAAATTTAATTTTTAAATCTTTTAATTTCGAACTGGAAGAACCTCTCGAAAACCCAAAATCGGGGCCCAAAAAGAGATATAACTGCATAATCCGTAATGACGCCGGCGAAACCGGACGGCATTCCGTAAACATTAAGGAAATCAACAAAACCTTTCATATAGAAAAATTATCCGCAGAGGCGTCGGATAAAATTATAAAAGATATTTTAAAAGGGGAAATTATTTTTCGGCCAGATACCGCTTATTTCGATTACGACAAAATCGGTTTTCCCATTACGGTAAGACCTTTCAACAACGGCGACAGGTTTGTTCCTCTGGGTATGAAATGCGGCAAGAAATTGAAAGAATATTTTATAGATAAAAAAGTGCCGGCAAACGTAAGGAGAGTCATTCCATTAATACTTTTCAGCGGCAAAATAGCGTGGGTTTCCTTAAACGAAATAAGCGACGATATTAAAATAACTGAACTTACGAGAAATGCCGGGATTATGCGGATAGAGTGAAAATTTAAAAAGAATACATAAATAGTTTCTAAATCGTAATTTAAAATATTAATAGAATGCAAATAGTTATTGAAAAAAATATATAAATATGACATATTTATATATGTGCCGTGTAATAATTTACTCCAAAAACCTTAAGGGGGTCAATATAATTTGAATTCGAGACTAAAAAACCTTTTACTCTGGATATTTATAATCTTTTTGATGATTTTTATCTTTACGATGTTCAATCATCACCCGCCTAAAACTAAAAAGATAATTTTTTCTTCATTAATAAAGGAAGTTAGGGCAGGCAACGTTAAAAGCGTTACCGTAGAATCCCACGACATAATAGGAGTTTTTAAAAACGGAAAGAAATTCACCACGTATGCGCCGACTTATCCCGGACTCGTAACGCTTCTTGAAAAACATAACGTGGAAATCGACGCCAAACCGAAACCGGGTTCGCCGTGGTATTTGAGTTTTCTGATAGACTGGCTGCCTATGATAATAATACTTTTCGCGTTCTGGTATTTTTTCTGGAGGCAGATGCAGGGCGGGGCGGGAAAGGCGATGTCTTTCGGAAAATCTAAAGCGAAACTTTTAAACGACGGCACGAACAAAGTAACATTTAAAGACGTGGCGGGCATAGAAGAATCGAAGCAGGAATTGGAAGAAATAGTAGATTTCTTAAAAGACCCTAAAAAATTCACGAAACTTGGAGGCAGAATACCGCACGGCGTACTTCTCGTAGGCCCTCCCGGAACCGGTAAGACTCTTCTTGCAAAAGCTATAGCCGGGGAGGCTGGAGTTCCTTTCTTCAGCATAAGCGGCTCGGATTTTGTCGAAATGTTCGTCGGGGTAGGCGCTTCGAGGGTAAGAGACCTTTTTGCGCAGGGAAAGAAAAGCGCTCCCTGTATAATATTTATAGACGAAATAGACGCCGTAGGAAGGCATAGAGGCGCCGGTTTAGGAGGCGGACACGACGAAAGGGAGCAGACGTTAAATCAGCTTCTCGTAGAAATGGACGGTTTCGAACCTAACGAAGGCGTGATTTTAATTGCTGCTACCAACAGGCCTGATGTTTTAGACCCCGCCCTCCTAAGGCCCGGAAGGTTCGACAGGCAGGTAGTGGTTCCCAAACCCGACATAAAAGGAAGGGAAGAAATATTAAAAGTCCATATCAAAGACGTGCCTTTAGATAAAGACGTGAATTTAAAAGTTATAGCCAGGGGGACTCCCGGATTTTCCGGCGCCGACCTTGCAAATATGGTCAACGAGGCTGCACTTTTGGCCGCCAGAAAAAACCAAACGGCTGTTACTATGGCAGACCTCGAAGAAGCTAAAGACAAGGTAATGATGGGAACGGAAAGAAGAAGCATGGTAATCACGGAAAAAGAAAAGAAAATTACCGCTTATCACGAATCGGGACACACCCTCGTCGCAAAACTGCTTCCGGGGACGGACCCTATTCATAAAGTCACCATAATTCCAAGAGGTATGGCCATGGGGCTTACCCAGCAGCTCCCAATAGACGAAAAACACAACTACGATAAAGAATACCTGCTCAACGAAATAGCTATTTTACTCGGCGGCAGAACGGCGGAGGAAATTATTTTCAATCAGGCGACTACCGGAGCTTCCAACGATATAGAAAGAGCTACCGATATCGCAAGAAAAATGATATGCGAATGGGGTATGAGCGAAAAGCTTGGACCTATTACTTTCGGAAAAAAAGAAGAGCAGATATTTCTCGGCAGGGAATTCGCCCAGCATAAGGATTATTCGGAATCCACCGCCGTGGCTATCGACGACGAAGTTAAGGAAATCGTAACTAAAAACCATGAAAGAGCGCGGGAGATTTTAACTGCGAACATCGGCATACTTAACGACCTCGCCTTGAAACTTATAGAAAAAGAGTCTTTAAGCGGGAAGGAAATCGATGAAATTATTATCGCCCGCAAGCCGGATTATAAAACCAACGAAGTTGAAGGCGAAAAAGATAATTCAGCCGATAAAAACGGCGAAAGCGGCGAAGGGATAGACATAGAAGGATAAACCGATACGTCCTTCGACGCGGCGAAAAAAGCAATTTTAACAGTCTCTAACGGTTATATATGAAAGCATACCTCGTAGATATTCTGGACAGCCATATAGCTTTTAACGCATTATCGAGCATAGGAGTGTCCGGCACCGGCAAAATTATTATGGGAGACAAGCTTAAATATATAATTATCAAACTGAAAAACATAAATTCGACCGCGCTGAATATTCTCAAGCAGGAAGCCCTCAGCATAGGGGCGGAACTAGCCAATCATAGAGACGTTATTACCGGAAAAATTGCGGTATCCGATTCTATTTTATTCGGTACGCCCGTACAGTTAAGGATTATAGTAAAAAAAATAAAAACTCAGCAATTCGGTTTAAGCGAATTATCCGCGGAACTCGAAAATATACTTTCGGAATGCGATAAATCTTTCAAAAAATCTAATCCCGCAACGATAAGAACCAAAAAAAACGACATAGTCTTTAACGGAAAAACTTATATAATGGGTATCCTTAACGTTACCCCAGATTCATTTTCGGACGGAGGCAAATATTCGGATTATTCTTCCGCCGTTAAAAGAGGCGTCGAAATAGAAAAAGAAGGAGCGGACATTATAGATATAGGAGGCGAATCCACAAGGCCGGGGTCCCTGGAAATAGATATTCAAACCGAAATAGACAGAGTCTGTCCCGTAATAGAAAAATTGTCGAAAATAACGTCTGTTCCTATATCGATAGATACGAGAAAACCGGCAGTCGCAAAAGAAGCCCTTTATGCCGGAGCTTCTATAGTAAACGACGTTTCCGGTCTTTCATTCGACGCCGAAGGAATGGCTAAAGTCCTGAAAAATACGGGAGCCCCGTATATTATGATGCATTCCAGAGAGAAATCCCCCGAAAACATGCAAAAAAAATTAGAGGCGTACGACGATATTTTCTATGAGATATTGTCTTATTTTAAAAGCAAAATGGAATATATGGAAACTAAAGGATACGATACCGGCAATATTATACTCGACCCTGGATTCGGTTTTGCAAAATCTTCGGACGACAATTATAATATGCTGGCAGGAATCACATCGTTTAAATCGCTTGGAATGCCTGTTTTGGCAGGTGTTTCAAGAAAATCGTTCGTAAAACATATTGCCGGAAACAATAAAAGCGGAATCTTAAGCGGAAATCTTGCGCTTGCATCTTATTTAAAACTTAAAGGCGTCGATATCGTAAGGGTTCACGACATAAAGCAAACCTCGTCGGCATTGTCTTTATTGGAAAGGGTAACGGCATAGAATATGTTTTCTCTTTTGCAAAATTTCGGATGGCGCGATATAGCGGATATCATTATAGTCGCCTTCATAACATACAGGGCGATAACTCTCATTAAAGGAACCGGCGCGTTTCAGGTATTAGTGGGGCTGATAATAGTTTTTGCCGTATTTTTATTTGCGGTAGTGCTTAAGCTTTATGCTACGGAATATATTTTCGGCAATTTTTTAAGTTCCATTATAATCGTAATAATAGTTCTTTTCAGAAACGAGATAAGAAGGGCGCTCATCGAAGTCGGAAAAAATCCTTTCGCAGTCGCCCAGAATAAATTAGAAAGGGTAAACTTAATCGAAGAAACATCGAAGGCGGCTTTTGAACTCGCCTCAAAAAGAATAGGGGCGATTATAGTCTTCGAAAGAAACGTGTTTCTCGGAGATTATTTAAAAATCGGAGTCAAATTAGACTCTATAGTATCCAAAGAACTTCTTTTAAGCATATTTACTCCGCCTTCGCCTCTTCACGACGGCGCCGTTATTATTCAAAAGGGCAGAGTTGCCGCCGCTTCATGTTATCTGCCTCTTTCCACGGAGGACAATATAAGCAAAAAATTAGGAACGAGACACAGGGCCGCAATAGGGCTTTCCGAGCTTACCGATGCGTTTTCGTTAGTTATTTCCGAAGAAAGCGGTAAAATTTCGATTATCCGCCCGAAAAAAATATCTAACGTAGAAAATATGGAAGATTTGAGGAACCAGCTTTTAAAAAACTTAAAATACCAGTACGACCACGGACATAGTTTAATAAGAACCGCTTCCGAACTTCTGTTCGGAAAATACGGCGAAAAATAAAAATGGGTAAATATTTAGAAAATCTGATTAAAAAAAATTTCTGGCTGAAACTTTTCTCTCTAGTTTTTGCCGTTATTATATGGGCTTACGTCGTCGGAGGAACGAAACAGGATGCCGTCTATACGGCGAGGATAGCCGTCGAGCATCTTCCCAAAGGGTATGCCGTCAGTAACGCGCTTCCGGCAAAAATCCATTTAAAATTGCGCGGCTCGAGAATTGCGCTGATGAAACTTAATAAAAAAATTATTTTTAAAATAAACGGATATTCCCTATTGGCAAAAAAAAATACGATAATTTTAGGCAGCGCTTATCTAAATCTTCCTAACGGAGTTAAAATTATTAAAATTCG
>JAKAQA010000004.1 GCA_021811805.1 bacterium | reverse complement strand
AATAATAATAAACAGGGATATAGTATTTTATTATCCTAAAAATAATCATGCATATTTTAAAAATATAACAGAATCCGATAAATACTCATCTTTAATAGAATTAAAATTATTGAACCAATAAAATAAAGTGTTACGCAGGCTCGGCAAACATTTAATTATGAAAAGGCAAACATTTAATTACGGATGGCAATAATATAATGACGATATGGCAAACATTTAATTACGGTTCAAGTAATATTCAAGAACCTTTCATAAGAAAGGTTCAAGCAAGCCCCATAACGGTTGCGCTTAGGCTCCACCGTTATGGCAGTAATAATAAAAAAAACTGGAAAAACGGAGGTAAAATTATATGGAAATTATAGAAAAAACAAATATTAAACTTTTTCTGGGAGGTGAAACGGAAAATTGTTATATATTATCTAATTGTAGCGTCTTTGATTATGGCAATCCTAACCCCGATATCGAGCCTGATGGATATAGATATATCTTACCCAAACAAAAGTCTTGTTTTAAATTTGAAGGACAGGACCAAGAATTGTTCGTTTTTGTTGAGAAAGTTGATGGGCAGAATAAGCTGGTTTACGTTTCGCAAACCCACTGGTTATTCATGCGAAACGTAATAGAAAATAGGCTCGGCTTGCACGTTAAGATACTTAAACGGTATCCTGGCAAAGTTACTGTAGCTATTCTTAGGAAACCAGAGCAGGAAGTAAATAAAATAGCATTAAAAACTTTAGCCGAAGAAATGCATGAAAAAATATATATAAAATCTGCAAAATAGAGCGCATTATCCGACCAACTATATAAACATATATTTTTCTGTATGTATTGAAAAAGCATGTTTTTTTCATCATAAAAGTATGCCGTTTATGTGGCAGGATGTAAAATTAAAGTTTTTATCCATCCCCTGCGGTCAAGCGTGCATACGCTTGTCAGGTTCGGGCGGAAGCCCGATACGATGCTTTTTATGTTTGTTTCGCCGGAGTTTGATTTTGCCGAAAGGCTCGCTTTTCAAACCGCTTGCCAGTTTGGAAAGCAAAATCAAACGGAGCAAGAAACAAACCTCTATAAGCTTTCTTCAGTTTGTGTTTTTTACAAACTGAAGAAAGCGTGGAAAATGCTTGAAAAACCTAATTTGACGAAAAGTGATTACTATTTTTATAAATTGTGGTACAATTAAAATATACTTTGTTTAGTCAATTCTTTTTGGGTTTCGCGCTTTAATTGGCGGCGCTTTTAAAGAAACCTATTATCTTCGCAAAAGATTCAAACTTGCCTATCTTCGAAAGAAGATCAAAAACTTTCCAATCCGAAACGAACGGATTATTAAATTCGCAAATATTTACTTTGATTTTGTAAAATTTTTATTTCCACGGTGATTTTTAAGTTTATTTATAAACGATGAAAATACCGGCGCGATTAAAGATTTTAAAAAGGAACTACTTCTGCTCGGAAAAAAATCCGGGTCAATTTTAAAAGTAAATATCCTTTCTAAGGCAGGCCGAAATCCTGCACAGTTATTTTACTAACCGCTTAAGGTTTAACTCTAAAAAAACCTTCCAAGACTTGCCGGGTCTTTAAATCCGGAAAATAACTTTTAAAAATATATAGGGATTATTGGCTTATCCTCAAAAGATTTTCTCCTTAGAGCTGGTATTGTCTTTCCAGTTAAAAAGCCATACGAAAAGACATTTTCGACCTTAAACCGGCATGGGTGTTTCATGGCATTATAGAATATAGGCAGGGTTAAATGCCAATGGCAAAAGTTTGTCTAAATAAAAATAAATATTTTCACGGAGGATATTAAAATGACGAAAATAGAATATAAGATAAATCGGGAATTAAAAGAGATAGAGCATTTCCACAAAATGGACGCCCCGCTGTCAATCGTTTCGAATAAATCCGACCATGACATAAGGCAGGACATGCGCCGTATAGCTCATGACGCTAGGCATTACGATATAGGTGTAACCGCCAACAGGAAAGCCGATATAGGCAAATGGAGTAACGCCGATATCGAAAAAATGGTAAGTTATTATAAGGCTCAGGGACTAAAGGACGCTACTATTATCAACTACGTTTCTTCCTTAAGGTCTTTTTTACATGAAACAGGTAGAACCAATATTAACATTTCCAACGGAGAACTTGGACTTAAAAGAGAAATTGAATATAAGGACAAAAGCCTCGCCGCCAAAGGAGTGGATATAAAAGAAAAGCTCCGGTATTTTAAAGAAAAAGACGCCAACGTTTACGTTCAGTTGAAAATTGCGAGTATAGCGGGCTTAAGGAAAGAAGAAAGCGTTCACGCCGGACTTGCGCTTTCAAAAGGTTATGAAATAGTAAAAAACGGCAGTCTTGAATTAAAAGGCTCGTGGTGCAAAAACGGCAGACCGAGGGAAATAAAACTTTCTTCGGAGAAACTTAAAGAACTTGCGGAACTTCGTAAATTTGCGATGAATAGCAATTACGATACCCGCAGGAACTTAAAGCAGGAAATGAACCATCTGGGAAATTCTATTAAAAATGCCGGCTTCAATATGCACGCCGTAAGACATTCCGTCGCACAGGAAAGGTATGCGGAACTTGTTTTAAACGGGTATTCCGAAAAAGATTCTAAAATAGCCGTTTCCAATGAATTGGGGCATGATAGGGATTATGTTACAAAGGTCTATCTGGGAAAATCAGAATTATAGATTTATAATATATAAATTTGACGGAAACAAATAATCGGAATATAATGATTTTTATTGTAATAATAGTTTATTACTTATTATCCTTTTTAGATTAAGCAAAAAAATTTTTAAATATATATTTATAATATTATATGGAAAATTTAAAAATCTCAAGCACAAATGACGAAATTAATATTGATAATGTTCCTGACGGCTTAAAAATTGTCAAGATTGAGGGAGAAAAGGTTAAAAGACTATCTGACTTATCATTACATAAAGAAGACCTAATATTTGCAAAATTTTCTCTTGAATCTATAAACAATGTTCCTGCCGATCAGAAATTTTTACGAGAAGCGTTATGGAGAACAGCAATTATTTATTTCATTAAATGTTTTGGTAACGGGGTTCGTTTCAAACTTCAATTTAAAACAATTTATAAAAATGAGCCCAAGGAAGCCCAAATTTCTTTTGAATATTTTAAAAAATTACGCAATAAACATTTAATTCATGATGAAAATTCATATTCGCAATGTAAGGTTGGGGCAATCCTTAATAATGGTAATAAATCCCATAAAGTTGAGAAGATTGTTTGTATTTCTGCTATTGCTGGCACGCTGGAACAAAACGCTTACAACTCCTTATTCTTACTTATTAATAAAGCTCTTGATTGGATAGCGGTTCAGTTTGATGAAAATTGCAAAAAACTAACATTAGAACTTGAAGGCGAAAGTTACAAGAATCTTATTTCAAGAGATTCTTTGAGTTATTCTGTCCCTACTATAGAAGAAATTGGTTGTGAAAGAAAATTATAAATATAAACATTTAATTTGTTTATCAGGAGGTTGTTAAGATATGAAGACATACAATATTTTTATTAGCCATTCTTGGACATACTCCAATATTTATTATAAACTTATTGAATTTCTCGATAATGCTAAATATTTTTCTTATAATAACCACTCTATCCCAATACATGATCCCATTCATACTAATGGCACTGATAAACAATTATATGAGGCTATTTATAATAGAATACTGGGCTGCCATATAGTTTTAATACCAACAGGTGTTTATTCAACTCATAGTAAATGGATCAATAAGGAAATAAAAATTGCCAAGAAAGGTTATAATATTGGCCCAAAACCTATTATTGGAGTCAACCCTTGGGGTCAAAGAAATATATCTTCTATTGTAGAAAATAATGCAGATATAATAGTTGGATGGAATTCTAATTCAATTGTTGATGCCATAAGACAATATTCCTTATAGAAATGAAATCAGAATTATTTAAAAAATCGGAAATAGAATACGGCGAACATTATAAGGTGCATTTGTTCGAGCAATATCGGTTATATATAGAAAGTGCCGAAAAGGTTAGTGACAGAAGACAAAGCGCAAATAATTATTTTTTGGCAATAAATACCGCCATTTTTTCTTTTCTTGGATTAATATATGAAATAAAATTAAAGGATATCTCATTTATTTGTATTTTGCTTTCACTTGTTGGAATATTAATTTGCGTGATTTTTTATTTTCTTATAAATTCGTATAAACAACTAAATAGCGGGAAATTTCAAGTAATACATGAGATTGAACAGGAACTGCCATTAGCATTATATCAGCAGGAGTGGAAAATACTCGGTGAAGGAAAAAATAAAAAGCTATATTGGCCATTCTCCCATATTGAAATAAAGATACCTTTTATTTTTGGTTTTATTTATTTAATTTTATTATTTATTTTAATTTTAACAATTTTTAAAAAATTTTAGAATCACTATTGGCTATCCATTCTTTTAATGATTTGGGATATTTTTTTTTCAATTCCAATTTTATTTGAAATTTCATGCTCCCAAACTCTAAACAAATGCCATCCTAATTTTTTATAATAATTATTTACTTCTTGATCTCTTTCCCTGTTGCGTTCTATTTTATCTACCCAATATTCTCGCCTAGTTTCTGGTATCCTGCAATGCGCTTGGCACCCATGCCAAAAACAAGAATCAACGAAAATTATGGTTTTATGCTTTTTTAATACTATGTCTGGTTTGCCAAAATATTTAATAGAATTCTTCCTGTACCTGAATCCTTTATGCCAAAGGGCTTTCCTAAAGGCCGTTTCAATTCTGCTATCTCTATCCTTAACCGCCCGCATAATTTCGGAACGCTTTTGTTTCGATATGGTATCAGGCATTCACGCTATAATACTCCATTTTCCTTTCAAGGCCTTAATTTTATACCCTCTTTTTTTGATAAAGGGGGCTATCTTAGAATTAGCTGGAAATTCGAAGTTAAACTCCCTTTCTAAATCCTTTAGCAGTTGCGACCCTAGCATATTTCTGTATTTATCAGATAGACAGATCCTATACCATGATTCCAAATCAGATATCGTTATTATTCCTTGGATCCTATTGCTGAACGGTAATTGAGTCATAATTCTATTAATCATCTTCGCTTCACCGTCAAGGCATACCAATACGATTTTATCTGCAGTAATATTTTCAGACACATCTTCGGCTAAATCTTCGCTAAGCGTAAGATGCTTTACCTGAACGGCAGGCCCGAAGTTTGCCCACATATCTAAACCTCTGTCCGCTGCATTTGTGACCCCGCCCCTAAATAATTTGGCAGGCATCTTTTTTATTAGCATTTTTTCCGATAATCCAAGAGCCATTTTAATAAATATGTCAAAGTCTTTTAATATTTCCTTGTCTGCATTCTCTATCGACAAACCTACTTCCACTTTTAATGCCCGAACTATAACGCTAAAGAGTGCGTATACGGTTATCTCGTAAACTTTATCAATGCTTCTTTTTAATCCGGGTGAATGGGAGAATATGGATAAGAATTCGTTTAGGTTGAATTTTCCTGGCCCTATTTTAAGATATTCAAACGCGTCATATACTAAAGAAAGTCTTTCTTTTAATTTATGATAGACATAATTCTCAACAATTCCGTCATGCTTTTTGTTATATTCCGCCAACTCTTTAACAAATTCTGGAGGCATAGCATTAGAGTCGAAAATATTGTCTTGATATTTTTGAGATGATGTCGATGCCCTTCCGACTAAAAGCACGCTAATTTCGTCCCGCCACTTTTTGCTAATGTTTCGATACGTTTCAACGTCTGACAGATCTATTTTATCCCCTTTTCTATAGTGATATAAAATCTCGGCTATTTGGATAGGTTTATATAAATGAACTCTGCTTATTTTAATTATTTTGTCTAAAGCGACCTTGCTTTCCATTTATCAAACCCTCGCGAAAAGGTCTTGCGATGTATCATAAAGGTTAATTTCATCTTTGGATAGGGGCCCATAAGCCATTGCTTTCGCTATTGATTTTGCGACCTCTCTAATTAAAGAGACCGGCACAGAATTGCCAGCGAGTTTCCCGATATAAGATTCTGAAACAATTTTAAAATTAACTGGAAAACCTTGTAATAGCAATTGTTCTTTGGGAGTAAGCCTTCTTATGCCGTCAACAAGCAAATAATTATAAGAAGCTCCTGCCCTTAAAGCACAAGAAAATTCATGCACCCCAATATTTCCGCCTTTGTTTTCATGCCATATAGATGGTTTTGGTATTAGCTTTCCTTTAACTTTTTCCATTCGTTTCTTTACTATGTGTTCGGAAGCAAAATATTTCTTGTCCACGGCAGAATGATCTTCGAGAATATCTTTTAAGCTCGTTCTTTTTTTGATAGGTTCCGGAAACCCAAATGGATAGTTCTCTTTGAATCCGACTATTATCACCCTTTCCCGCTTTTGTGGCAATCCATAATCCAACGCATTTAATATTTTCCAATGAGTCCGGTACCCAAGTTCTTTAAGTTTAGACATTATTGTTTGAAAAGTTCTATGTTTGTCATGGCTGACAAGCCGTTTTACATTTTCCAAAAGAAATGCTTTTGGCTGTTTATCTCTAAGAATTCTTTCTATTTCAAAGAATAACGTCCCTCTTGTGTCGGCAAAACCTTTTCCTTTACCTATTATACTAAAAGGTTGGCAAGGAAATCCAGCCAATAGAATATCGTGATCCGGGATTCTTTCCGATGGTATGCTTGTTATATCGCCCATCGGCCTTTCTCCGAAATTTACTTCATAAATATCTTGCGCATGTTTATCCCATTCCGAGGAAAAAACGCATTCGCATCCTAATTCATCAAACGGAATTCTAATTCCCCCTATGCCTGCGAAGAGATCGATAAATTTTAAATTTAAAAGCATAATGATAAATGCCTCTTTTTATCTATTTAATATGTTGCTATTAAAAATACATATTTGGATCTTCTTATTTTATTTCATTTGTCCGATTTTCGGCGTTGGCGAGAATCGCCAACGCCGAAAAAGAGAATGTAAAGAGATTTACCCTTATTTCATATTCATTGCTGTTTCTATGAATAAATACCCCAATCTCTTTTTATGCTCCAATCCGGTTCCCAATTTACGTAGTTCGCAGGCTCAAAGGTTTCATTAAGTTTTTCAATATTAACGATTCTATCAGGATCTAAAGAGAGATTGTGCGGTCCATCTGGGCTACTTAAATCATAAATTTGGAACTTAAGAATTCTATTCTTATCTTTTTTACTTGTGCTATAATCAAATGGCACACATTTTCGTACCCTTGGAACAATGTCATTACTTGCAAAAAAAGTTACCTTAACAAGCTTTTTCTCATGAATGGCTTCTTCAAAAATATTTAAAAACATCTGAACTACACCTCCTCCTTTTCAGTCGTTTTAGTATCTGCATCGTTATTATTTGGTATATCTAATAACTTAGAAGCCTCTACTTCCGGCATGGCATCAATAGTCGAAAGTTTGCGCGTTAACACGCGGTTGCGTTTCTCGGTATCATCAATACTATTGGTTGCTTCTTGCAACTTCTTCTTTGTATGAGACAATGCTGTCCCGAATTTACCGAATTCAGTTTTGACGGCACCTAATAATGTCCAAACCTCAGATGAGCGTTTTTCTATTGCAAGTGTTTGAAAACCCATTTGAAGACTATTTAGCATCGCTGCCAATGTTGTGGGACCCGCTATGTTGACTCTCGAAGCACGTTGCACGTAATCCGACAACCCCGGCCGCCTTAATACCTCCGCATAGAGTCCCTCCGTAGGCAAATATAAAATAGCAAAATCGGTTGTATGAGGAGGTTCTATATATTTATCACGGATCAATTTTGCCTCATTTTTAATGCGAGTTTCAAGTGCTTTGCCTGCCGCATCAATCGCTGGAATGTCCGCTAGTTCTTGAGCTTCTATAAGACGCTGATAATCCTCCATCGGAAATTTGGCATCGATCGGCAACCAAACAGGCGAACCCGAATCATCACGCCCCGGCAAACGAATTGCAAACTCGACTCTTGCGGAACTGTTGGGTTTAGTTAAAACATTTTTCTCGTATTGTTCTGGGGTTAGAATCTGATCAAGTAAGGCTTCCAACTGAATCTCGCCCCAAGTTCCACGAGTCTTGATATTGGTTAGAACTTTTTTAAGATCTCCTACGCCAACCACTAATGTTTGCATCTCGCCCAACCCCTTGTGTACTTGCTCTAAACGTTCGCTGACTAGTTTAAAAGATTCTCCGAGTCGCTTTTCTAATGTTGTATGCAATTTCTCGTCGACGGTAATCCTCATTTCCTCTAATTTCTTCGTATTGTCTTCCTGGATTGACGCAAGCTTTTTTTCAACGGACTGCCTTATCTCGTCCAATTTTTTATTTGTTTCATTTCTTAGTTTTTCTTCTGCATTAGTTAATTCATTAAATTTTTCTTTCTGTAATGCATTAAACTCCTTGACATTATCAGAAAACCTATCACTAAAGCTTTTTAGCGAATCGTTTAATTCTTTTCTATTTTCCTTAGATGAATTTAAAAGTCCATTTTGAAGGGTCGTTATTTTATTGTCAATGGTTTCCGTAAGATTAGATATTTTTTCTTCATTATTTTTTAAAGACGCTATTGTTGTATCACTTAAATTTTTAAAAGACACAAAAAGCTCCTCTCTTGAATGCCTTGCATGTTCTTGAGCTTCTTCTCTATTTCTCTTGAATTCATCTTTAAGCGTAGGTTCAATCCTTTCAATCGTGCTGGGGATCTTATTTAAAAAGACTTTTAGGTCATCATCTTGTTTTTTATTGGGATTCAAGACAAAATACAAGATTATAAACAATAATACAAGATTTGCTATAAGTAAAATTGCGGATATCATAATATTTTACTTTTATAAATCAGATTTTATAGTAATATCCTATATGTTTTAAGCTAAATCATCTTTAATCTGCGCACATATTTCGTTTTAATCAAATGCTGATTCTGTTTCTGATCGCGAATGCTTAAATTAGCAATTAATCCCTTTATATTTTTATATAATACCGTTAGTTTTAAGTCAATGAAAATATCTTTATGGAAAAATCTTAAGTCCCGCCTTTCTTTTATTATTGCCCGTCAGTTTACTTTACGCTTCGGCGGCTTGCCGCCTTCGCTTCGCAAACCGTTTAATATAAAAACCCGATACAGCCACATTTTTTTATTAATGAAATTTAACAATTAAGATGCAGTATCGCAATTAATTTGATAGATTATTTATAATCCCATACCTCATTCACGGCCTTTCGTAAAGTTTCTGGCATTAAATGACTATACCGCCTTGTCATCTGAGTCGTCCTATGTCCCAGGAGCTCGCCGGTAATATATAAACTTGTTCCGCCCATTACCATTTTACTTGCAAAAACGTGCCTTAGGTCGTGGATACGCAAATCTTTTAATCCTGCATTCCGGCAAGCTGTCTTAAAAGAATGTTTAAAATCGACGATTTTTTTGCCAGCATTATTAAAAACATAGAAACAGTCGTCTACTTTCTCAACCCCGCTCAAAAGGCTTTTTAGGGGGCTGGAAACAGGTATATAACGGTCATGCTTTGTTTTAGTTCCTTTAATAGCTACGACATCATTTATTAAATCGACATTTTCCCATTTAAGATTTAATGCTTCGCCCTTTCGGCATCCCGTATAAATAAGAAATGATATTAAGTCCCTTGTTAATTTATTTGTAGCTCCGGTGATGAGTTTTTGAATATCATCGTCGGATAAAGTCTTAAGGCGGGATAATTCGTTTAATTTTTTAACTCCGGCACATGGGTTCTTATCTATATAGTTTTTTTCTATGCAATGATTAAAGAAATTCCGCAGAATAGCGATTTCATAATTAACCGACCTGAAATTTATTTCCGATTCCCTTTTGCTTTTATTTTTTCCCAGGGTCATTATTTCAAGTTTTCTTTCGAGTTGATAATTTTTTATATCTGGCAAAGATATATTATTTAATCCTTTATTGCCGAATACGGGCAGGAAATGATTTGCGGCGGTTCTTTTTCGGACGTCAGAGTTTACTTGCAGTTTTAAATACCCCTGCCATAGTGTGCTAAAATTTCCTATGTTTTTATTCAGGACAGGAATTTTATTATACTCTCTTGCAATATCGGTCTGTTTAGCTTCGGCAATTAATTTTGCCGACTGTTTATCGCTGGTTTTTGTGCTGCCCTGGTATTTTTTACCGTTATGGGTAATGCAGTAATACCAGATATTTTTACCTTTCTTTTGATATATCGAAGCCATTTATTTTAATCCCCTAAGGGTAGTAAATGAGTAGTAAAATTTTTGCATTTTGCCTCATTTTCATACATAATTTTACATTTTAATTCATATTAAAGTCAAGAATAAAATAGCTGGAAAGGCTTAAATACTGTAGCTTTAAATGGCTGGGGGAGAAGGATTCGAACCTCCGTAATGGGAGTCAGAGTCCCAGGTCCTGCCGCTAGACGATCCCCCAATGAATGGAATGAATAACTTGATTTATGATTATATAATATTGCGGCGCCTCAATTCAAGAAAATTTTAAAAAACCCCGTAAATTTTATATCCGCAGAACTTGCATATGCCTTCGCCCGCTCCGCCTGCCCCTTTAATCACGTTATTTTCCAGAATATTATAACCCTGCCTCTTTATTAAAAGTTTCCCGCATGACGGACAGCGCGTATCTTCATAGCCTTCCAACCGGATATTTCCCGCGTAAATATATTTCAATCCCGCCTCCTTTCCGATGTTATAGGCGTTTACTATGGTTTTTTCCGCCGTAATATGTCCGTCCTGCATCTTATACAAAGGAAAAAACCGCGAAATATGCCACGGCAGGTTTGAATCTACGGAGACGATAAAATCCGCTATTTTTTTAATTTCTTCGTCGTTGTTATTATATTCGTCTATTAAAAGGGTGGTCAGTTCTAAATGAACGCCGTTTTTATAAAACAGCTTTACCGTTTCCAGGACAGGCTCGAGCCTTCCCCCGCATATTTTTCTATAACTTGCGTCGTTAAAAAATTTTATATCGACGTTTGCCGCATCCAAAAGCCCTTTAGCGGCATTTATCGATTCTTCCGTATAATAGCCGTTTGTAACGAAAACATTTTTTAAGCCTTTCTTGTGCGCAAGCTCCATAACGTCCAAGCTGTAATCGAAGAAAACCGCAGGGTCGGTGTAAGTATATGAAATAGACCGGCAGTTTGCTTTTAAAGCGTTTTCTACGACTTCTTCCGGCGGCGTTTGTTTTAATCCCTTAAAATATTCGAGGTAAACCTCGTAATTTTCGTCCCGGTAACTTTGCGATATATCGGCGTTTTGGCATCCTAAGCACCTGAAATTACACCCGGGCGAAGCGATGGAATATGAAAAAGTACCCGGCATAAAATGAAAAAGCGGCTTTTTTTCTATAGGGTCAACGCTTTGTGCGACTAAAATTCCGTAATTTATACTGTACAGAACCCCGCCTTTATTTGTAATGGTTTTGCATACTCCTAATTTGCCGTCCTTAATCCTGCACTTATGGGCGCAAATAAGACACTGCGTATATTCATCCTCTTTATTAAAAAGTCTTATAGCTTTCATTTTATTTATTCTCCTTTTCTATATGCAACCGGTTAGCCCTTTACCTTAACCTTATCCCTCTACTTTGTTTCTTCCAGTGTTCTTGGCTCTGTATAAATTATCGTCCGCAATCTTCAAAAGACTGTTTAAAATATCGTCCGGGTCTCCGTTATTTTTTATGCTTTTGCCGTCCGGCATGGACCTCAAACTCGAAACCCCTATGGATACCGTAATATTTAAATTTAAATTGTCTTCAAAATTATATATTTTGTTCTTTATATAAATTCTCAATTTTTCCATTAAATTAAAGGCATTTTCTTTATCCGTATCCGGCAGTATCATAACGAATTCGTCTCCGCCGTACCTTGTTATAATATCCTGCTTTCGCATTAAAACATTTTTCAAATCGCTGGTAAATTTCGCCAGCATGACGTCTCCGATATGATGGCCGTAATTATCGTTTATATTTTTGAATTTATCGATATCCAATACGGCAAAGGAAAGGCCGGCCGAATTCCTGTGCGCCCTGACGATTTCCCTTTTCGCGAATTCATACATAAACCTTCTATTGTATATTCCGGTCAAAGAATCGGTAATCGCAAGCTCTTTGTTTGTTTCTATCAATATAAGTTTTGCGAACACCGGCGAAGCTATATTGATTATCTCCTTTATCAGGTCCGTCATTTCCTGCGTAAAGAAATCTTTATCTTCCGAATCTATCGAAACGGTCCCCGCGGCCTCGTCGCTGATTTTAAGGCAAAAACATTTGTAACTCCCGGCCGTACCGCGAAACTCGCAGTTATCGACCGTTCCGCCGCAGTTTTTATTTTTACAGTCGTTTATTAAAAGCCTGCAGTTCGACAGATAATCTTCGTAATCAATATTGTTAGTAGTCACGATAATTTTACCTGACTTTTCCGAAGCCGGAACTTCAACCGTCTTGTTTTCGTTCGCCTTGTTTTCATTTCCGCTGTAAATCAAAGAAGTAACCGTTTTCCTGTTAACGGTATCGAATATGTTTATATGCAGAGAATCCACCCCGCCTCCGCCGTCTTTTTTTATGGAATAAATTCCTTCCGCGAATGTTTTTATGGCATATTCAAGCGTAAAAACCATGGATAATTTATAGGACAGTTCGTTCAAGAGGTTGAGCTTTTTATTAGAATTCTCGAGACGGGCGATAACAAGATTATTTTCTTCCTGCTTTTTAATGATAGTATTATTTAAAACCGTAATCGCCTGCGCAAATTCGTAAAATTCATCGCCTGCTTTCCGGTATTTTTCGGTTAAATCTATTTTATTCGGATTTTTAACGTCTATTTTTTTAATATTAAATAATAAATCTTCGAGGGGATGGATAAAAATTCTTTTTAAAATTATATAAACCGAAAACAAAGATATAACGATAATAATTAGTATGGTAAAGAGCGGGGCATAATATCTTAACAGCGAAAAATAAAAGAAATTAAAATATTTAATTCTTACTATCAGAAAGCCGAGTACAACTAAAAATATTATCAGGTAAGAAACGGAAAAAAGCGATAAAATTTTGAATTTTAATGTTTTTATATTCATTTTAAAATATTTTGATATTTAAAAATTAAAACGGTGTTTTTATATTTAATTATACTCCAAATTTTTATCTTTAAAAATTGCATTTTACTTTTTATTTATGTAAAATTAATTTAAAGTTGAAATTGAATTATAATTTTAAAATTAAAGGTGCAAAAATGCAGACTAAAAATAAAAAGGAACCCGCCGGCAAAAAAAAAGATAAAACGAATTACCTTATTAAAACGGTTTTAAATTCTCTCGACCTTTTAGAAGCCTTTAAAGGCGAAAAGCCGGAGCTTGGCGTAAGCGAACTCAGTAAAATTCTCAAGCTTCATAAAAATAAAATTTTCAGGCTTCTTGCCACATTGGAATATATGGGATATATCGAGCAGGACGCGTTTACCGAAAATTACCGCTTAGGCTTGAAAAGCCTTGAGCTTGGACAGTCTTTTATCCATCATTTAAGGCTGTTGAGCATAGCCAAACCCGTTCTTAAGGAATTGGTCGATAAGTTAAAAGAATCCGCATACGTCGGAGTCATAAGAGAAAAGAAAGTAATTTATCTCGATATAGTAGAAGCAGAACAGGTTTTAAAAGTCGCTTCCAGGGTAGGTAATATGCTTCCCGTTTATGCTACCGCTATAGGAAAATCTCAAATTGCTTTCGAACCGAAAGAAAACGTAGAAAGACTTTTGCCGGAAAAACTTACCCCTTTTACTAAAAATACCATAACGGATAAGGAAAGCCTGTTTAAAGAATTAGAGAAGGTAAAACGCCAGGGATACGCGATAGACAATGAAGAGCTCGACGAAGGCATTATATGCATCGGCGCTCCCTTGAGAGATTACACCACCCATATCATCGGAGGCATATCGGTTTCCGCCCCGGTAATAAGAACGACTCCGGAAAAACTTAAAAACGTTATTATCCCTCTTACCGTTGAAGCAAGCAACGCGATTTCGGGAAAATTAGGATATGAAATAGGCAAGAAGTACTCCGATTAAAATTTGAATTTTAGCGCTAATAGGTTTATAATTAAATAAAAGGAACTTAAATTTATTTATAAACACTAAGATATTCGGTAAGGGAGGTCAAGATGCTTTTAAAAGAAGAAAAATCTTTTAGAGAAAAAAGGTCGGAATTAAGGCACAAAATCGTGGATGGGATATACGACAGAATTCCCGTAGATGTGGTAGAACATTTAGGCAATGCAAATAAAGAATTAATCTTTGCTATAGAAGGTGTTTTCAACGGTTTCGTTAAAAGAATCGACGACAGAATCGCAAAAACGAAAGAACGCAGGTCTAAAACCGGCGGCGGCGAAACTGGCGGAAATAATGAAAACAACGACGATGAATAAAATAATATCGGCAAAACGCTTTAAATTTTAATAAAAGCGTTTTGCCGATAGATAATCTAAAAAGCGCAACCTTTCCTTATTTGCTTTTTGCTTTTGCAGGTTTGCTTTTAGACGTCGAAGCGGATTTTTTAGAAGCGCATGCCATTTTAATCACCTCCGTTACCTTTTATTAATTAAACGGTATATTTGATAATTATCTTTAATAATTATCAACGTTAAATAAAGTATATCATAATAAAAACAAAAAATTATTTTTACGCTATAAATTAAATTTCGGTAATCATCGGGAAAATAAAGGGATGCCTGTCTATAGTCTTATTTAAATATTTCTTTAAAGCCTTTCTTATATCGTCTTTAACTTTTACCCAATCTATGTTTTCGTGTTTTTGATTTTCTTCTATGACGTTCATAACTAATTTATACAGAACGCCGTTTAATTCCTTAAAATAATCCTCGAAGACGAACCCCTTAGAAACTATATCCGGGCCTGAAATTATGCCCGACGTCTTGGAATCCACGACAAGCTGGACTATAATCATTCCGTTTTCGGAAAGGTGGGCGCGTTCTTTAAGGGTATGAGCGCCGACGTCGCCTATTCCCTTCCCGTCTACGAATATTCTGCCGGCATAAGCGTCTGCGCCCCTGACGCATTCGGATTCTCCGCTAAATTCAAGACTGTTCCCGTTTTCTAGGACAAAAACGTTTGCCGACGGAATTCCCGAATTAACGGCAAGTTTTTTATGCTGGTATAAATGTTTTAATTCTCCGTGAACCGGAATAAAATATTTAGGTTTAACTATATTTATCATAAATTTAAGCTCTTCTTTGCTTGCATGTCCCGATACGTGTATTTCGGATATATTTTCGTAATAAACTTCGGCCCCTCTTTTATAAAGATTATTTATTATTTTCGATATGGCTTTCTCGTTTCCAGGGATAAATTTCGAGGACATTAAGACGAGGTCGTTGGGCTTGATTTTTATATATTTGTGGTCGTCAACCGAAATTCTGGAAAGCGCGGACATCGTTTCGCCCTGAGTACCTGTAGTCAGTATTAAAAGCTCTTCCGGTTTATAATAGCCTATCGTTTCCTCGTCTATTAAAATATCCTCAGGAATTTTCAAATATCCTAATTTTCTTGCTACTTTAGTATATGTCATAAGGCTTCTTCCGCTGAATATAACCTTTTTATTAAATTCGGCGGCAAGCGAAAGAAGTTCCGAAATCCTGTGTATATTCGAAGCAAATAAAGCCACTATAATTCTTGCGTTATTATCCCTGAAAATATTTCTGAAGGTCTTTTTTATGTCGTTTTCCGATATCGTAAATCCTTCTTTTTCTATATTGGTAGAATCGGAAAATAAAGCTAAAACTCCGTTGTCTCCGTAATGGGCAAGCCTGTTTATATCGGTTACGGCATTTTTTTCGAGGGTCTGGTCGAGTTTAAAATCTCCGGTATGTATTATTGTTCCGACGGGCGTTTTTATGGCAAGGCTTGCTCCGTCGATTATCGAGTGGGCTACTCTTATAAATTCGATTTCAAAATCGCCCAGGGTTATAGAGCTGCCGGTTTTAACGGTAAAAAGCGACACCTTAAAAGGCAGGTCGTGTTCTTTTAATTTTTCTTCGATTATTCCAAGGGTAAACGGAGTGCCGAATATCGGAATATTAAACTCTCTTAAAACATAAGGTATGGCGCCTATATGGTCTTCATGCCCGTGGGTAATAACAATGCCTTTAATCTTTTTCTTTTTTTCGGGGTCGTATAAATATCTTATGTCGGGAATAACCATATCTATCCCCAACATATAGTCCTCGGGAAACATAATTCCGGAATCGACTATGATAATGTCTTTTTCGGTCTCGTAAACCATCATATTGAGGCCGATTTCGCCCAAGCCCCCGAGGGGTGTAACTTTTAATTTTAGCATTTTAATAAATTTAATCCTTTAATCTCCTTGTTAAAATTAATATATAAATATAAATTATACACTTAATTTTTTATTTTTTAAATTATTAATTCGGCAATTTTATATACCGGCTATAGCTTCCTTAGTAAGGTTTTCCGCCTTTTCTATTAACATTTCGCAATATTTTTTATCTTTTTCTTTCTTATTGCTTTCAATAGCCGGAGACAGGGGTTTCAATATTTTAAGCTCTACGGTTTTACCGGTATGTATAGTCAGGCTGTTTTTTCTTAAAATATTCACCGTGCCTTTGATAGCGACGGGAAGGACGGCTATATTATCCTGTTTTAAAAACATATTAAGCCCGCCTTTTTTAAAACTTAAAAGTTTTCCGTCCAAAGACCTCGTGCCTTCGGGAAAAATGAGTATAGAGGTTTTGTTTTTAATGAGTTCGGCGGATTTCCTTACGCTTTTAAAAGCGTTTCGCAAGTTTTCCCTGTCTATGGGAATATATCCGAGCCTTTTCATAGAGCGGCCAAGGAAAGGTATTTTAAAAAGAGACGCCTTTGCAATAAATTTAAAATTTAAGTCAAGAGAAGCAAGTAAAACGAATATGTCGAAATAACTCTGGTGGTTTGACGTAATAATATAAGATTTTTGCGGGGATATATTTTCGGCGCCCGCGACGTTCACTTTTATCATGCAGGCTTTTAATATTACCTTTCCCCATAATTTTGCTATATTATGCGGAATCTTTTCGCCGAAAAACGAAGTTATAACGGCAAGTATGCCTAATATTACGGTTGAAAACGAAATAACCGTCCAGCAGTATAAACTTAAAAAGAAATTTGATACCAAAACAAGCCTTTTCTCCTTAATGCAGGGTAGCACTAAATTATTTTTATGTCAACCGCAAATTAATAAAAAACTTCTTGAATCTGGATTGCGACAAGTTCTCCGCTGGAATTTTTAACAGCCTCTACTTTCACGGTCTCCCCTTTCTTTAAATCGGAACATGAAATATCCGCCGTATTTTTAATAACGGGAGAAGAAACCGGCGGGGCCGCGCACTTCGTATCGCTTGTAATATATACGGTTATCCCGTTATAAAAAGTTATAGACGAAGCCGGGACATCCTTTATCATGCCGCCGTAAAAATAAGAACCCGGTGAAGGTTTCATCATATTTTGTCCGTCCGCCGAAACATATCCCGGCAAGCCGATAAACATAAAGGCGGATAACAGAAATAAAATAATTATAGGTAATTTTTTATTCGAATCCATAGTTTTCTCCCAATACACGCGCTTTTGTTTAATTAAACAATAAAAAAATAATCATGCTATATTAATTATATTCACGGCAGTTGAAACCATGAAGTCGGTACCAGCTTTGACGGAAGAGAGGGTATTTTTTGGGTTAAAACCGCCCCCGTCGATGTCGTTACTATTAAATTGCCGTTTGAAATTACCGGAGAGGAAGGAACGCCGCTTCCTATGGCCATTGATTGCGATGCGCCCGCGCCCGCCGTGTTGGAGATAGTTGTAGTACCCCCGCTCGTCGTTATAGTTCCGCCTCCGTTAAGATAATAAACAGCATACAAATTGGCGGTTCCGTAACCGCAGGCGTTGGCCGTTGCGGAAGGAGTGTATGTAACGAAATATACAACGCCGTCATATACCTGAGCGGTTCCGACCGCTTTTTCTCCCTGGCTTAAATTAATATACCACCCTGCGCTCGAACCCGGCAGTGTTCCGATTCCGCTTGTTCCCGTCGCATTGGTTAGATTAGTTTCGCTATACGGACCCGATTTAGCGCATTCTCCCGTCCCCTGAGTTCCTACGGTGTTTAATCCGATTAATTCGTTATCTCTGGCAGTAATAACCTCGGTTAAATTTTCCCTGTTGCCCGTGCCGAAAAACAGCCATAAATTGCCGCTTGAGTCATAAGAAACAGCGGGAGGAAAAAAAATATTTAAAGGCGCGGTCGTTTGATTGGACGCAAAAACCCTGCAACCCGTCCAATTTTGAGTATTTCCCGAACCCTGCGGCGATTCTCCGAAGGGTATATTAAATGCCCACATCTGTCCGCCCAAATCTCCCGCATAAAAAGCTTGAAGTATAAAATCTGAACTCTCTACGGGAGCAATAGCGGACGGAATAGAATAAGTCATATGCGAATCGTTTGAGCTGTCGAATTTCCATAACTCCTGTTCGTTAACATAGTTAGGAGCCGCAGAGGTTCCCGTATTTACGGGATTAGGTTCGACGTATAGAGAATATACGGCCTGTCCCGCGGTATTATTAGACGAATATCCGCCTCCGGCAAAAGCCGTATATGTTTGGATATATTCAGGAGCTGCAACCGGACTCTGAGGATTGGGATTGTTTCCGCAAACTCCCGTCCCGCCGTTGGTTGAATTATAATTAGGATTAGGCAGGCAGACATAAGTCATTAAAGGCTCAGACCATGTATTGCCCATGGGAGCAGTCGATGCGGACGCATCGGAAAAATCCCATAATCCTGTCGGATAAGCGTTTCCAAGGTTTCCGGGGTTCGTTAAATCTACCGCATAATAACTTGTTCCGCCGTCTCTTTCCCCTCCTACTAAAACCGTATGCCAACTGCTTACGGGGGTTCCGGCGGATATAGGATATACGGACGTATCTACGCTGTTAGCCGTACCGTTAAAAATATTGCCGAAGAACGTATCGTTTATGGAAGGCGTTGAATCCACAAATTCATATATAGAAGGCTGAGTAACCGATGTTTCATACCATGAGGTGATTTTAGGCAAAGAAGAACCGCCGTTTGTATCTAAAAAATCCGGCGGGATATATCCGAATAGTTCGCTTCCCGTTCCGTCCGTAAAAGAATTTGTCGAACTATCCCACGTTCCCGCATCGAATCCGTGCAGCATACCGTCATTCGCTCCTACGACTAAAACCATCTGCCTCTCGGCGTATTGCGACTTAAACGATTGATAAGACAAACTTGAATAAGGATAAGAAGGCGGCGATATCAATACGGGGTCGGAATGGAATATTGCTCCCAGTTTCCAGTTGTCCGTCGCGCTGTCAGGATTTAATACGAAATTTATTATATCGTCGGCACACGCGCTTTCAGATGTTGAGCCCGGACAAACCGAGGCATAATTTGTCGAATTTAATCCGAGCAACGTTTCTAAGTTAGAAACATTGCTTATATTAAACGGGATCGTTTCATTTAAACCGGTCGAAGTATTCGTTTCGCTCGTGGTTATAAATCTCGATGCGGGCGATTCGGTTTGGAGTTCTCCGCCCGCTCCGTTACCGTTATCCCAGTATGAATCGCTTGTAATTATCTGGCCGCCGGTACTGACGGCAGAACCGTTCGGTCCTGTTAACTGTCCCTGCGAATTCAACTTAAATAAAAAGATATTTCCCTCTCCCCATAGAGGCTGGTTCAAAGCCTTAAAGTCCGCATAATAAACATTACCGTTTTGCGCATTAACCTGATGGACGACGGGCGAAGTGAAAGAAGTGGGCTGCGCTTCAATCTGGTCGAATATCGTAGTAAGCGAATTGACTAACTCGCTGTAATTAAACGTTAAATAAACCGTACCGGAAACCGTTAACGTTCCGCTAAAATTAGAAAGCGGATTTGATAAAAGAATAGTATCCGTGTTAGGGTAAATTCCCGTTACTACGGCGCAGTCGAAACCTGCCGAAGAATATATGCCGCTCGGCTCTCCGGTTGAACTTGTATTGTTTGCTTCGCAATCGGAAGACTGCCTGCCGTCGTCGGAAACGGTATCTCCCACCAGCACCCCGTTTGCAGTTGAAAATGCCGCCGAAGGAAGAGTATAAGCCGTAGTAGAACTGCCCGCCGTTGCCTGAAACTGCAACGGATTTGAAACGGTCGAACCGTTACTTACGAAATAATTAGAGGGGTCGATTCCGGCTCCGGCGTTTGCCATTTGCTGGATATAAGTCGGGCCGCTTACTCCTCCGCTGTAACCGAATCCTATAATAAATGTTTCTATAGGATAGGTCGTATCCACGTTTTGATATAAATCATACAGTTCGTTAGGAGTATCGGCGGCTGACGGATCGTTTGCTTCTCCGTCGGTAATAATTATATTAAAATTTCTGCGGCAGGCTTTTGCGCTGTCGGAGGCAAGGGAATTGGTAAAATACTTTATCATCTCTTTAACCATAGAATATGTCGGGGTGCCGCCTCCGGCCTTTAAACCTGCGACATAATTTCCTGCGGGGTCTTTAAGACTGCCGTAATCTTTAGCATTCCATAGAACATAATTTATCGCGGGGCCTGCAATATTTGAAGGGTCGAAATACGGGTCGGTCGAATTGTTAGAATTTGAGCTTACGGTGGTAGTCGTTGACTGGGTCAGGCTTCCGTTTACGGTCAAAGGAACGTATAAAGTCCATGGAGAATTGCCCGTGCCGTTTGCAACATCGCCTAAATAAGGCGAATAATCGTAAGAAATAAAATACAATCCGCTTCCGTCGGCATTGCCGGAACAATATTCGGAATTAAATGGATAATTGTTATTATAATTATATGTCCCGCTTAAATAATATTCGCCGGTTTCATCGGGAATTCCGGTCCCTGTGCTTCCGCTGTAAGGAAAATAAGCGGCGTTTGAAGGATTTTGAAAAGATCCGTCGTTTGAATATATACATTGACCCGCCGTACCGCTCGTCTGGCTTGCGTCTATTTGGTCGAACGTCGCAAACGCAAAATTGAGATTCGAAAAAGAAGAATCTGTAACAATCTCGGATATAGCCATTTTTGCGTTGTATATCTTTGAAAACACGCTGTTAGACCCCGGCGCCCATGCGAAAGAATTGCCTCCCCCGCTCCAGGATTCAGGCGAGTCATAGCCGCTTGTCGCAGAACTCTTCCACTCGACACCTTCGTTCCACATCATAGAACCGGAAGTATCCAAAAATATTAAAACGTTGGGGTTGTTAAGATTTGTAAGCAAAGAGGTATCGGAGGCATAAGTTTTATTCGCTAAAAAGTTTGAACCTAAAAAAAAGATTAATAAAATAAATGCAAGGATTATTTTCATAAAAAATCCTGTTTTATTATTCATATCTTCACCTTTAATCCCCGTTTCTTAAACTCCCTTCCTTATAAAAATAAGGAAGGGTGCACATTAGGGCGGGGTGGTTATCCCTTTATTACTGGTTGTATCCCACCTGAATAGGTCCGTAACTGAAAGTCATTCCGGTCTGAACGGTTTTTGAGCCGTTTTGGTTTTGGGTTATAGTGTTTATCTGCCCGTTATAAAAATGGTAATTAAGGCTGTATCCAGGAACGCCCCCATAAACCCCCTCGTACTCAAAACCGAATGAACCGCTGTTGTTAGCAAATCCTAAAGCGTTCGAAAAATTAGAATTTATATTTGCGGCGGTCAATCCTATATAAGTAGGACTTTGCTGTACCGTATTATTGCCGCTTATAGTATAATAATATATACTTGGAGACGGCATGCCTATTCCCGTATTGGTCTGCTGGCTCGTATTTAACTGGGCAAGCACGATATTCATAGCCGAGTTAGATATATTTAAGGTCTGCTCGGACGACGTATAGTTTCCGGCGTTTAGAATATCGGTGCCGGTTGTTTCTATTGCTACCGCCGCTAATATGCCCAGAATTGCGATAACCAATATTACCGTTACAAGGGCTATTCCCCGATTATTTTTTGTTATAATATTTATAAAATTTTTGTTTTTCATGTTATCGCATTAACTGCCGTAATAGAGGTTCCTTAAAAATAGGCTTGAGTTTAACGTTTTCAAAACATTATTGCCTACGATTTGACCGGCGTTTCCTTTAGCCCCGACCCCGCCTGCATTAGAATTATAAGGCACGTTAACGCTGTAAGCCGGAGAATCGGACAGCGCTACGTTAGACTCGCCGGTAACGGACAAATTTAAGTAGGGAGGCTCCGACTGATTTGTGCCGTTGCTGTAATAAACTTGAATTTGCCCGGCAGGCGAAGTAGAAGTTATGTAATATGACATCGGGCCGTTAAAATTATATCCTTCAGGCGCAACCGCAAAATTATTAATATAATCGCTGAGGGTAATCGTATTTGAACATTGCGGCGGCGTATATGCGCCGCCTGCTCCAGGCGCCGGCGGCTCTATGAATATCTTGCTCAACGTACACTCGTATAAATTACCCGGGACATCGAACGGAGCATTAAAATTATATGAGGTATTTCCCCAATAAAATAAAATTTGATTTATGGAAGATACGTTTCCGCCGCCTATGCTTTTCGGCGGCACAGGATTATTAGTGCCGCAGGGATTATTTCCGTTGCCTGGATTTACTACTATAGCGTTAGAATTAGTTAACACGTTTGTAACGCAAAAAGTTATCGGTGCGGCAGGAAGCGGATTATTATTAAGGGGCGTCGGGTTCTCAACATTAATAACCTGACCTATATAAAAGTTATTAATGTTGCAAGAGCAGGGAACGTTTGGGTTGGCACATAAGTTAAATCGTGCGGATGCCGAGTTTGAGTTCGAATTTGCGTTAGGCGTTAAAACACAGGGGCTGGAACCGTTAACTAAGGCGCTGTAACTGACTAAAACCTCGTATGGATTGCTTGGGTATGCCGCGCTGACGACTTGAACCGACGGTACGGGATTCCCTTGGGAATAAGCATAATAACCGTTTCCATAATCGAATCCCGCCATACGCAGCGAATATCTTACGGTATTGAATGCCGTATTCAATCTTTGCTGTTCGGTCGAAACAGACCTGTTAAATCTTATTACGCCTGATTGGGTCAGTAAAATGAATCCTGCCGCCGCGACTACTATCACGGAAATTGCCAGGGCTATTATGAGTTCGACCGCCGTCAAACCTTTATTATTCTTTAAAACCCCTACCGGTCTATTTTTATTAAAATTTATTTTTTTACTCATGGCGTTAATTTTTCAAATAGTTATGAAATTAAATCGTTCATTATTATAAGATGCTGTCCCGTATCCTGCCAGCCGACTTCAACCTGTGCATTTATTACGGTTGTAGATGCAGGATTCGGATTATTGGAAAGATTGATTGTAACGGTGTAAGGAAGAGTAACGCCAAGTCCTGTAGGTGCAGGAGAATCCGGCGCCGAACCTCCTACTGTCAAAGCTGAATTTATACAGGACTTTACCGAATTTCTAGAATCGGGATTCAATACGACTGGAGAAACAGTGTAAGTGTAAGTCCCTGGTAGAGCGGCAATGCCCCAATTTGCTAAATTATTATTAATTCCGCTGACCCCAAGGCAGTTTAGCTGGCTCACCTCGGCCTGCGCTATAGCCGTAGCCGTATTTATCTTGCCGGCCGTAGCATTGTTATTTGTAAGGGCGACTGCCAGAGCCATTACTCCCAGAAACCCGACGGTAAGAATAACCATAGCGATCATAACCTCCAGCAGAGAAGCGCCGCTGCGGTTTTTTATTAATAGGCCCTTATTCCTGATCATAAAATTTTATTTTAAAAATTCTATTTTTATTTTATATATTGATTATATCATCATCCCAAAAAAAGTCAAAAACCGCCAACCTAAGTGTCAATCTATAAATATCTATACGCCGGATTTAATTAACGGCAAACGGCTTTTGAACGGGCTTTATAACCTAAATTTAACGGAAATGAAATAAAAACGAAATAAAAATTTAACGGAAATTTAACGGAAATTTAACTTGCCAAAATAAATTACTTAAATTATCATAATTTTATGAAACTTTTATTAAAATATTAAATCTTTATTAAATTTCGGAGGTTTTATGGGCAGTCTTAACAAAGTATTATTAATCGGCAATCTGGGCAAAGACCCTGAACTCAGATACACGCCTGACGGTCTGGCAATCCTAAAGTTTTCCATTGCGACGTCGGAATATTTTAACGATAAATCAGGCAATAAATCGGAAAAAACGACATGGCATAATATCGTATTGTTCGGAAAAATGGCGCAGAATCTTGCAAACTATTTAAACAAAGGAAAGCAGGTATTCGTGGAAGGCAGGATTAACAACCGATCTTACGACGACAAAGACGGAAATAAAAAATATATTTCGGAAATAATTGCGACTAATATCGTCCTACTCGGCGCCAAAGGCGGCGGAGGCGGCGCTGAAGCCGCGGATGCCGATTATGGACAGGCCTCTAACGATTACGGCTATGCGGGACAAAACGGCGGCAGTTCCGCAAATGCCGGCGGGACATCGAACCAGCCGAGCGAGGACGACGATATTCCTTTTTGACCCTTACCTTATAACAAAATGTAAAGATATAGTTTATAAGCCCTTGAAATTTAAGGGCTTTTTTATTAATAACCATTAATAAAAACTGTGAAGAATTAAGAACGCCGAATTGATGGAAAAATTCGTCATTTGGCAGTATAATGCTTATAAGCACCGCGTCAAAAAACATCAATTAAATGAACCTTTGCCTATAATTGACAGGAAAGGACGGAATAAATGGAAAAATATTACGATTTTATGATAACGAATTATGATAACGAATTAGAAAACAACTATTTGTCAAAAACGGATATTAAATATCGTCGTTCTTTTGGACAATTTTTTACACCTTTTAATATTGCCTGTTTTATGGCCGATTGGATTTTGAATACCAAAAAAGATAATTTAACAATACTTGATCCGGCTGCAGGATTAGGAATATTCGAAAGGACAATAAAATATCGAAATAAAAGCAAAAATATTTATTTTGACCTTTGGGAAATTGATAAAAATATAGTTTCCGAATTAAAAAATATAGTTTCCGAATTAAAAATAAATGTCAATATCAATGAATCAGATTTTCTTACCAGCCCATGGGATAAAAAATATGACGGAATAATTGCAAATCCTCCATATTATAAGCATCATTTTATCAAAAATAAAGAGGAAATTTTCCAAAAAATTTGTTCAAAAGCATTTTTTAAGTTTAGTATTCAAAATAATATTTATAGCTGGTTTTTGATTAAATCAATCAATCTTCTAAACTATGGCGGGAAGTTGGCGTTTATTATTCCAAGTGAATTTTTAAATGCAAATTATGGAGAAAAAATTAAGGAATATTTGGTTGCTTCAGGAATAACACTACACCTAATAAATATTAATTTTACAGAAAATGTTTTTGATAATGCGCTTACCACATCTTTAATTATGTTGGCGGAAAAGAACCCCGAAAAAAGCTCTACGGTCAATTTTTTTAATATTTCGGATATTAAACAACTCAATAATCTATCTAATTTTTTAAAAGAATATCCGATGAAACAGATGAATAATTATGATTTAAATCCAAAAATAAAATGGAGAAATTATTTTAACGAATATAAAAAACAAGATGAGAAAAACCTAATTTCTTTTTTAAAGATTGGAAAATTCTCAAGAGGAATTGCAACAGGCTCAAATGAATATTTTACTTTAACGCCGAAAGAAGTTGAAGAATTTAATATCCCCAATGGGTGCCTATACCCTTGTATAACAAAAGCAAATTTTATAAAAGATATATTATTTTCGAAAAATGATTTTAATCGCTTAGTAGAACAAAATAAAAAAACTTATCTTTTTGACGGTCAAAAATTGGAGAATGAAATCTGTAATAAATATATTAAAAAAGGTGAATCGGAAAATATTCACAAAAAATATTTAACAAAAAATAGGAATCCTTGGTATGCTATAGAAAAAAGAGAAGTATCTAAAATATGGGTTTCCGTTTTCAGCCGAAATGGTTTAAAATTTATTTGGAACGACAGCAATTGTAAAAATCTCACCTGCTTTCATTCATTTTATCCTTCTGAACTTGGGAAAAATTATTTAGATATTTTATTTATTTATCTTAATACCGAATTTGCCAGAAAACTTTTTGACCGGGAGAAAAGAGAATACGGAAATGGATTAGAGAAATTTGAACCAAACGATTTAAATAAAACACTAATATTGGACTTTGAGATTATAAAAAAAGAAGACTTGGATGAATTGCGAAGATTGCAGATAGAAATTTTTAAAAACAATAAAAAAGATAGACTTGGGATTGTTAATAAAGCTGATTTGATACTTAAAAATTATCTGCGATAAGCTTAAGCAATTCATCTTTTTTAATTTCCGCCTTTCCGCCTTCAAAACTTACATAATGAAGCAGTCGCCCGCCCGCCAATTCTTTTTTACTTCCAACTAATTTTGGATATTCTATTTTGTCGCTTAAAATTTTTCCTCTGTCTGTATAGATATGAATAGTTTCTTTGTATTGGTTCTTAGGATTTTTTTCAATAACAAAGGCTGGGTTACTGTCTATTTTCCCTAATATTTTTTTATTTTTGATTCCCCGCTCATCAATTTGAGCATTTCTTAATAATAATAAAATATCTTTAAACGATATTATATAAATCGCGTCAAAAAAGATTTGAACATAAAAATGCGGAACGCCGTATGTTTCAATCCATTTTAAAACTACCAATAAATCTTCAACTTTTGGAGTAAAACTCAAAAAAGGTCTATTTTTTTTAGGAACAAACTTTTTTGTCAGATATGCGCTTGATCTAACTTCAAATCCAGCAATTGCTTTTGGGACAATGGATTTTAATGTTTCTATCGGCAATTTGCTAATGTCGCTGCCCCATTCATTCCGATAATCGTCAGATTTAAACAATAAAATATCAGGACGCTTTCCGATTAAATCAAGCTCGTTTTGATAAGAGTTATAAAATTCTTTAAAGTTTGGGTCGCCGGCAATAATTTTGTCCGATCTTCCATATCGCACGGGAATGCATGCTAAATCAGATTCTTTTAAAGCGTTGAAAAATAAAACTTCAGCCCAATCTCCCTGCTCGCTATGGGTTAAGAAATTTGAAAACGCCTGCGTTGGAGCATTTCCTCTTTTGCGCTCAACACTTAAATCTACAATATTAGATTTTATTTCTTGACTTGTTTTCTGAATGAATTCTTTATAATTCATATTAAAAGTCTTTAAAAAAATCCGATATTTTTAAACCGAGAGCCTTTATGACTTTTTCAATATTTTCTAGTGTAATATTTTTTTCCGCTCTTTCAATCATGCCGATATAGGTGCGATGAACACCAGCTCTAGCGGCAAGCTCTTCTTGAGAAAAACCTTTTTGATGTCTTTCCTTGCGAACTTGTTCACCAAATTTTTCTAGTATTGTTTTGCTCATATACTTATTAAATTCATAACTTTAAGGTAATTATAAGTATATGCTCTTCCTAATTTTCGTTCTACATACTATAATTAGCATATACAATCTTGTTTTGATTATTGCTTGAGGAAAACTAGTATGACTGCTGGAAATTACTTATTTAAAAAATTAGTGGCGTTTTAACCCCAACAAATTAGATTCATTAAAGATAATTATTTATTTTGCAATGCCGAAATTGCTTTAAAATATTTCATTTTCCTTGACCTAAATATAATTTATTGATAAAATTTTTAATTATATCAAAATTAATGCCGATGTAAATAAAAGATTTCTATACGCCCTATTATAAGCATAATATTATGTTTGAAATTGAATCAGGTGCTGATTTTAGAAAAGTTAATTTTAACAAAATACCTTCTGATCCATCTTGGAATCTTGTTGAAGAGAGAGAATTCAAAATGCACCGGATTCATTCATACCCCGCAAAATTTCCTGCATTTTTAACTACAAAAGCATTATCATATGCCAAGAAAAATAAAATAGTGGTTAACAAAATAGCTGATATCTTTTGCGGTTGCGGCACTGTAGCTTTTGAAGCAAAAAGAAACAATATCGATTTTTGGGGATGCGATATAAATCCCGTTGCAACTATGATTGCCAAGGTTAAAAGCGATAAGTATGATACTGAACGGCTGAGAAAATACTTGCTTTTAATTTTAAATTTCTATGCAACCGTAAAAAATCAAAACGGTCATTATGAAACGGCTAATGATAGATTACAATATTGGTATGAAAAAGAGCAGTATGGAAAAATTTTTAGATTAAAATACACGATTGAGAACATTATACCAAGCCGAAGCCGGTATAAGCTTTTTTTTCTCTGTGCTTTTTCAAATATTTTAAAACCATCTTCGCGGTGGCTAACGAAATCAATAAAACCGCAGGTAGATCCCAATAAGAATTCAACTGATGTTATAACTATATTCAAAAAACAATGCGAATTTATGATAGACGCTAACGAAGAAAGCGGTTTAACGGGGAAACCAAAAATAGAAATAAAAACAGCTAACTTTTTAGACAAATCGGTAAGCAAACCTAAAGTTGACATGATTATCACCAGCCCTCCTTATGTTACATCGTACGAATATGCGGATTTGCATCAGCTATCTTCTTTATGGCTTGATTATGCCGAGGATTACCACAGCCTTCGTTTTGGTTCCATAGGTAGCCTTTACCATAAATACAATTTCGAAAGAGAACTGAAACGATTAAACAACACTGGCACTGGTGTAGTTTTGCGTTTATATGATAGAGCTAAATCAAAAGTCCGGTCTGTTGCTAAATATTTCCTTGATATGCAGAAAGTTGCGGATGTCTGCTATTATATGCTTTCCGACAGCGGGGCTGCGGTTTTTGTTATAGGAAATACTGAATACAAGGGGGTAAAGATTGAGAATGCTGAGCATTTATGCGAATCCTTACTTAGTAGCGGGTTTAAAAAAATTATGGTTACAAAAAGACAAATTACCGGCAAAACCTTAACCCCATATCGCGACAAATCCGGAAAATTTTCTTCAAACCATAACAACAAGAAAATATATTCAGAGGAATTTATCTTAATAGGAAGGAAATAATGGGTGAAACAGTAAAAATGAGGCCGTATGCTCGTCTTTTGACGATGCTTGGCGAACAGTTGATAAAAGATAGTCGCATTGCATTAATAGAAATAATTAAGAATTCATATGATGCTGATGCAACATGGGTAAAACTCTCCTTTAATAATTTCATAGATAATTATTCAATTCTATCCTGTTCAAATATTGTTATAGAAGATAACGGTTTTGGAATGGGGATTGATATAATAAAGAATCATTTCTTAAATCCCGCTACCCCTGAAAAATTACAGAGAAAAGCCGTAAAAGATACTACCGAAAAAGGTAGGGTAATTCAGGGGGAAAAAGGAATTGGCCGTTTTGCCTTAATGAAATTAGGCAGGCGTATTAAAATTATCACAAGGGCTAAAGGAGAAAATGTTGAACGGGTAGTCGATTTTAATTTTTCTAAGTTTGACGATGATTTTCTTACAGAAAATGGAGAGCATAAGACTTTATTTATCGATGACATTTCTGTGGATTTTGAGGAGCGCTCCCCGCAAAATATTAAAGTAACTTATTTTCCATTAGGAAAGATACAAAAAAGGTCGCGAGAATCGCACGGAACTCGAATTGAAATATACGATTTAAAAAGTAGTTGGTCAGAGCAAAAGGTAAAAAATCTATACTACGATCTTGAAAAGTTGGAAACAATTTTTTTTGATACAGATTTAGAGGATAAAACAGAAGAAAGCAATAAAGATTCATTCAAGGTTTATATATATAAAGACAAAGAATATCAAAATTTTCGCGAAGATTATTTAAATAAGTTGAGATTTATTCTGGAAGAAAAATCGGTTATAGAGATAAAAAGCGGCATCTATGACGAACAAAATGCGGAATTCAGATTCTTATTAAACGGGGTTGAAAAAATATTAAAACTCAGCAGTACCGAAATAAAAGGATTAAAAATTTTTAGAGAATGGTTTAAGGAACGTTTCGGAGACATAAAGGGGATGCTCAATGAAATTAAAACCGATTGCGGCTCTTTTAAATTCGACTTTTTTGTTTTCGATCTTACGCCGCAGGCGCCACCTAAATTCCAATTAGATAAGGAAGATAAAAAAATAATAAAAGATCATCGTATATATCTTTACCGTGACGGTATTAGGGTATATCCTTACGGAGAAAAGGATGATGATTGGCTGAAAATTGATATGCAACGTGGAACTATAAGTGCTGGAGATTTTTTGAGCAACGACCAGGTTGTCGGATTTATTAAAATATCCCAAAAAGAAAATCCTAATCTTAAAGATAAAACTAATCGCGAAGGACTTATAGACGAAGGCAATGCAACAGGAGACTTTATCGCCCTTCTGCGGATAATTCTTTCTTATATCAGACAGAAGCCTTATGCCCAATATAAGGAGCAACTTAAAGATAAAAATGCCCAAGATGTTTTCAGAACTGAACAGATTCGCGAAGACATTGAGCAATTAAAAAAAATCGTTCAAGAAAAGCATGAAGCGCTTAATCTGGCCGCTAAAATTGAGAAAGAATACAGCATCGAACGCAGGTATCTCGTTCAACGGGCAGAGACGACGGAGGAGCTAGCTGGCGTAGGACTTTCCGTAGAGACTGCATCTCATGACATAATGGCTATGATGGGCAAAGCTATGTCCGCTATAGATGCGTTAATTTCAGACATGTTAAGCGGTGCAGATTTAGATAGAGAAGAACTGCAAAAAGAAATGCAGTCCCTTAGAGGGATGCTTTCTTTTGTGGAAACGCAGTTGAAAGATATCCAGTTATTGTTTAAATCATCAAAACAAAGAAGGCGGGAAATAAGGGTTAAAGAAGTTATAGCGAAGGTCGAAAGGATATATAAGCGTTCACTGAAAAAGGAAGGTATTGATTTGGACATCAACGAAATAGGTTCGCCCCTTACCGCCAAAACTACGGATGCCGTATTGCTCCAGCTTTTTCTTAATCTATTTGATAACTCTATATATTGGCTACAACAAACAGCGCAGAAACAAAAAAAAATAGAGATAACCATGGACGGCAATTACGGAAAACTTATTTTTTCCGATAATGGTCCCGGTGTAAACAAGGATGACGCTCCGTATATTTTCGAACCATTCTATTCGGGAAAAGGGGAAGACGGTCGGGGTTTAGGGTTATACATCGCACGGCAGCTTCTTGAAAGAAATGATTATTCTATTGAAATTGCAGACTTAAACGGGGATTTAATTTTAAACGGAGCAAATTTTGTGATAAATTTCATTAAAAAGGAGGACTAAAGTGAGTACAAATGACTTGTTTTCCGGCATTGCGGTTGTAATTGACGATGAGATTAAAAAAAATGAGGCTAATATAAACCAAATTATTAGTCAAATAGAAAAACATAAAATGCCTTGTTTAAAATATGGTGAAATTCCTGAAGATGATGTTATAAAAAATTGGAAAGGAATTTCTTTTATTTTGCTTGATTGGAATCTTAATGATTTGAGCGATGCAGATACGATGGCAGGAGTTATTAATCCTAAATATGCCGACACTAATATCACTGCTAATACCAATTTCCTTAAAAATCTTAAAAATATTTGCTTTGTCCCGGTTTTTATTTTTACAAATGAAGTTATAGATGAGGTAAGTTCAAAACTTCAAGAAGAGGGGCTATATAAAGAAAATAAGCCAAATTATATTTTTATTAAAAAAAAATCTGAACTTACCGGAAAAAACAGTCTTTTTAAAGCTATACAGGATTGGATAAAACACACTCCGCCGGTTTATGTTCTTAAAGTATGGGAAAGCGAATATGAGAAAGCTAAAACAGATCTATTTCATAACTTTTATGAAATAGATCCTAATTGGCCTAAAATCATTTGGAAATCGTTTTCGGATGATGGTATTGATATTAATGTATCATCAGGACTTGGAGAAATGATCTCGCGTAATTTACATACCCGCATGACCCCTTTTAAATTCGATTCTGCTATGATAAAAAGAAGGGCTAAAAATAAAAATAATAGCATAGAAGAAACACGTAGAGTTTTTACTGGAGAACGTTTCCTTGATAAAGATAAAATACACGAAAACACAATTGTAGCAGGAGATATATTTAAAATTAAAGGGGATATCTTTTTAAATATACGACCTGATTGCGATTGTATTCCAAGAAACGGTACGACATGCGATATACTTCAAAAGGTCGAATTATATTTGATAAAAGGGGCTAAGCTTTCAAAAAAACAAGAAAAGGATATTTATATTAAGAAATATGGATATTTCAAGGAGGGTGATAATGAATCCATTATCTTTTCAATGTTTGAAGGAAAAACATTTTCTTTTCAATTTAAGAATATTCGTATAGAAAAATGGCAAGCTATTAGTGACAAAAGAATTGGCAGATTATTACCACCTTATATCACGAAAATTCAACAAAAATATTCTCTTTATATTCAGCGACAAGGAATGCCGAGAATTCCCAATATATTTAAGAAATAGGGGGTAATAAATATATAATAAACTTTTATATTGCTTTATTTCATCAATTATCAATGTTGGTATTATATGATAACCATCCAGTTAAAATGCAATGCCTATTTATTGATTAACTTAAACTTTTAATTAATATAATTGCAAAAATATTAAACTAAAACCGTAATAAACTTTACAAAATTATTTAATATTGTTGTATTTTTAATTATAAATATTCAATTTTATTTAATTTATTTATTAATTTTATTAATCAGGCATGTTTATACTTTTTAAAAAATACCTTCTGGCAACATGTAAAGAATTAATATATAACCCGCTGTTTTAGCAGCGGGTTTTTTTATGCGTCAATTTTTAAACGGATTTAAGATTTTAAGGCTATTTTTGATTTTTAAAGTATTTTGAAAATCTTCGGGATGCATAACCCCGATATAGTAAAAACTCCAGCCGGATTAATAAAGCATATCGCTTATATCGGACGTCTTTGTGGGATATGTATAAATAGCGTCTTTTAAAGCCGAAGCCGTAAGATTATTCCTTACGGCAAGCGCAAAAATATTAATAACTTCTTCGGAGCCCGCCCCAAAAAGATGCGCGCCTATTATGCGCCCGGTACCTTCCTCTATTAAAATCTTAAACCCGGAGTGTTTTTCTCCTATGCGTTTCGAAGAATACCATTCGGAAGTTTCTTCCATATTTACCCTGAATTTATAACCCGCCGATAAAGCCTGCTCTTCCGTTAAACCCACAAAAGCCATGGGAGGAAGCGTAAAGACGACATTAGGCATCCCGGCGTAATCCGGCTTTTTTTTATTGCCGTTTATTATATTATACGCCGCTATGCCGCCTTCTAAATAAGCGACCGGAGTAAGGGGATAACCCTTAGTCGCGGCGCAGTCTCCCGCCGCATATACAAAAGGGTTTGAAACGCTTTGAAGATATTCGTTAACGGCAATGCCCTTTTTGTCGTAATTTACTCCTGCGATATCAAGCCCCATATCTTCGATGTCGGGTTCTCTTCCTGCGCCGTGCACCACGAGGCCGGCTTCAATCTGAAGGTCTCCGGCTTCTCCGGATGTATGCACGACGTAATTCCCGCCCTTTTTTTCCACGGATAACGGATTAGTATTTAGCAGTATTTTTATTCCGGCGTCATTCATCGAAGCCGTAACCCATTTTACGACATCTTTGTCAAAACGCTTAAGGGCTTTAGGGCTTCTTTGAATAATAGTTACATCGGAACCGGCTTTTTTTGCAATACCGGCAAATTCGAAAGATATATAGCCGCCGCCTAAAAATACGACTTTTTCAGCTAATTCGTCCATTTCAAGAAAGTCGTCGCTTATCTTGACATGTTCCTCGCCGGGGATTCCTAGTTTCATTGGTTTAGCGCCGGCCCCGAGCATAAAATACTTGGCTTTAAGACCTGTGCCGCCTATCTCTACCGCGTCTTTAGAAGTAAAGCGGGCTCTGCCGCGATAAGTATCTATTCCCGCTTCTTTAAAACCTTTATCGCGGTTTTCCGGCACCGGACCGGTAAATGTCCTTTTAAATTTCATCATTGCTTTCCAATTTATTTTCAGGTTATCCGCGGATATTCCTTTACCATTGAGCCTGTCGTAGCAATCGACTAATTCCGAGAAGCCGATTAAAACTTTTTTAGGATCGCATCCTCTGAGAGCGCATGTTCCTCCAAACGGGTGGGAGTCTATTACGGCGACTTTCATGCCTGCGCCTGCGCATCTGTATGCGGCAGGCATGCCGCCGGCTCCGGTTCCTATTACTATGGCGTCGTATTCTTTCATAACATTTCTTTTATTTTTAAGGTTTAATATTATAATTATACCGCATAATTATAAAGTTAAATGAGCCGCTTAAAACAAAAATATATTTGCAAGCGGCGGCGCTATGTTGTAGAATGTAATTGAGGTAATTATTTATGGATTCATTTTTTGCTCCCAACGTATCATTTTTAGTAGCATTTCTCGCGGGATTGTTTTCTTTCATAAGCCCCTGCGTGTTTCCTTTAATACCGTCTTAT
>JAKAQA010000061.1 GCA_021811805.1 bacterium | reverse complement strand
ATAAATCGACGGTATCGTAATCGACTATTCCCAGAGTTCCGATTCCCGCCGCTCCGAGATAATACCCGCAGGGAGCGCCGAGCCCTCCGGCTCCGATAAGAAGGACTTTCGACGAAAGCAGTTTTTCCTGTCCTTCGCCGCCGACTTCCGGCAGTATTATATGTCTTGCGTATCTTTTAATCCGTTCTTCGCTGAAATCCAATTTTCTTCCCTCGCTTTAAAACCGATTTTTATTAATTTTATTCCACGACGTCTAAAACTATAGGTTCGACGGTCACGCCTTTCGATTCCAAAAACTTTACGGCTTTTTCGATGTCGGCGGTTTCCCCTTCAAGTTCTATAGCTATTATGCCGATATCGTTGGATATGCTGGCGCTTCTGATGTTGGTAATAACGTTATAGTTTTTTCCCACAAGATAAATTAACGGTTCTTTAATTACTCCCTGCGGATAGTTAAGATAAAACTTTTTTTTTTCAGGCGCGCCGCCCGCTATTGCCGGAATTATGGAAATAATGTCGCCGTCTTTGACTTTCGAATTTATGTTGTCGATAAACCTTATGTCCTCATCGTTAAGATATACGTTTACGAATCTTCTGACCTGGTCGTTCTGTTCGCATATTCTTTCTTTAATTCCAGAAAAATTTTTTTCCAAGTCGTTGATTACTTCTATTATGTTGGAACCGCTTGATTCAACTTCGGCTTTGCCTCCGGTTAGCGTTCTCAACGGCGTAGGTATTCTTACTTTTATAGGCATTTTAAAATCCTCCTTTCCTTATTATATTATATTTTTCCGTTTTTATTTTTTTCCTTTAATTTTAGCAAGAACCCCTTCGAATTCTTCCAAGTTTGCCTCGATAACCGGCGCCTCTTTTAATTTTCCGTTTAAGGCTTCGAGGGTTTTAAGCCCGTTTCCGGTAATAGCAAGAACGGTCGTCTCGTTTTTGTTTATATAGCCTTTTTCGATAAGTTTTTTTGCTACGGCGACGGTAACGCCTCCCGCCGTTTCGGTAAATATGCCTTCCGTAGCGGCAAGCAGTTTCATGCCTTCGACTATTTCTTCGTCGGTCGCGTCTTCGCCGTATCCTCCGGTTTTACTCATCAGGTCGGATGCATAGTAGCCGTCCGCAGGGTTTCCTATTGCAAGGGATTTTGCGATTGTATCGGGCGTCCTGACCGGTTTTATAAATTCCCTTTTTTCTTTAACCGTGGCGGTAATCGGGTTGCATCCGGTAGCCTGAGCTCCGAAAATTTTAGTATGAGGTTTTTCGTTGAGCAGGCCGCAGTAATCGAATTCGTCTATCGCTTTTCCGACTTTTGTTATTAAAGAGCCTCCGGCCATAGGAACTACGACGTTGTCGGGGGCTTTGAATCCTAACTGTTCTAGCATTTCGAAAGTAAGCGATTTCGACCCTTCGGCATAATAAGGCCTTAAATTAATATTTACGAATGCCCAGCTGTGTTTTCCGGCGATTTCCGTGCAGAGCCTGTTCACTTTATCGTAACTGCCGTTAATTTTTACGAGATTAGTGTCGTATATAAGAGTTCCTAATACTTTGCCGGTTTCAAGATTCGACGGTATAAATACGAAACTTTCGTAGCCGGAAGAAGCCGCCAGAGCCGCTACGGAGTTGGCGAGATTTCCGGTAGAGGCGCAGGCCACGGTTTTAAACCCGAATTCCCTTGCCTTTGCGATGGCTACCGAAACGACCCTGTCTTTAAATGATAAAGTAGGAAAGTTAACGGCGTCGTTTTTAACGTATATTTCTTTAACGCCGAGGGCTTTTGCCAGGTTATCGGCTTTTACGAGCGGGGTATATCCCACGTTTTTACCTATTTTTATTTCTCCTTTTATAGGAAGCAGTTCCTGATACCGCCACATATTCGCATCGCGCGATTTTATTTTTTCCCTCGTAAGCTCCTTTTTTATTTTATCGTAATCGTAATCCACTTCGAGAGGACCGAAACAATAATCGCAAACATAAAGCGGACTGTCGGGATATTCCTTGCCGCATTCCCTGCATTTTAAACCTTTTACGAACATTTTTTCTCCTTATCTTATTATTTTATTTTTATTTAAGCCGTAATAACAAAAAAACCTCTTCTCCCTGCGAATGCGGAAGAAGAGGTTTTTAAAACTCTTTTCTTCTTATCTTCCAGGAATAAACCTGCGGGAATTAGCACCGATTTTTAATTTTTTATCGGTTGCTGCGGTTTCAAAGGGCCCGTCCCTCTACCGCTCTTGATAAGAACCTTTATAGGCTTGCTAATTTTAAAAAACAGATAAATAATGCCGATTATTATTATATAGTATAAATTTAAATAATGTCAAATAAAAAAATAAATTTTTGTCGGCAATTTTGGGTTTAGTGTTTATATTGAGTAAAAATTGAACTATAATAGATACGGCTATGAAATCAAAATTAAAGCTGGTATTTTTATTATTTTCCGTTTTTATAACCGCCTCAGCGCTTTCGGGTTGCGTTCCTTATATAATAGGGAACGGTTCAGGGCAGGGGTCATACGGCCGCCCGCCCGGATATTATCCTCCGAAGCAGATTTCGCGGAATATCGAGGTAGGAGTCGCTTCATGGTATGGTCCGGGTTTTCAGGGGCGGGAGACGGCAAGCGGTCAAATTTACAATATGTACGATTTGACGGCGGCTTCGCTGACTCTTCCATTAGACAGCTACGCTTACGTCACCGACCTTCAAAACCACAGAAGCGTCGAAGTATGCGTTAACGACAGGGGGCCGTATGCGGACGGAAGGATTATGGACCTCTCTTACGCCGCCGCAAAGGCGCTTAATATGGTCGGCCCCGGAACGGCATTAGTAAGGGTGCAGTATCTTGGGCCAAAACCGTTGCCGCTGTCGGAATGCAGAAGATACGGCGGAAAAAGCCGCCTGAACGTTTATCGGAGCGTAAAATATATGCCTCCGGCATCCGGCTATACTCTTCAGTTTGCGGCATATACTATAAAGTCTAAAGCGCTTAATAAAATAAAAGATATTAAAAAACTTGTTCCAGGGGTTCATCTTGCGACAAAAAATGTAAAAGGCATATTCTATTACAAGGTTGTGTTCGGCAAATTCAAAAACCTTAAAGCGGCTTATAATTTCGCCAAAATTATCGCCGGATACGGATATAACGTTTATATAACACAAAATTAAAAAAAACTAAAAATAACCGTAAATAAAATCATTTTAATTTGAATTTATTTATAATAAAATGTTTGTATGAAAAAAATAGTCGCCGTTATACCGGCAAGATATAAATCCACCAGATTTGAGGGCAAACCCCTTGCTTTAATTATGGGCAAGCCTATGATAAGGCATGTTTATGAAGGCGTTATAAAGTCGGAGTTGCTGTCCGACGTTATAATAGCTACGGAAGACAGAAGGATATACGACGCCTGCAGGGATTTCGGGGCGAATGCCGTCATGACTAAAGATACCCACCAAACCGGTACGGACAGGATAATAGAGGCAGTTAGCGGCATCGACGCGGATATCGTATTAAACGTTCAGGGAGACGAGCCTTTGGTGAATCTCGAAATAATAGAATCGTTGATAAAACCCTTTAACGAAAACGGCGATATTTCATATACGAGCGTCAAAACCCCGATTTATTCCTACGAAGAATTTATCGACCCTAATAACGTCAAGGTTATAGTCGATAAAAATAATTTCGGCATATATTTTTCGAGAAGCCCTATTCCGTATGACAGGGAAAGGGCTGCGGAGCTGAAGGATTTTAAAGGTATTTTCGGCTACAAGCATCTCGGTTTTTACGGATATACCAAAGAATTTCTTTTAAAATTCGGCAAAATGGAGATGTCTTATTTAGAAAAAAAAGAGATGCTGGAACAGTTAAGGGCAATAGAAAACGGATACAGGCTTAAGGTAGAAACCGTTAATATTTCAACTATTCCCGTCGATGTTCCCGACGATATAAAAAAAGTTGAAAATTTTATTTTAAAATCTTATAATAATTAACTTAATATTTAAAAAATTTTAAATCGAAAGTAAAAGGAGCTACAGAAAGATGAAAGAAGGAATACATCCGAAAATTTATCAGGCAAAGGTAAAATGCGCCTGCGGCGAAGAATTCGTTACCGGCAGTACGGTCGAAGAAATTCATGTCGATATATGCTCGAAATGCCATCCCTTTTATACCGGCAAACAAAAATTTGTCGACAGCGCCGGAAGAATCGACAAATTTAACAAAAAATACGCCAAAACAGATAGCAGTAAAAAATAAGAATTTTTTAATATTTCCTTATATGCTTGAATGGTTAAACTTATTAATTACACTTCTAAACCAGAAATTACAATCGCTGTTGCGGCGAGGCTTTGCTACAGCCCTTACGGCATCGCAAAGATAGAAGCCGATTTTAACGACGGCGAAAAAGGTTTAGAAAAAGCAAGGAAATTAATTAAAAGAATAAGGACTTCCGGACACGAATCCGTCCTCGAACATGCCAACTTTACGTTCGGAATAGAGAAGTTGTCAAGAAGCGCTTCGCATCAATTAGTAAGGCACCGCATTGCGTCATATTCCCAGAGAAGCCAGCGTTACGTAAAAGAAGAGAACCCTAAGTATGTCGTTCCTGACTCCATAGCCGGAAACGCAGAACTTTTGGCGAAATACAACAAAATGGCGGACGATATTTTTTCGCTGTACGGTTATTTTCTCGAGAAAGGCATTCCTGCCGAAGATGCAAGGTATCTGCTTCCCAACGCGGCCGAAACCCAGATTATTTTTACCATGAACGCGAGAGAGCTCCTGCACTTTTTCAGGCTGAGAGGATGCAGCCGGGCGCAGTGGGAGATTAGAGCCGCGGCTCAAGAGATGTTTAAACTTGTTTATCCTATCGCCCCGTCCGTATTTTACGGCGGCGGTCCAGCATGCGTCAGGGGAAACTGCTCCGAAGGCGAATTTTCCTGCGGAAAACCGTCCGAAGTTAGAAAGTCGTGGCTAAAAGGCGCTTTCGATTTTTGAATGACAAAATTTTCATACTTTTTAAAGGTGCGTCGTTAAATGCTGGATGAAAATCTGACAAAAAAGGCTCTCGAATTATCCGATAAGTCGAAAGAATTGTATTCGAGAATACAGGAAGAAAGCTCAAAAGGATTCAGCGCGGAAATAAAAGAATTATCCAAGCAGTACAATTTGATAAAGAAGACTGCGGAACAATTTTCTGAATATAAAAAAACCGAAGCGGAAATAACCGACTTGGAAAAATTGGTTAAATCCGAGACCGACCAGGCCTTAATCGATTTAGAAAGTGAAGAAATAAATTCTTTAAAAAATAAAGCTTCTAAATTGGCCGAAGAAATTAAAGATTTTTTCTTTCCGAAAGAAAATCTGCAGGACAAAGATATTTTACTGGAAATAAGAGCCGCGACGGGCGGGGAAGAAGCGGCCCTTTTTGCATTAGACCTTTTTAAAATGTATAACAAATATGCACTGGCGAAAAATTTTCAGTTCGAGGCTATTTCATTAAGCCCATCGTCGTCGGGAGGCTTGAAAGAAGCCGTAGTTTCCGTAAAAGGCAAGGATGCATACCGGCTTCTGCAATACGAGAGCGGAGTGCACAGGGTGCAGAGGATTCCGGCTACCGAAACGCAGGGCAGGGTGCATACTTCGGCGGCGACGGTAGCGGTAATGCCGGAACCCGAAGAAATCGACCTTAAAATTAACGGCGAGGATTTAAGAATAGACGTTTACAGGTCGTCCGGACACGGCGGACAGAGCGTAAACACGACGGATTCCGCGGTAAGGGTTACCCATATTCCCACCGGACTTGTAGTTACCTGCCAGGACGAGAAATCGCAGCACAAAAACAAAGCTAAAGCGTTAAGAATATTAAGATCGCGTCTTTTAAACAGGATAGAGGCGGATAAAAAAAGCATAGAGGCGCAAAACAGGAAAAGCATGGTCGGCAGCGGCGACAGAAGCGAAAAAATAAGGACGTACAATTTTCCCCAAGGCAGAATTACGGACCACCGGGCAGGAATAACCATACATAAGCTGGCTTCTTTTATGGACGGCGCCTTAGACGAACTTTTGGCGCCTTTAGCGGATTATTTTGAATCTCAAAAGCAATCGCAGTAATAATTATAAAAAAGATATGTCCGTTTACGAATTGATTAAATGGGGCGAAGCACGCCTTAAGAATGAAAGCATTCTTAACCCCTTTAACGAGTCGGCATGCATAATGAGGCATGTTCTAAGGAAAACCCTTGAAGAAATAATTGTTTCTTATAACGACAAAATTGCCGGAAGTAAAATAAATCTATTCGAAAAATTGATAGAAAGAAGGAGCAGAAGGGAGCCTTTTGCTTATATTGCGAACAAAAAAGAGTTTTACTCCCTGGATTTTTTTGTCGGCAAATCGGTTTTAATACCGAGACCCGATACCGAATGTTTGGTAGATGAAGCATTAAAAGAAATAAGAAGGCTTTCCGGCGCATTAAAAAGAAAAATCTCCATTCTCGATATAGGAACCGGTTCGGGAGCAATTGCGATTTCTATTGCAAAGAATTCTGATAATGTTATAATTTATGCTGCCGATAACAGCATAAGGAGTTTGAACGCCGCTAAAAAAAATATAATCGCAAACGGCTTGCGTGAAAAGGTCGTGCCGGTTTATTTCGACATAATTAAATTAAAGTCGTACGCTCCGGCTTTTATTAATCCCGTTTTGGATTTTAATATGGCGGATTTCGATAATTTCGATATAATTATTTCCAATCCTCCTTATATAGAATCCGGCGAATTAAAAGAGTTAGACGACGATATTAAACTTTACGAACCGGTTAAGGCTTTGAACGGCGGAAGGGACGGCCTTAAATTTTACAGGAAAATATTCGATTATGCCGTTCTTAAAACTGAGAAGACCAAGACGCTTATTTTAGAAATCGATTGCAGAAAAAAATCGGAAATATATTCTTTATTTAACGAAAAGTTTAAAAATAAAAATATAAAATTTAAGAATTTAACTTTTATTAACGATTTAAATAATAAAGAAAGGGCGGTTAAAATTACATATGGATAAAATGGTTATAGAAGGAGGCTTTCCTTTAGTAGGGGAGGTTTCTATAAGCGGTTCCAAAAATGCATCTTTGCCGATAATAGTTTCTTCGATTATGTTCGACGGTTCGGATAGTGAAATCGATAACGTCCCCGACCTTGAAGATATTAAAACTATTAAGAAACTTCTGGTAAGCCTTGGAGCCGAAATTAAAGAATCGGGGGAAGCCGATAAATTAATTATAAACACTTCTAATATCAATAATTACGAAGCGCCTTACGACCTCGTAAAAACTATGAGGGCTTCCGTTCTTGTTTTGGGCCCTCTTCTTGCAAAATATAAAAGAGCGAGAGTTTCTCTCCCCGGGGGCTGCGCTATCGGCGCAAGGCCTATAGATTTTCATTTAAACGCGCTTAAACTGTTGGGCGCCGCCGTCGAAGTCGACCATGGATACGTGGACGTTTATGCCGATAAACTTAAAGGCGCCTTAATAAATTTCCCTATTCCGTCCGTTACCGGAACCGAAAACGTAATTATGGCGGCAACACTCGCCGAAGGCACGACTATTATAAAAAATGCCGCAATGGAACCGGAAATAGACGATATGATTACCGCTCTTAATAACGGCGGAGCAGAGATAAAAAGAACTGAGCCGACCGTAATTACCGTAAACGGCGTTAAAAAGCTTAAACGCTTATGTCACCGCGTTCTTCCAGACAGGATAGAAGCAGGGACTTTTATGGCGGCTTCGGCAATAACAAAAGGCGATATATTCCTTAAAAATATAAACGTAAGCCATCTTAAATCGGTTATAGAAAAACTTTCCGAAGCGGGCGCCAAGATTATTATAAACTCGTCGTCGT
>JAKAQA010000060.1 GCA_021811805.1 bacterium | reverse complement strand
CGATCTATACTCCGTTGCAGGCAGGAGAACCTTTTCCATCCGCAAACGATTTTTTAACCGACAGCGGATTGAAATTAAAAAATACAAATACCGCTAAAGCTAATAGAAACAATGTTTTAAATATTGATAAGCTTTTATTCTTTTTATCGGTCGCCATGTTGTGCGCCCTCTATATAATATTTAATTAATTTTTTACATTTTTAGTAAATTTACTTAATTTTAATAAACTTAGCTATAATTTGTCAAATTAATAATACTTATGAAGCAAATTTTTAAATTATGCAGTATCGCAATAATTTTTATTTAAATCATTTAAATCTCGCAAAATATTCGTCTATCTCAAGCCTTAATTCGATTCCGGCGTTTTCAAAACAATTAAGCAGTTCTTCGTAAGCACCGTCGCCGCCGAGAAAATCCCAGAATTCTTTCCCTACCTTTAGTTCATTATCCAAATCCAGCATTCCTTTCAGCGTCCACCTTTCGTAAGGCTGAGGTTCGTATGGATTATAGGGTATTGCTATGTACGAGTTTATATCGGCGTCGGGATTTTTAGCAAGATAAATCGCCGCCCATTCGAGCAAAGTACGCTTAAAATCCTTAAAGTTGCTTATGTTCGGCTTGGCTGTTTTTAAATCGAACAAATGTATTTTATCTTCTTTATCCTTAATAAATAAATCTACTTTAACCGTTTTTAATTTATTCATTTTCCCGTCTTTGCAAACCGCTCTTATTCTTTCGATTTCCCTTGCTTTATCGGGAGCGCTTTCGATTTCCGAAGCAAGACCGTTGATTATAGATTGAATTTCATTTTGGGCTTTTTCGCTTATAAAGTCTCCAACCGTGTACTGTTTTTCGGCGAACCTAAAATTTGGATTAAAATTAGCGAGAGTTTCAGCGACCGGCTCAAAAATAGAGGTTCCGAAAGTAGTATTTAAAGAATGAATAAAAGAAAATAATGCCATTCTATCTTTGCCGAGCAATAAATAATGAAACGGCATTTGTTTAGTTTCCGGCTTATACGTTTTAAACTTCTTTCTTAAACTTTCTTTTATGATATTTTTTATTATCTCGATTTTATTCTTAGATTCCAATCTAATTAAATCCTCCGGGGGTTTAAAATATTTACTTATTTTGCTTTATATGAAATATCGTTTCGGAATAAATATTGCCCCTGTCTTTTTCGACCCTATTGAGTACCGGTCGATTAAACCGGTCCACGATTTTCATTCCCGCTAACTTTACTATTTCCGGGTATATGTTGTATTTATCGTTTGCCACTAAGAAAATATCGTAATCTTCCTGCAAATATTTTGCCGAATTAATTAAAACATCGGAAATATCTTTAATATAAGCTTCTCTAGCTTTTTTTCCCGAACCTTTTGAAAGAGAACCTATTTCCATTTCGTCTTTTTTTTCGAAGCCGAACACTTCGTAAGCGTAGGCATGCTGTTCATGATAATCTATTAATCCTACGTAAGGCGGACTTGAAAAGATTCCTCTTATTTTTTGATTTTTTAATATTTCGTGAAAAAGAACATTTTTTTTATTTACTTCGGCATATATATCAAAGTTTCTACTGTCTCCGCACAAACATAATTGAAAAGTATTCGTTTTTAATTTTTGAAACTCTTCAAGTCTTAAGAGCGTATCTTCGGCATAAGTTTTCCACCAGTCTTTTATCGTTAATAAAGGTTTGCATACTTTACCGTGTTTTTTGCAGTAATAAGGACTTACTACCGGCTCTTTTAACGTTGCCAGGTCGGCATGAGTCGTAGCCCTGCAGGAGCGCATCGTTCTGCTTAATATGACCGCTAATACTTTTTTTACGTCCGAGTTTTCTATATTTTGTATCTCGCCGAAAATAAAATCTATTTCTTCTTTTACCGGCCGCAAAAACCATTTTCCGTTAAAACTGTTATCGTCGTATTTATTTATTATCTCGATATTATGCTCTTTTACCAATCTCTCGTATTCTACTAAAAATTCTTTCTCTTTTTGTCTCCCGTATTCTTTTTCGTTTATCCCGCCCTCTCTTGCTTTTATTTTATATTCCGGTGAAGGAAAATATTTATTATTAAATTTCGATAAAAAACGATTCAAATTTTCGATAAAAAAATCGTTATTTTTTTTCTTTCGAAAATCCGTAAATTTATATGTTATATCTGAAATACATTTTCTTATTGCGCATAAAGGATGCGTACCGACCTTTATATTTCCTATTAAAGCGTTAAAAGGCGAAATCTCGATGCCAACGGCATGCAGATTTAATTCGTTGGACTGCACTAAAGTAGTTCCGCTTCCGCAAAACGGGTCAAGAACTACATCCCCTTTTCTAAAATATACCTCTTTTTTAAATTCATCTATATGGGTATCAAGGAAATATTCGACTAATTGCGGAATAAACTTTCCTTTATAGGGATGGATTCTATGGACGTGCTTAGTTCTTTCCGATTCCGTATAGTTAGAAAAAGATAATAAGCAAACATTATTTTTTACGGAATTTAAATTTAAATTTTTGGGTTCATATAAAAACATATTGAGCGAATCATAATAATTCCGCAATTCTTCGATATCGATTAAAATATTTCCCTTATCGCCGTATTTTTTAATTCTGCCGTATTGAATCAGGTATGATATATTAGACGTAGAAACCGCCCTTTTTAAATAAGCCGAAGCAAAATTGCTTGCTTCGGCTAAATTCACGAATTTTTTTTCAAATGTTTTATTCGTTTCGTCGCTTAATAATAAATTTGTATGTTCCCGCATAAGTTTGTTTAGTTTTAATTTATTAATAATTAATATTAATTTTACGATATTATAACATATTTATATAAGGTTTGTTTCGTCGTTATTTTGCTTTCTATTTTCGTATTTTTTGCCTATTTCAATAATTTCCTGTAATAATTATAATACTTATAAACCCGCATAATATAGATTTCGGTTTGCCGGTAAGGCGGAATTATAAATTTGCGGCGGTTTTTTACATATACCGTCCTGACGGAATCCGGACCTGCGTTATAGCATGCCAGCGCCGGTACCGGCCTGAAGCCGAAACGTTTAAGGCAGTAATGAAGATACTTTGCTCCGGCTATTATATTCGTCTGCGGATTTTGAATATTCATATCGAGTTCTCTGCCGGTTTCCGGCATAACCTGCATAAGCCCTACGGCGCCTTCAGGGCTTAAAGCGTATATATTAAAACCGCTTTCCGCCTTCATTACCGCCGCAAGAAAAGGAAGCGGCAGACCGTATTTTTTTGAGGCGTATATTACGGTTTCGCCTAAATAATTTTGGCTTATACCGGCCGCCGAAACGGAAACCCGGGATAAGACGAGCAGAAAGAAGACTGCCGCCGCCGCAATTTCCGGTAAGACCGCTTTAAGATATTTAACTCTTTTCATAATGCAAACGATATATTTTTTATAATTTAGTCGATAATTTTAAAAACTTAATGCCGCCGCCGAAACGGCTTTTATATGATGCCGAAATACCGAGAGTTAAGCGGGATGCCGTGTCTTTATGGTGCCCGTTTCCGCCGTTTAAAAATATTATCTCCCCTTTTATTTTGCTTGAACCCAGCAGAGTAAAATAATTTTTACCTTCGTATCCGTTTTCGATATTTGATTTAAAACGAATATTCTTATATTCGGCCTTTTCGCCGGATTTTTCTAAAAGGAACAGTCTGCATTCGAGCGGCGACGAATAAAGGTTTGCAAGCGAAAACGATATGATTTCAAAAATTTTATCCGATTTCACGCTTAGCGCCTTCAGGATTATTTTTCCGTTCCGGCTTTCGGCGGTTTTATCTAACGCGATGCGGAAACGGCGTTCAGCCGGACCCTTAATTATATTCGATTCTCCTTTCATAAAAGGCGGGTCGATATAAGAGCCGTCCCCGCTTTTTTTAACAGGCTCGTTTTTTCCGTTTGAAGATATTAAAATTTTTATCTTTTTGTCCGAAACGCCGTTTAATTTTAAAGATGCCGCCAATACTTTATTTTCCAATTTCTTTCGTAAAGCGTTTTTTCCCCCGCAGTTTTTATATTCGTTGCCGCCTTTTAACGATGAATACGGCGCGCATCCGGCAAAAAGGGCTAAGGAAGATAAATTTAATGTAAAGTATAAACAATATAATATTATATAGTTAAATTTATTATTTTTTTTAGTTTTAACTTTCATTTTATTCAGTTTCATGTATCAAAAATTAAGGCTGAATCCCGCCTATTTTTAATTTAATCAGTTTTTTTTCTTTAAGAATATGAAAAGATACTTTTAGACCGCCGGGATAAGCCGAACCGCCGTCCTTCAGTTTAAAAATTATCACGTTTTTTATTATTTTATAAGGCATATAGCCGGCGTTATGAGGCGTCCTGTTTATCGGCGGTATTTCTTTTAGCTTATCGGGAGCGTATCCGTTAAAAAAATTTCCGCCGTATTCTTTATAAAGATAAACGTTTCTGACAAAAAAGCTCCTGCCGGTATTATTGGTTAGCCGATATTGCAGATAATATAAATTTTTTATGCGGCTGACGGAAATTACGGTCAAGGTTATACCGCCTTTAGTAATCGACGCATTAACTTTTTTTCGGTTAATCATAAGGATAAGACCCATAACTTCTTTCTTTTCCCTCTTTAAAGCCTCGGCTTTTTTATCCAGGAAAATGTTTTTTGCGGCATATTTTTTAAACAAAACCGCTTTCAATCCGTTTATTTTATTTTTGACGTAATTTTTAACGAAAACGTCCTTGATAGTATCCGCTATATTTAAATTATACGTAACCGATTTCGGGCCTCTTATCCTTAAAAGCACGTTTATAAGACCGTATTTAGTATATATTTCGAGATTGCTCGTTTCTTTATAATCGTATGTTACCGGTTTTATGAATATCTGCCTTCCGACTATCTGCTCGGAAAAGGCTCCGGTATTGCCTAACGCGACGTCTAAAGGTATGACCGGAAGGGTTATAACTGAAACATAGCCGAGAGCGGTATTTAATTTATAAATTATGCCGGATTTTATTTTTAATTTATGCACCCAGAGTCTTTTTTTAACGGTATATTTTTTTAACGGAGAATAATTTATCCCGTATGAAGATAAAGCGGCAAAATTTGCATAAAATATAATTATAAATAATAAAATATAATAAATAATGCAACTTATATTATAATATTTAAACTTTGACTTAAATATTAAATTTAATATCGACATTAAATAACGCCTCCTTTTTACGCTTTTATTTTCTGCCGCCGCCGTAATTATCGTTATATTTTTCGAGCTTATTATACATTCTAAGTTTAGAGCCGCTGACCCTTATTTCAAAAATTCTAACGTATAAACCGTGAAACCCCGTTAGAAACAAAAACAGATTTACGGCGTACAAAATTATAATTGCGGTATAAACCTTAAAAGAATACGATATAAATATATAAAATGAATTTACGCAATATTTAAAATTCGCGTTCGTAAAATAAAAAAGGACGAATAAGCCGCTGAATACAAGAAAAGCAATTTCTAAAATATCCAGTTCGTAACCCTGCCCCGCGCCGCCGCCCCTGTAATTATTATTGCTCATTTGTCCGCCCATCGAAATAGCTTTTCGTTTTCGGCTCGTATATAGGGTGAAGATATACGAGCCCCGGTCCTTTAACTTCTCCTCCCGAATAAATCCTGTAAACCGCCTGATTTAATTTTAAACCAGCAAAATCGTCGGTATCGAACGACGGCATTTTTTCGTAAGTCTTCGTAGTTCCCTGCGATATAGTATTGTCGTCCGACAGAAGTTTTCCGATATAAGGGTTAAAAACCGCCCTGTCGTCCTGCTCGGTTATATTTTCGGTAATTTTAAGCTTGTATTCCTTATCGCATATTCTGGAGGCTTTTTCCCTCGAATAATCGTCGCTTAAAGCAAGCCATAAAGAAGACCTTATATTTCCTATTAAAGAATTAAGCTTTTCTTCGGAGCCGAGTTTCAGCTTTAACGAACTGTAGCTCTGAGTAAGGACTATATTAATCGCCTTAGACTGCCTGCATCTTGCGAAAAATTCGGCATCCGATTCGATATCGCCTGACGTAACGTAATTCTGATATTCGTCGCATATAAACAAAACCGGTCTTTTTATATTTACCGCATCGTCTATAACCGACTTGTAAACCCTGTTCAATACCGTCCTGAAATAATCGAGTTTCAGCATAATGCCGATGATTTTTCCGGTTAAACCGTATTTAGATTCGGGCATATTTAATATAACTATTTTTCCGGAATTTACTACTTCCTGAAAACCGGGGAAGTTAAGTTTTTGTTCCGGACAGCAGAAAGTTTCTTTAAACGCCGGCTTGATAAAATCCGAACATACCCTTAAAGATTCGCTCTTTATGATAGCCTTTGTCCTCTCGTCGAGTCCCGCATAATCCGCGCCGGCGAAATACGATGCCGTTAATTTAAGTTCGTTTGCGTAAGTTTCTTCATTAGATTTTATTTTCATTAAATTTTGGGCATGAGCTAAAATATTTTTCAATTTATTTTCGTCCGAAACTATTTCGTAAATATCGCTTAACGTAACGTAACCTATACAAAGCCTGATTATGTTAAGGGAATTGGCAAGCAGGTTTATAGATTTGTCTTTCCAGAAACTGTCCTGCCTCCCGTCGTTGGAATTCATATTTTCGAGAACGGAATGTAATCTTTCGGCAATAATTTTAGCGTCGAGATGAGGATAATGAACCGGATTGAAATAATAACCGGAGCCAGGCTCTATTATAACGGCGTCTTCTCCTCTTCCGTTGCGCTTAAGTATGCGGACGGCTTCTTTCCAAAAATCGCCTTTAACGTCTAATATTAAACCTCCTATTCTTTCGCCGGTCGATTCTTTTTTGTATTTTGCCAGCTGGTCTAAAAAAGGATATGCGCATGCGGTGGTCTTTCCCGTGCCGGTAGAACCGAAAACTATAATGCCGGTAAAAAGCCCGTATTTATCCATGAACAGCCATTCCGGTTTTTCCTTTCTCGTTCCGTCCTTTTCATGGATTTCGCCTATAACTAACCGAAGTTCTTCGGATTCGGGCCATAACATCGCGTTTCCGGCGGAGGCTTTTTGATGCGCCGATGTATTTCTCTTTTTATTGTTTTCTTCAGGTTTTAAATATAAATATTTGTTATAAGCGATATTAGATAAAGTATATGAGGACACGAACCAGGTCGATAGCGGAATAATAATAAACGCAAGTTTAACCCCGCTAAAATAAGAAAAATAATAACTAATTTTTTTATCGGAAAAAAACCCGGATACTAAAAACAGATAAATAAGCTCCGAAAGAAAAATTCCCGCCGAGACCGATGTTCTTATAATAAAGGCTCTATTGCCGCATTTGTTCATTTCAACTCTCTCCCAAGAATATTTTTAACCGCCCTTATATCCGAATAATACGTCCAGAGCGACGGTTCAAGCATCTTTATGTCTTCTTTTGCGACGTAAGAGCGCTTATTCAATACCGCGTTCGTTTTTAATATTTTAACCGTTTCCCGCCATCTTCTGTCCGAAACGAATACCTGTTTGCTTTTTAATTCATCCCTGATTTTATGCAGGCAGTCGAAAATTTCCGCGCCTATATCAACCGTTTCCGCCGCTTCGCTTAAAGTTTCTATATCTTTTTTTTCTAAAAAATTTTCGGCTGTTTGATTTTCGTTAAAAAAGTCTTTTTCTTTTAATTCCAGCAATCTTTTAAAATTTTTTCCGTCTTTTACCGGCAAAATCTCCATCCTGAATAAAAACCTGTCGTAAAGAGGCAGTAAATTTGAATCGGAAGATTTGTCCGGCCTTTCGTTGGAAGCGGCAAAAAGGCTTATCAAAGGAATTCTGCGGGGTTCCGGAGCATATATTATCCTTTCGTTCATAATAGATAAAAGCGAATTAAGCGTAGAATGGGGGCCCTTGAAAAATTCGTCTATCAGGGCTATATCGCAGTTATCTATGCCTATTCTGTTTTGAGGGCGGTTTGAAACG
>JAKAQA010000059.1 GCA_021811805.1 bacterium | reverse complement strand
ATTGCAAAAACATTATCGTATGTTTTAGGAATAAATATTGCCGGCGTGGAAAGTTTATTAATCTGCGCATATTCGCTGGCCAAAAACAGAGCCGGCGCTAAGGATATCGTAGCCGTAAAAGACGCCGCTAAAGGCCGCTATTATGTATCCGAATATTTAGCCGAAAAAGGAAATTTTACGCAGAGGCTTAAAATCAGCCTTTTAAATATGGCCGAACTTAAATCGTTTGTCGAAAATAGGGCAGATAAGCCTTACGTTGTTTACGGTTTCAATAAAGAAAACGACTATGAAAAATTTAAGGCGGAATTCGAAAGCATAAATTTACCCGTGCCTTTCGATTTAAAACAGAGCGCTTATTTTGCATCTATGTATGCTTCGGAAAATAGAAACCGGACGAATTTGAGTCCGTCGGCGCAAATAAAATATGCCGAAGAGTTATCGCCTTACTATGTTTACGGCAACGGACCTTTTTAAAAGTTATTAATTCTATAAATACAAAAAAGTTGCAGCGCAACTTAATTATAATATATAAATATGAGATCGACGAATATTTAGTCACTAAAAGTTGCAGCGCAACTTAATTATAATATATAAATATGAGGAGGCCGTTTATGCAGTTTTTAGATGAAGCCGAAAAAAAAATGGCGGAATCCCTTGCCGCCGGAGACGAAAATTTTAAAAAGATATACAATGAACATATGGAAATAGAAAAAATGTTAAATAAATACAGCACAAAGCCTTTTTTGACGCCGGACGAACAGAAAGCCATAAAGGAGCTTAAATTAAAAAAACTTAACGGAAACGATATAATGAAAAAAATTATTAAAGAAAAAATTTCCGGATAAATTAATTTTTTTATATCGCAAACAATTAATATTTAAGGATAAATTTTATGAAAAGCAGTAATATCAAAGAAGGAATAGATAGAACTCCTCACAGGTCGCTCTTATATGCAACGGGGCTCGCTAAAAGCGAAATGAAGAAACCTTTTATAGGCATTGCTTCCAGTTTTACGGATTTAATACCGGGGCATGTCGGCATAAGAGATTTGGAAAGAGCCGCCGAAAACGGAGTTTATAGCAACGGAGGACATCCTTTCGTTTTCGGGATTCCCGGTATTTGCGACGGAGTAGCCATGGGGCACTTAGGCATGCACTATTCGCTGCCTTCCAGAGAACTTATCGCCGATATGATAGAGACCGTAGCGGAGGCACACTGTCTCGACGGCCTTATTCTTTTAACTAATTGCGATAAAATCACTCCGGGAATGCTTATGGCTTCCCTGCGCCTTAATATACCGTCCGTGGTCGTTACTGCAGGACCTATGCTTTCCGGTCACTATCACGGCAACAGGCTTTCTTTCGTAAGAGATACTTTTGAAGCGGTTGCAAAATTCAGAATAAAAGAGATAAACGAAAAAGAGCTTAACGACCTTGAAATGTGCGCATGTCCCGGGCAGGGGTCATGCCAGGGCCTTTATACGGCCAATACAATGGCATGCCTGACGGAAGTTTTAGGCATGTCTTTGCCCGGTGCCGGAACGGCTCTCGCCGGTTCTGCGATAAAGAAAAGAATGGCTTTTGAAAGCGGCTCCAGGGTCGTTGAACTTGTAAGGGAAGGCATGCGCCCCAGGGATATCGTAACGCCTGATTCTTTTAAAAATGCTATAGCCGTAGATATGGCTCTCGGAGGCTCTTCTAATTCCGTCCTGCACCTTCTTGCCATTGCGAATGAAGCCGGAATAAAATTGGATTTAAAACTATTCGACGAGATTTCTAAGAGTACTCCGCAGTTAACCAGTTTAAGGCCTGCCGGAGAGTATTTTTTAGAAGACCTCGATTTTGCCGGCGGAATACCTTCACTGCTTTATGAGTTAAAAACTATTATAAATCTTAATTCTATTAACGTTTCCGGAAAATCCGTAAGCGAAGTAATATCCGGAGTTGATTACGTAAATAACGAGGTTATAAGAAAAATAAGCAATCCTTACCGCAATGAAGGCGGGATAGCCGTTCTTTACGGTAATTTAGCTCCAAACGGCGCTATAATAAAATCCAGCGGGGTGAGCCCCTCGATGATGAAGTTCGTCGGAAATGCGGCGGTTTATGACAGCGAAGAAGCGGCAATGGAAAATATTTCTAAAGGCGCAGTTAAAGAAGGCGACGTAGTAGTCATAAGATATGAAGGGCCTAAGGGCGGACCGGGAATGAGGGAAATGCTTGCGCCTACTTCTCAGATAGTAGGAATGGGCCTGGGAGAAAAAGTCGCCCTTATCACGGACGGAAGATTTTCCGGAGGAACAAGAGGTCCCTGTATCGGACATATATCGCCGGAAGCCCAGGAAGGAGGGCCTATCGCCCTTTTAAATAACGGCGATAAGATTGAAATAGACGTTGCCGCCAGGAAATTAAATATGCTTGTTTCGGATGAGGAGCTTAATAAAAGAAAACTGAAAATTTCTAAAAAACCCAAAAAAATCGATTACGGTTATTTATCGAGATACGCAGATATGGTTTCATCCGCCGATGAGGGCGCAATAGTCAATAGAAATATAAGGAAATGAAATATGGAGCATAATTCGAAAAAAGAAATAATAACCGGTTCGAAAATAATTTTAGAAAGCCTTATAAGAGAAGGCGTGGATACTATATTCGGATATCCGGGCGGCGCAGTTTTAAATATTTACGACGAGCTTTTAAATTATAAATCCCGGATAAAACATGTTTTAGTAAGGCACGAACAGGGGGCTGCGCACGCCGCCGACGGCTATGCGAGGGCATCGGGAAAGGTTGGAGTCGTACTCGTAACATCCGGTCCGGGGGCTACAAATACTATAACAGGGATTGCTACCGCCAATATGGATTCCGTGCCTATGGTTATTATTACGGGACAGGTTCCTACTAATTTAATCGGAAACGATGCATTTCAGGAAGCCGATACGGTCGGCATAACAAGACCGTGCACAAAACATAATTATTTAGTAAAAGATATTAAAGACCTTGCAAAGACTATTAAAGAGGCATTTTACATCGCTTCGACGGGAAGGCCGGGCCCGGTATTAATCGATATTCCTAAAGATATTACCTCTAGCGTGTATGAGTTCGATTATCCCGAAACCGTCGAACTTAGGGGTTACAGTCCGACGTATTTCGGGCATCATGTCCAGATTTCTAAACTTGCGGCAGAAATTGTAAAGGCAAAAAGACCTTTGCTTTATATAGGCGGAGGAGTTATAAGTTCGAATGCGGCCAATGAACTGAAAGAATTGGCCGAGTTGCTGGATTTGCCGGTTACATCTACTCTTATGGGGCTCGGCGGTTTTCCTTCCGACCATCCGCTTTTTTTCGGCATGCTCGGCATGCACGGCACTTATGCGGCAAATATGGCGATATCCAATGCGGATTTTATCGTAGCCATAGGGGCGAGATTTGACGACAGGGTTACCGGAAAAGTAGAGGAATTCGGTAAAAATGCAAAATTTGCCCATATAGATATAGACCCTTCTTCCATAGGCAAGAACGTAAAGATAGAAATACCGGTGGTCGGCGACGTAAAGTCTGTTTTAAGCAGTCTTCTCGAAATTTTAAGCAATAAAACCGAAGAAATTTCATCTGCAAAATACGATAGATTAGGCTGGCTCGAAGAAATAAACGCATGGAAATACGAACACCCTCTTTTATATCATATGAAAGATGTAATAAAGCCTCAATACGTAATAGAAAAAATTTATGAACTCACGGCCGGAGAAGCCGTCATAGCGACTGAAGTAGGTCAGAGCCAGATGTGGACGGCGCAGTTTTACAAATTTAAAAATCCCAGAACTTTGTTGACCTCCGGCGGACTCGGGACGATGGGTTTTGGATTTCCGGCGGCTATAGGCGCCCAGATAGCATGTCCCGATAAAACGGTTTTCGACATTGCCGGAGACGGAAGCATTCAAATGAATATACAGGAGCTTGCAACCGCCGTACAGTATAACCTGCCCGTTAAAATAGCTATAATTAATAATAATTTTCTTGGTATGATAAGGCAGTGGCAGGAGTTATTTTATCATAAAAGATATTCATTTTCCGAAATGAACGTTAATCCGGATTTCGTTAAACTTGCAGAAGCATACGGCGCGGTGGGATTAAGGGCAAAAAAACCCGACGAAGTCGTTCCCGTAATAGAAAAAGCGTTATCTATAAAAAAGCCGGTTATAATGGACTTTGTCGTAGATAGGGAGGAGAGCGTTTATCCTATGGTCGCTCCCGGTTCGCCGATTACGGGAATGTTATTGGTATGAATAATATAAATATGGAAAAAACTCATATTCTTTCAATTCATGTCGAAAATGAATCCGGAGTACTTACAAGGGTTGCCGGGCTTTTTTCTGCAAGGGGATTTAATATAGACAGTATCTGCGTAGCAAAAATGCTGGATAAGAACGAATCCAAGATGATAATCGCCACGTCGGGGGATACTCAGATTTTAGAGCAGATTACAAAACAGTTAAACAGGCTTGTCAACGTGATAAAAGTGCAGGAATTAACCGACGAAGACTCGGTGGTCAGGCAGACGGTTTTAATTAAGGTAAATGCCGACGAAACTACAAAAAGCGATATATTCAGAATAAAAGACATATTCGGAGGCCGCGTAATAGACGTTTCTAGAAATTCTTATACTTTAGAGGCGACCGGCTCCGAAAGGAAAATAGAATCGCTTATAGATATTTTAAGGCCTTTGGGAATAAAAGATATAGTGAAGACCGGGATAATAGCCTTACAGAGAACAAGAAAGCAAAGTTGATAAATATAAATAAATAAAAACAAAAATAAGCAAATAAATTATTCTGCAAGGGGGGTTTTAATGAACATTTTTTACGAAAAAGATGCCGATTTAAGGCTGATTCAATCAAAAACCGTAGCAATCATAGGTTACGGGTCGCAGGGGCATGCCCATGCTTTAAATTTAAAAGATTCCGGCGTGAAAGTTATAATAGGCTTGAGACCTGACGGCAATTCTTTTGCAAAGGCTAAAAATGCCGGATTTGAAGTATATCCGGTTAAAGAAGCGGCAGAAAAAGCCGACGTTATTATGGTTTTACTGCCGGACGAAATTCATGGAGACGTTTATAAACAAGACATAGAACCCGGCTTAAAAGCCGATAAATATTTAGTCTTTGCGCATGGTTTCAGCATACATTTCGGCCAGATAATTCCTCCTAAAGAGGTAAACGTTTTTATGGTAGCGCCAAAGGGGCCGGGGCATTTAGTAAGGCATGAATTCGAGAAAGGCGGAGGCGTACCCGATTTAATTGCGGTGCATAACGATTATACGGGGAATACAAAAAATATGGCGCTATCGTATGCCGCCGCTATAGGCGGAGGCAAAGCCGGCATTTTGGAATCCACTTTCAGGGAAGAAACCGAAACGGATCTTTTCGGCGAACAGGCAGTTCTGTGCGGCGGACTCGCGGCTCTTATGACCGCAGGTTTTGAAACTCTTGTCGAAGCCGGATATCAAGAAGAGAGCGCGTATTTCGAATGTATTCACGAAATGAAACTTATAGTTGACCTTATATACGAAGGCGGAATTTCAAATATGAGATACTCTATAAGCAATACGGCTCAATACGGCGATCTGACAAGGGGGCCTAGGGTTATAGACGAAAGGGTAAAATGCGAAATGAAGAAAGTTCTCGAAGAGATAAGGTCCGGAAAATTTGCAACCGAATGGATGCTTGAGAATAAAGCCAGCAAGCCTTCGTTTAACGCCCTTACGAGAAACGGAGAAGAGCATCAGCTTGAAAGGGTCGGGAATAGATTACGCTCATTGATGCCGTGGATAACTAAAAATAAAATAGTAGATAAATCGAAAAATTAAAATAAAAGTTTAGGGACGGATTTTAAATCTGCTCCCCTGATACGAAAATGAAATATATCGCGAAAGAAGGAACTAAAATTATAACAGTAATATTGTTTCTTTCCGTATTTTTTTTATTTTTGTATTTTTACGCAAAATATACATATTTAAAATATCTTTTTTTATCGTTGTTTTTTTTGTTTTTTTTGTTTTTTATCTTCAGTATTTATTTTTTTAGAGATCCGGAACGCAAACCCGATTGTATTTTAAGCGGCGGCGAAATAGTTTCGCCTGCAGACGGCAGGGTGATTTTTTTGCAAAAAGTTTTCGACGATAGATTTTTAAAAGAAGAAGCCGTTAAGGTAAGCATTTTTATGTCTCTGTTTAACGTTCATATAAACAGAATTCCTATCGGCGGAAGAGCGGAAAGGATAATTTACAACAAAGGAAAATTTTTTTCCGCTAATTTAGACAAGGCGTCGCTCGAAAACGAGTTTAACGGGGTAATATTAAATATAGAAGATACTGCGGGCGAAAAAAATACTAGAATAGCTTTTGTTCAGATAGCGGGACTTATCGCGAGAAGAATAGTCTGCAATATCAAAGAAGGAGATAAAGTGGAATCGGGAAGCAGGTTCGGTTTAATTAAGTTCGGCTCCAGATTGGACTTATATCTGCCTTTAAGTTTTCAACAGGGAATTAAAGTTGGAGACAGAGTGTTTTCCGGAAAAACGATTATAGGCAAAATATCGTAAATTATTTTAAATGATAACGTTAAATAAGCATAAAAAACCGCATCAACCCTTAAAAGACGTCTTAGCCTCCAATAATATTTATAAGAACAGCATGACTAAGGGCGTATTTCTTTTGCCTAATTTAATAACCAGCCTTTCGCTTCTATCGGGGTTTTATTCCATTATTAACTCTATAGAAGGAAAATACCGGGTTGCCGGATGGCTTATAATAGCTTCGATTTTTTTTGACGGTATAGACGGAAAAGTCGCAAGACTTACAAATACCAGCTCTAAATTCGGCATCGAATACGATTCATTGTCAGACCTTATCGCATTCGGAGCCGCTCCGTCAGTATTGGTATTTAAATGGTTTCTTATAGGCTACGGCAGGGCAGGATGGGCGGCTGTTTTCGTTTATCTCCTAGGAGCGGCGCTCAGGCTTGCCAGATTTAACGTTCAGCGAAATTCGGTAGAATATAATAAATTTATGGGGCTTCCTTCTCCTGCCGCCGCGGGGACTCTTGTTTCGTTTCTTTTCTTTATGACCGAATTTTCTTTAAAAACCGCGTTAATAAGCGAAATAATGCTTATTTTGACTGTTGCCGCAGGATTATTAATGGTAAGCAACATAGGCTATTTTGCGATGAAAGATTTCTCCGTTTTTAAGCGCAGGGCGTTCGAGTCGCTAGTTTTGCTTTTATTAACTCTGATTATAATTATAATTAAACCCGTCGAATCCCTTTTTGCGATTTTTCTCCTGTATTCTTTTATCTCGCCGCTATTGTATTTTTATCTCGTTAGTGTTAAGATAAAAAAGAATAAAGAAATTAGATAGACAGTGTTTCGGAGGGCTTGTGGGCGATAATAAATTTAAAAAAATTAAAATATTCGATACTACCCTGAGAGACGGCGAACAGTCTCCAGGGGCAAGTATGAACATAGAAGAAAAATTAAACCTTGCGCGTCAGCTTTCCCGTCTCGGGGCAGACGTAATAGAAGCCGGCTTTCCCATTGCTTCCGAAGGCGACTTTGAAGCGGTAAAAGCTATAGCCATGGAGATAAAAGGGCCGGAGATAGCCGGACTTGCAAGGGCAAACGAAAAAGATATATACAGGGCGTATTCCGCCGTTAAATATGCTTCAAAACCGGTTATACATACTTTTATCGCTACATCCGACGTGCATCTTAAGCATAAACTTAAAATGAGCCGGGAAGAATTATACGAAAAAGCGGTCAACATGGTAAAATATGCTAAATCGTTTATAGAAAATATAGAGTTTTCCGCAGAAGACGCCACAAGAACCGATATGAATTTCTTATGCAAAGTAATAGAAGGAGTTATAGCCGCCGGCGCTACGACCGTGAACATTCCGGATACCGTGGGTTTTACGACCCCTTTTGAATTTTATGACTTTATAAAAAATATACGGAAAAGAGTTAAGAGTATAGAAAATATTATATTGAGCGTTCACTGCCATAACGATTTGGGATTAGGCACGGCAAACTCCCTTTCGGCGATTTTAGCGGGGGCGAATCAGGTAGAATGTACTATTAACGGCATAGGCGAGCGCGCCGGAAATGCGGCGTTAGAAGAAATAGTAATGGCTTTAGACGTCAGGAAAGATATATATAATGCGG
>JAKAQA010000058.1 GCA_021811805.1 bacterium | reverse complement strand
ATTGAAAAATATTATCGAAAGATTTTCGATTCTGAATTTGCACAATAAAATAACCGCGCAAGACGTTATCGGCGAATTAAAAATTAAATATCCGAAGGAAGCGGAAAATATATCGGACCAGAAAAACGTTAACGATTTCGAAAGTTTTATGTCCGCCGGTTCGTTTAAACAGGCAAAAGAAGAATTCGAAAGAGCATATCTTATCCGCAAATTGGAAGAAAACGGCAGCAATATAACGAAGACCGCCCGGATTCTCGGCATGAGCCGCCGCAACCTGCAAAAAAGAATAAAAAAATATTCTTGACAAAATTTTTATAAAAAATATATTTATCACAATTAAAGAAATAAAGAAAACGGTTAAAACCGCCTAAAAACAGTCACAGCCTTAAAAAGCAAAGTAAAAGCAATGAAAGAAGGCAGACGTTTTTAAAAGCGAAACTTTTAAGTCTGCCGAAGGGAATAAATCAGGCACCTTTTCAACTAAATCAGGATTTTGGATAAAAAATAAACTGTTTTTTTGCCTTGAAAATTGCAAATTATGCGGTATATTTTTAGTAAGGATGGATAATAATTTAATCTTGCATAAAAATTAATAAAATAAAAAATGGATGAATATACGGATAAAAAAAATACGGGCAACGATTTCTACGTGCAATGGCATTTTATAGACTCCTGCAATCTTAGATGCGTCCATTGCTACCAAAACGATTATGAACGCAAGTCTTTAGATTTAAATATTTTAGGGAATATATTTCGGAAATTAGACGAAGCGATGGCAAAATGGAAAATGAAATGTTTTGTTTCGCTTACCGGAGGAGAGCCTTTTTTAAAACCGGAAGGGCTTTTTTACTTAATGGATATGATAGAAGGCTCGGATAATTTTAAAAATATTGCAATTTTGACCAACGGAACGCTTATCGATAACGGACTGATTAAAAAGATTAAAAATTATAAAAAATTAGCCGAAGTCCAAGTTTCTCTCGACGGACACGATGAAGAATCCCATGACTGCATAAGAGGAAAAGGAACATTTTTGAAAACGGTAAATTCCATTAAAATGCTTAAAGATTACGGAATTAAAACCGCCGTAATGTTTACCCTCCATAAAAAAAATATCCGCTCGGCATCCAATATGCCGGAACTTGCCGCCTCCTTAAACGTAGATGCTTTAACGGTGGAAAGAATGACGACTATGAACGATGCGGAAAGGGATGAATTTTTCGTTGAAGCATCCGATATAAAAAAAGTTTATTCAGACGTTTACGGCAGGGCTGAAACGGAATTTAAAGATAAAAATATCAAACTTTCGACATCTAGGCCGCTATGGAATCTGATAGACGAAAATGCCGGAGGATACTGTCCGATAGGCTTATCGTCTCTATGCATACTTCATGACGGCACCCTGCTTCCATGCAGAAGGCTTTATCTTCCGCTTGGAAACATTTTAACCGACGGATTGTTTAAGGTGTGGTACGATTCCGATATTTTGTGGAAATTAAGAAAAAGAAACGGCAAAAGCGAATGCGCCGGCTGCGTCCATAAAGATAGATGCGGCGGTTGCAGCGCTATAAGCTATTACCACAATAAAGATTTAAATTCTAAAGACCCGCAGTGCTGGATATAATTATAATACGTATAATTAATATGGAGAATTAAAAAATGATGGCGCTTGCAGATACCGTATCTATAAAGCGGGACGAAGATAATTTTATGCTTTTCGACAATATTAGCGGCAATATTTATAGGCTTAACGAATTGTCGTTTGAAATTCTATCGCTTTGCGACGGGAAAAATACAGGTGAAGAAATACTTTTAAGCATAACCAAAAATTTCGACGTAACGATAACGGAAGCAGAAAAAGATTTTAAAAGATTAATGCAAATACTTTCGGAAAAAAATTATATCTACGATAACGGCAACTAAAAAAGGAGGTGAATTTTATGAAAAAGGTTTATAATGCGCCGCTGTTTCTTGAAATCCCTGCGGAAGAATTTTATGCTTTAATTACCGAGGGATACGGGCTAAAGGATTCGTGCTACTCCTGAAAGGAGTGCAAATAAGCGCAGTTTGCGCTTAAACAGACTATTCCCTGACCTGTCTTTACGAAACCCGCAAAACAGGTTAGGGAATTTTTTATTTTATATATTTCTTTAACTCGCCGTTAGAAACTTTACAATATAGGGATTTAGGGGATAGAATAACTTTGCCCAAACGGCAAAATTAATGATATAATTAAACCCGGAATACAGGATTGCGGGAAATAAACCATTTATCCGTTAAAACGATGGACATAAACAGCTTAATACTGAACAATTTAAACTATTCCGTTATTCTATTCGACGAAAACCTCGTTTTAAAGTTTTTAAACCTTCCCGCGCAGGAACTTACAGGATATTCGGACAGATTCTTAAACGTTTTAACGCTTAGCCGCTTTTTCAACGATAACGCCTATATCGAAGAAAAAGTAAACAACGTTATGCAGACGGGAGAAGGGTTTATAGAATTCGAATATAAATTTCAAAATAAAAACCGGAGGCAGGCCAGATACGTAATACTGGAAATATCTAAAATTACCGACGGGGATAAGCCGCATCTTTTAATTTCGTTAAAAGATATTACGAGATTCAAAGAAATGGACCATAATATCAAAAGCGAAGAAAGAATAGAAGACCTGTCGCGGTTTATTGCCGAAATGTCCCATGAAATAAGAAATCCTCTTGGCGGAATCAAAGCTTCCGCGGCTTATTTAAAAAGAAAATTCAACGAGCCTGATTTGAGTAATTTTTTAGAAATAATAATAAAAGAATCGTCAAGAATCAATAACCTCATAGAAGAACTTCTGGCATTGTCTAAAAAGCATAAAATAAAAACTTCCGCCGTAAATATCAATAAAATAATCAACGAAATAATAATTATGGAGCAGGCCGAATTTTCGGCAAAAAATATCGAGGTTATAAAGGAATTCGACCCGAGCCTTCCTAAAATATACGCCTCCGAGAATGCGCTTATTCAGGTATTCTTAAATCTACTTAAAAACGCGGTTTATGCGGTAAATGCGGCGGCAAAACCGGCAGGCGGAACGATAAAAATTACCACTAAATTAGACTATACCAGAAATAATCCCAAATTTATAAAAATAGAATTTATAGACAACGGCTGTGGAATAAGCAAAAACGATATGAATAATATATTCGTTCCGTTTTTCACTACAAAAGAAAAGGGAAACGGGCTGGGCCTTGCGGTAAGCCAGAAAATAATACACGAACACGGAGGCTTTATCGATATATCGTCGGTAAAAAAACGCGGCACGACGGTTTCGGTTTATATTCCGATAGAAAAATTTAAAACGCCCGCTTAAATACTTCAATAACGGCTATCCTATCCGGCGGGATTGCTTCGCCGTCTTCATGAAGTCGTTTAGAATGACGATAAAAAAGCGGCTACGCCGGAGGGAAGAAAAGGAATATTTATTATATTATAATGAACAAGGGCGGATGCGGCGGCAATTAAAAACAGAACGGCTAGGATAATAAGCATTATAATTTGAAACGAGGTTGTCTTTCCCTTAACCTTTCCGCCGGATGAAGGGGACGGCGCTGAAACATAGCCTGAACCGGAATCTTTTTTATGTTTTCCGCCCGCTTCTTCGGCAACCGCGCTGTTGATTTGGGTCACAATAGACTGCATAAAATCATCGGAAACGGGATGTTTTAAAGAATCGAAAGATGCGGGCGCAGAGCCGGACGCCGGCGAAGAAAAATAAGCAGTTTCAGCCGGCGTTTGCGCTTCTGGGGATACCTGTGGCTCGCTTTTAAGAGCTCCGGAGTTTTTATTCAGGATAAAAACATTGGAGCATACCCTGCACTTTACTTTAATATCGCCTTCAGGGAGTACCGAATCGTCTAATTCGTAACGCGCCCCGCAATACGGACAATTAATATCCATAGGTTATTAAATTAAGTTTTATTTAATTCATTGAAAATTTTTGTATTATAAGCAATAATATTATAATAATGAAATTAAATCAACAAATAAATTTAAAAGACGTTCTTTTGTCCGCGTTAAAGAATAAACTCAGCGCGTCCGACTATTGCGCTTTAATATTATACGAACACTGGGAATCAATCTGCGGAAAAGAAATAAGCAAAAAAACCAGGCCGAAAACCTTATATAAAAAAGTTTTAACGGTCAGCGTGGAAAATCCGGTTTTAATATTCGAGCTGGGATTCATCAAAGAAGAATTTATTAATAAAATAAACGATTTTTTTTCTTCCGGAGATAAAAAAACCGGTTTAGATAAGAGCATAACCGTTAAAGATATACGCTTTGTAAGCGGCTAAAAGAGATTGTTTCGCCGTCTTGATGCCTCGCAATGAGACTTTAGCTATATAAAAGATTTAATCTTATCCATAAAAGATTTTTTTAACGGATGCGTTTCTTCTTTGTTTTCGGAGGCAAGTTCCTCAAAAAGTCTTTTTTGTCTGGGAGTCAGGTTAGTAGGGGTTTCCACGACGACGCTTATGTATTCGTTTCCTCTCGCGCCTCCGTTAAGTCTCGGCGCCCCTTTCCCTCTAAGCGTGAACTGAGTTCCGCTCTGAGTTCCGGGCAAAATTTTTAAAGTAGATTTTCCGTCCACCGTAGGCGCTTCTATTTCGCATCCCAAGGCGGCCTGCGAGAAGCTGACCGGCATCGAGACGTATATATCGTTTCCCTGCCTTTTAAATACGCTGTGCGGTTCGACGGTAATATCGACGAACAGGTCGCCGTTAGGCCCGCCGAAAAGTCCGGACGAACCTTCTCCCGAAACTTTAAGCCTGTTGGCGTCGTCTATACCTGCAGGTATTTTTATATCCAGCTTGCGCTCTTTTATGACCCTGCCTTCGCCTTTGCAAACCGGACACGGATTTTCGATAATCTCGCCTTCCCCGTTGCATTTATAGCATGTCCTGGATATAGAAAAAAAACCCTGCTGCTGCCTTATTTCCCCCGTTCCCTTGCAAACAGGACAAGTTGCCCTTTTTGTTCCCTTTTTTGCACCCGTTCCTTCGCATGAAGAACATGTTTCGTATCTGTTGTATTTTATCTGTTTGGATACTCCGAATAAAGATTCTTCGAACTTAATCCTGACGCCGTAACGAAGGTCTTCTCCTTTTCTCCGTCTGGTTTTTTTGTTCGGCTGGGAGAAAATATCTCCGAAAAAGTCGCTGAATATATCGCTGAATCCGAATCCGCCTCCGCCGCCGGAAGCAAAAGCGCCCATGCCTTCGTGCCCGAACCTGTCGTAAGCGGCTCTTTTTTCTTCGTCGCACAAAACGCTGTATGCCTCGTTTATTTCTTTGAATTTTTCTTCGGAATCCCCGTCGCCCTGATTTTTATCCGGATGATGTTTTAAGGCTAGTTTTCTGTATGCTTTTTTTATTTCGTCCGCGCTTGCTTCTCTTTCTACTCCCAGAATTTCGTAATAATCTCTTTTTGATGCCATAGTTTACAATAGTTTAAATTAAGTTATAAGTTTCCCCATAGGCAACCACCCATGGGAAACCACCTCGGCAGACTGACGCCTGATCCCCCTCCTTAAAAAAGGAGTGGGATCTATATAATTCAAGACCCAGGCTTAGGACGCCGACGGGGCGGTTCGATTTATTCGTTCTTTTTATCTTTTACTTCTTCGTATTCGGCTTCTACCACGTTTTCGTCCGCCGGTTTAGCCTGCCCTTCCTCCGCCTGTCCCGCGGCTCCTGTTCCCGCGCCCGCTCCGCCCGTTTCAGCGGCGGTTTTCTTATAAATAGCTTCGGCTATGGAATGCGACAGTTTTTCTAATTCTTCGGTTATGCGTTTTATAGAATCTATATCGTCTCCTTCAAGCGCTTTTTTAGCCTCGGCTATTTTTTCTTCGGCGGCCATTTTGTCAGCGGATTCTATTTTGTCTCCGGAATCTTTTAACGTTTTTTCCATCGAATAGACCAGGCCGTCTAAGTGGTTTCTTACTTCTATGAGTTCCTTCTTTTTAGAATCTTCGTCTTTATGAAGTTCTGCTTCTTTAATCATTTTGTCTATTTCTTCTTTAGACAACCCGCTCGAAGCGGTGATTCTGATAGACTGTTCCTTGCCCGTTCCCAAATCTTTTGCCGAAACGTGGACTATGCCGTTGGCGTCTATGTCGAATGTAACTTCTATCTGCGGAACTCCTCTTGGAGAAGGCGGTATCCCCGTCAGTTCGAACCTTCCGAGGCTCTTGTTGTCCGACGCCATTTCCCTTTCGCCCTGCAGGACGTTTATCGTAACCGCCGGCTGATTATCGGCGGCGGTCGAAAATATCTGGCTCTTTCTGGTAGGGATAGTCGTATTTTTTTCGATTAATTTCGTGCTAACGCCGCCGAGGGTTTCTATTCCGAGGGACAACGGCGTAACATCCAGCAGAAGGACGTCTTTAACTTCTCCTTTAAGAACGGCGCCCTGAATTGCCGCACCGACAGCTACGACTTCATCGGGATTAACCCCTTTATGAGGTTCTTTTCCGAAATAATCCTTAACCGACTGTTGAACCTTAGGCATTCTTGTCTGTCCTCCGACAAGCACGACTTCATCGACCTGAGAGGTTGACAACCCCGCGTCTTTTAATGCCGTTTTAACCGGAGTCATAGACCTGTCGATTAATTCGGCGGTAAGCTGTTCGAGCTTTGCCCTGGAAAGCTTCATGTTAAGATGCTTGGGACCGCTTGCATCCGCGGTAATAAACGGTAAATTTATATCGGTTTCGAGAGAAGAGGAAAGTTCTATTTTTGCCTTTTCCGCGGCTTCTTTTAATCTTTGGAGCGCCATTTTATCTTTTCTTAAATCTATGCCCTGTTCTTTTTTAAATTCGTCGGCTATATAATCTATTACTTTCTGGTCGAAATCTTCTCCGCCTAAGAAAGTATCGCCGTTGGTAGATTTGACTTCAAATACTCCCTCTCCGAGTTCGAGTATCGAAATATCGAAAGTTCCTCCGCCCAAATCGTAAACCGCTATTTTTTCTTCCTTCTTTTTGTCCAAACCGTATGCAAGAGAAGATGCCGTCGGCTCGTTGATAATCCTTAAAACGTCTAACCCGGCTATTTTGCCCGCATCCTTAGTCGCCTGCCTCTGCGAGTCGTTAAAATAGGCGGGTACGGTAATAACGGCTTCGGTAACCGGCTCGCCGAGATAATCCTCGGCCGTTTTTTTCATTTTAGTCAATATCATGGACGAAATTTCCGCCGGAGAATATTTTCTCCCCTTTATTTCAACCCATGCGTCTCCGTTTTCGCTCGCAACGATTTTATAAGGGCAGACCTTCTTAAACGCCTGCACTTCCGGCGAATCGTATTTTCTTCCTATAAGCCTTTTAACCGCGTAAATAGTGTTCTCCGGATTAGTAACCGCCTGCCTTTTGGCGGCCTGGCCTACGAGCCTTTCGCCGCTGTCGCTTATGGATACGACCGAGGGGGTCGTCCTCGTTCCTTCCGAATTTGCTATTACAACGGGCTCTTTGCCTTCCATAACCGCAACGCAAGAGTTTGTCGTTCCTAAATCGATTCCTATTACTTTTCCCATGATTGATTCTCCTTAAAACTTTATGATTTTTGAATTTTAATTTTATTATAATTATATCTTAAATATATAAGTAAGTTTATTTAACGCGAGTCTTTAGATTTTGCTATGGATACCATAGAAGGCCTCAACAGCCTGTCTTTGAAAACATAGCCCCTTCTTTTTTCTTCGATGATTTTTCCGTCCTGCTGGCCGGAATCTTCCACAGTTTCTACAGCCTCGTGAAAATTGGCGTCGAAATTTTTTCCCGAAGTTTCGATAGCTTCGGCGCCGTAATTTTTTAATATTTTAACGAATTCGCCGTAGGCTAATTTCACGCCGTCCACGAACGATTTTAAATTTCCCGAAGAATCCTGTTCTAAATAATAAGCGGAATGTCCTATCGCAAGGTCTAAAAAATCCAGAACCGGCAGAAGGTCCCTTAAAAGATTTTCGTTAGAATATTTTAAAGATTCTTCTTTTTCCCTATTCACTCTTTTTCTGAAATTTTCCATATCGGCTAAACTTTTAAGATAATTAGAGTTTGAATCTTCGTATTCTTTCTTAAGGTTTTTCAGCGCATTTTTTAAATAATTAAGTTCGTCCTCCGCTTCCGCAAGATTTTTAGGGTTTGGAATATCGTCTATATCGCTGTCTAATTCAACGGCTACGGAACCGCCGTCCGCCTCGCCTATTCTTTTTCCCAATTCTTTTTCGATGTTTAAATCGTCGAAGCCGGCGGAACTTGAGTCTTCGGAACCGTCTTTTTTTTCATTTTCATGCATTTGCCGCATCTCC
>JAKAQA010000057.1 GCA_021811805.1 bacterium | reverse complement strand
CGGACCTGACGAGAGAATCTGCGATTTCCAAAGCTTCTTCGCCTGTGCCGGGCTGGGAAATTATAAGTTCGTCCACATTTACGCCGATTTTCTTTGCGTATTTTAAATCCAAAGCGTGTTCGGCGTCGATAAAGGCGGCAATACCCCCTTTTTTTTGAGCCTGAGCGACGATTTGAAGGGTAAGGGTAGTTTTTCCGGAGGATTCAGGGCCGAATATCTCGATAACTCTTCCTTTCGGTATTCCGCCTATACCGAGGGCAATATCTAAGGACAGCGAACCCGTCGGAATAGACTGGATATCTTCTGCCGGCGGTTTGCCGCCTAGCTTCATTACCGCTCCCGCTCCGAACTGCTTTTCTATCTGGGCTATAGCAAGGTCTAACGCTTTTATTTTCTGCTCATGCATAGGCTGTTCCTTAAATTTATTTTCTGACGGGGACGGATTCGAGTCCCCTTTATTGCCGCCGGATTTTAACGCCATAATTATGCCTTCCTTTTCTTATTTTATTTTTTTTTATTTAAAAGTTATATCTCAAAAAAGAAATATTATCAAGTTAAATTATTGTTACGTTTTTATTAAAGATTGCGGCGTCCCGCTTATAAGGCGGTATATCCAGAACAGCGCCATTTTTGCCGTATATGCTTTAACGTCTAAGCGGGAACCGGAAAACGAATATTTTCTAACTTCTTTTACTTTGGGACTGGAAAGGGCTATGAAAACGGTTCCCACGGGATAATTATCGTATTCGGTTTTAGGTCCGGCAAACCCGGTAACGGCAATTCCTATGTCGGCCTTTGCATTTTCCCTTGCTTTTTCCGCCATTTCTATAGCGCATTTATCGGATACCGCTCCCTCTTTTTCTATAACCGATTTATCTACCCCTAGAAGAGCGGTTTTTGCGTAATCGGAATACACCACACCGCCGTAAACGAAATAAGCCGAAGCTCCCGGCAAATCCGTAAGCTTATTGGAAATATAACCGCCCGTAAGCGATTCCGCGACCGCAATCTTGATGCTGTTTTCTTTAAGAAGATACGAGCATACTATATGAAGTTCGTCGTCGTCGAAACCGTAAAGATAGTCTTTAAAAATTTCGCCGACTTTATTGTCGAGCGACTTTACGTTTTCGTTAAGTTTCTGGGTAGAAACGCCGTTGAGGGCGGCGGATACGATGAATTCTCCGTATGAAAATTCATAATTAAGAGCGCATTCGGCAGTTTTTTTTAATTTTTCGAAAAGAATTTCGAATTCTTTTTCCTTTGAGCCGAAAAGTTTATATTTTCTTAATCTGACAAAATAATTGATACCGAGTTTGCCGAGCATTTTTCCGAGTATATGGTTTTTAAACATATTTACGGCATTTTTAGGCTCAAGCGGCATAGCCGCAAAAAAAATAGGTTCGGTAAGATAAAAGCCTGAAATTCCGGAATTCTGGTTGGGAACGATAAAAGAATGTTCGGGAAAATAACAGGCTTTATCAGCCGAAGGATTAAAAGCTTTTTTTTCGGATTCATAAACGAGAGCCATCAAATCTGCGGCGTCTTTGCTCCTGACGAGTTCTCTCTTAAAAACCGCGGAAACCGTATCGCGGGTTAAAGAAACGTCCTCATTCATTCCTCCGCATACTATAACGAAAGAATCTCCGGACGCCATGTAAGACATTATTTTATGTATGCCGTCTCTCTGACTTTCCGGCATTATAACGGCTTCTTTAAACCCCAAACCGTAATTTGAAAGCACGTCCGAAAGCTCTTTTATGATCTCTCCAGCTTCCGCAAAATTATGGTTATCGGCTATAACGAGGATTTTAATATCTTTAGGCTCTTTGTCTTTAGTTTCCATTTTCAAAATTTAGCTTATAAGGTTCTTTATATTATTCAGGATATTATTTTAACATTTTTTCTATAAAAAGGTAAAATACACGGTCAAAATCCTGCTATAACTACTATTATAAAACGCAAAACTATTAAGGAGAAAACGGCGGCGGCAAGGTCGTCGAGCATAATGCCGAATCCGCCCCTGACTTTTTTGTCGATTATTCCGATAGGAAAAGGTTTCAATATATCGAAGAAACGGAATAACGCCAGCCCGCAAAACGCATATATAAACAGGTGAAAAAAAGAAAAACGCATCCATAGCAGCCCCGCCGCAACCGAAAGATATCCCAGCGCTTCGTCTATTACGACAAAAGGCGGGTCGGCAATGCCCGATATTTTTTCCGCCTTAGACGAGAAATAAACTCCCGAGATAAATATTAGCAGGCAGAGCGCTAAATAATAAAAAGGATTTAAAAACCTTAACAGCAGTATATATAATAAAAATGCCGCAACGGAACCGGCGGTACCAGGGCCGTAGGGAAAAAACCCGGCATAAAAAAAGGAAGATATTAAAATAGAAATGTTTCGGATATCTAAATTTTTATATTTTTTCATTTTTTACGACTGAAATTTGTATCTTCTCATCGAGATATTTAAAAGTATAGCCGCCGCCGACATATCGACTACGAGCGACGTCCCTCCGTAACTGAAAAAAGGAAGCGGAACGCCCACTACCGGCAAAAGCCCTACCGTCATATACATATTTATTATGGCATGAAACGTAATAATGCCGAGGGCGCCTCCGCCGAGAAGAAATCCCTGCAATTTTTTTGCCCTGTAAACTATTTTAAAGCCCCTTATTATTACGATAAAATATAGCGCTATAAGAACCAGTCCGCCGAAAAAACCAAACTGCTGCATAAACGTGGAAAATATAAAATCGGTGTGTTTCGCCGGCAAAAAATCTAAAGTGCTCTGAGAACCGTTCCCGAACCCGTCTCCGAAAAACCTGCCCGCCCCGACCGCGATTTCCGACTGGATAATATTATATCCGGCTCCCAGATAATCTTTGGCGGGATGTAAAAATATAAGTATTCTGCTTTTTTGATAGGATTTCAACCTGAACCACAAAAGCGGACCGACGACCAGCGCAATTCCCGTCAGAATAACCATCGAACTTTTTTTGATTCCGGCAAGAAAAACCATAATAAAACCGATAAATAAAACGATAAGCGCAGTGCCTAAATCGGGCTCTTTTGCTATAAGCAGAACGGGTATAATAATTACTATAAACGGAACCGCAAGCTTTTTAATGGAATAGCCTTTTTTATTTTCGTACGACGTAAAATATTTGGCAAGAGCAAATATTAAGCCTATTTTCATAAGTTCCGACGGCTGGAACGAAAACATGCCCAGCGAAATCCACCTTGAAGCCCCATGAGTAATTCTGCCCTTTAACAGGACGACCGTAATGAATATTAAAATAAAACCGTAAATATAATAGGCGGCTTCTATAAGAGTATTGTAATCTATAGTTATTATTACGAACATTATGAAGAATGATATTACAAACCATATAATCTGCTTTATTACGTAGGGGTCGACGAAATCCTTATGGTTTACGCTTAAAGAACCGTAAAGATTTATAATGCCTATAACGGATATTAAAATAACCGTGAAAAACATTATAAAATCAAAATTTTTAGCGTACTGGTTATCCAATATTTTCATATTAAAAACTCGTATATATAAAGCTCGGCAGTTTGCTTTTGCTTTTCCCGCCTTTTTTGCCTTTTTCGGTTTTTTTATGCAAAGGAGGCTTCCATAAGCCTTTTTGCTCTAAATATTTTTCGACTATTTTTTTAGCTATAACCGCAGCGTTCGCTCCGAGAAATCTGGCGTGCATATCAAGTACCACGACGGCTATTTTAGGGTCGTTTAAAGGGGCGAATCCTACGAACCATGCGTTATCGCGGTATTTTCTCGGTATATATTTTATATCGTAAATAGAATATGTCTTTGAAATAATCTGGGCGGTTCCGGTTTTCCCGCAAAATTTTATGCCTTTTATTCTAGCGTTTATCGCCGTTCCGTAATCTTTGCTTACTACGCCGCAAAGGCCCTTTTTAACGGCATTAAGATATTTTTGCTTTATATTTATGCGCCGGACGAATTTGGGTTTCATTTCTTTTAATATCCTTCCGTTCCATGACACTATCTTTTGCAGGATAAACGGCCTGTAAAGATTTCCGCCGTTTGCGATAGCGCTGTATGCCATCAAAAGCTGTATGGGCGATACAAGGTCGTAACTCTGCCCGATGATAGCGGAAAGGGTGGAGCCTTTATACCAACGGCTGTGATACCTTTCATAGACAAGCCGCTTGGTCGGTATGAATCCCGGATTTTCGTCGGGAAGGTCTATTCCGGTTTTCTCCCCCAAGCCTAATCTGCGGGCGTAATCCGCCAGTTGGTCTATGCCTATCCTGACTCCGATATAATAAAAATAAGTATCGACTGACTCCGCAATCGCCCTGTACATGTTTACTTTAGAATTTTGATAGGGATTCCAGTTATAAAATACGGCGTCGCCCAGTTTAAAAGTCGGACCTGAATAAATTTTTTCTTCCGGCGTTATAATATGCAAAGACAGAGCGGCAAGAGAAGCAACCGCTTTAAAAGTCGAACCGGGGGCGAGAGCATTCTGAATCCCTTTGTTCTGCAAGGGATGTTCGTCGTTGTTTATAATCGAATCCCAGTGCTTTCCGCTTATACCCTCAGAAAAATAAAAAGGATTAAAAGACGGCGTAGATACCATAGCCAGAATTTTCCCGTTGTTCGGATTAACCGCGATTACCGCGCCCTCTCTTTTTTTCATAAGCCTGTATGCAAGTTTTTGCAGGGAAAAATCGAGCGTGGTATATAAATTCGCACCCATAACCGGCTTTTTGACGACTATATTGCCTATAGGTTCGCCCTTGGAATTCACTACGATTCTTTTTTCGCCGTCTTTTCCGTGCAGATATTTTTGATAGTAATATTCGAGCCCGGTTTCTCCTATAATATCGGACGAGTTAAGATAACCGTATTTTTTTTCTTTTAACTCCGTCGAAGATACCGGTCCGACGTATCCGAAAATCTGGGCGCCCATTTTTCCGTACGGATAATGCCTTATGGGAATTTTTGCTATAAAAAAACCTTTAAGGAAGAGCTTGTTCACCTCAAACTTGGAAAGCTCTTTGAGCGAAATATTGCGTATTAAAATAATAGGCTCGTATGGAGGCAGAAATTCTTCTTTTTTTACTTTTTGTAAAATTTTTCTGTAGTTTTTATGCATCAAACCCGCAAGGAACTTGAACTCCGTTTTATTTTTTTTTACGCGGGATAGAGTAACGGCGATATTAAACGAAGATTCGTTATCTACGAATATTTTGCCGCTTTTCGAAAGTATGTCGCCTCTCGGAGCGGTAAGATATATTACTCTTGTCGCATTATCTTTCGCCAGTTTGTAATAGTAGCCTCCTTTGACAATCTGCAGGTAAAAAAGCCTGACGATTAAGATTGCAAGGAGTATCGTAACGATAACCGCAAGTAAATTAATCCTGTTTTTCTGCCCTTTTAATATTCCGTTTTCGTTATATTGCGACGACATATTTTATCTGCATAGAATTTCCGACATCCGGTCGTGAATCAAACCGTTGGAGGCGAGTATCCTTTTTTTATAAATATCCAGCGGCTTTTTGCAAAAATCCGTAACGGCGCCTCCGGCTTCTTTTATTATCAAGCTTCCCGAAGCCATATCCCACGGGTTTAAATTAAGTTCCCAGTATCCGTCGAGAAATCCGGCGGCGACGTAACAGATATCCAACACTGCCGAGCCGAGCCGCCTTATGCCCCTAACGTCAACGGAAATATCCCTGAAATGGTCGAAATTATTATCGGGATTAATTTTTTTATCGTAGGGAAAGCCGGTTGACAACAGGCACCTCTCGAATACCGCCGTTTTAGAAACATTAATCTTTTTGCCGTTTAAATATGCTCCGCCGTCTTTAACGGCGTAAAACATCTCTTTTAAGACCGGATTATATGCGCATCCCATAATTATTTCCGAATCTTTTTCCAGCGCCGCCGAGAAACAAAAAATAGGGAGCCCGTGCGCATAATTAGTAGTGCCGTCCAACGGGTCTATAATCCATTTAAATTCGGAATTATTAGAAATGTTGAAATAATCTTCTTCTGCCAGGATAGAATGCGAAGGAAACGCTTTTTTAATGCTGAGAACGGCATAATTCTGGGAAGCCGCGTCGGCTTCCGTAACTATATCGACCGGACCTTTATATTTTACGGTATGAGTTTTTCTGAAATTTTTAGAAATTATTTTTCCGCAGTCTTTAGCAAGTCCTACCGCGAAATCTAAATAATTTTGCAAATCATCTCCGTAAATGGACATTATTTATTAATTATTAATAGGGATGAAACGCCGATAATGCGCTTCTGTTAATTTTAACGTTCGATTTGGATTCTAAATAATCAACGTAATCGTCAAGAAATTCCTGCTCTTTCTGAAAACCGTAAAGCTCCTTTTCTTTCAACAGCGCTTCTCCGCCGCCTTTAGCATTTGCATCGGAAACATATTCGGGAAAATAAACCTTTAATATTTTAATTGCGGCATACCCGGATTTAACCGGAAAAACCCCCGATACAACCTCGCCCTGCCCCTTAGAAAATATAGATTTAAGGATGCTTCCGCTTATGGAATATTTTTTGAAATAAGCCGATTTTACGAGGTCTATCTCCGAAAAAAGAGGAACTTTTCTAACCGTCCCGCCGTATTTTTTTGCCTGTCCGCTAAAGTCTTTATTATAGATGACCGCTTTCTTAAGAAAACCGGCTGCTTTGTTTTTCGAGCCGAAAACCGCTATTTCAAAAGAAACGGATTTATTTTTAATTTTATAGTCGTTTAAAAATTGAACGTCGGCTAAGCTGAAAGATTCGCCTATTATTCTCCTGATATAAGTCCTGATGATTTGGGCTTTATATTTTTTTTCGAAACTTGCCGGAGTGGTATGATTGGAAAGCAGGACGTTTTTAAACAATCTGCCGCTGAATTTTCCGTCTTTCTGGAACACTTGAAAAGATGCTATATTGCGCGCTATAAATCCGTCGGAAACATTTATCCCGAATACGTCTTTTTTCGATTCCAAAACTCTGTCGGCAATCAAAGACGAGAGGGCGGAGCCTGTTAAATCCAATTCGCTTAATTCTTTTTGCGTTAATTTTTTTCCGTAAAGCTTCTCGTATTCGTTTTCGAGCTTTCCGTAATACCTGCTTAACTCGTTTAACGATATTCCCTTTCCGGCTACCGTGGCGGCATCCCGTGGCGAAACCCCTCTTCCGACGCCCAAAATATAAGGAAGAAAACTGAAGCCAACTATAAATAAAAGCCCTACGAGTATCGTAATAATTTTACCTGCGGTATGCGCATAAAATCTTCTTAAAAAATCAAGCATAATTGTTTAAAACTCCTTAAAAAATTTTAATATTTTATTCCTATTGCATTATATTTTATATTCAGGCTGAAATTTATGCAAATATTTTCTTCTAATTTATAAATATATTATTTTATTCTTTTTTAAAAAATTTTTATATCCTGCTTTTTTAAAAAAGAAAAAAACCGCGGGAGTAAAAAGAGCGGTCGAAACGGACACGGGGAAACCGTAGGTAAGGAAAAAATCCCAATATAAAAAATGCATGCTGTAGCAATAAAAGACTACCAGAAAAAGCGATAGATAATAAGCCGACGAGGCGATAAATGCGGCCAGTATCTCGGTAGCCGCATTTTCGTAAGGAATCTTGCGCCATAAAATATATGAAACGGCATAGGACAGCGTTCCTATAAATCCGAAAACGGCCGGATTTAAAGGCGTCATAGAACCGTATATATAAAACAATATATAGGCCGTAAGCCATCCGGGATATAAGTCCAAATATGCCGATATATACACTAAGCCGGCTATAGCGAGATTGGGAAAGGCATAGAAACCGCCGGAACTGAAATTATCGTTAAAAATGAGGGACAATATCATTAAAAACAAAAATAAACATATTGTATAAATATATTTGTATATATTATTTCTCGACGAGGACATATTTGCCGTTAAATAGATTTTTATATGGGATTATCGTTATGCGCTGAAAGATATTATAGCTTTTTTTTCTTATCAGGATTACCCTGCCTACGTATATGCCGGGAGTAAAAACGCCTCCAAGCCCAGACGTCAAAATTTTGTCGCCTTTATCGACTTTTTTGGAATTGAATACGAATCTCATCTTGAGATAACCGTTGCCTATCCCCTGAGCTATGCCCATAGTTCCGGTATTGGCGTCTATCACCGAAAAAACGCATTTAGGATTGGTAATCGGAATGACTCTGGAACGGCGTCGTCCCGCATAAACGACCCGGCCTACCACTCCGCCGTATGAAATAACGCCGTCTCCGTTTTCGATTCCGTCTTTAGCGCCTTTATTTATATAGAGGCT
>JAKAQA010000056.1 GCA_021811805.1 bacterium | reverse complement strand
CCGTAATAACGGGAAAAATATTGCTTACGCCGAGTTCGCAGACTCTTGCGATAAGCTGGTCCATTATATGAGACGTGATAAGGGGCAGGAAAAGATAAATTTTAATATTATCTTCCGAATATTTATTACTTGATATCAACTCGATATTAATATTTTTCTTGGAAATCTTAACGATTTTAGCGGAATAAACCGTACCAAAACCGTCGTAGAGCTTAATCTCGTCGCCTGTTTTTTTGCGAAATGCTTTAACATGCGCGGATATCGATTCCAAAACAATCTCTTTTCCCGGATAACTCTCTATTTTCTCCTCGATATAAAATCTATTATGCATTTAGAAACCGATTCTTTTTATATTACAATTTTTCGGGAAACGCTATTCCGGCCGAAAGAACAATCTGTATTCCCTGCTCCACTTTAAGGCCTGTTTCGACTATATCATCCTTTTTGGCAATTATATTCATGCCTATATAAAGATGGTTCGTCGGAATATAAACTACCGCGTAATCGTCTTTATTTTCTCCTTGTATTCCGGTAAGAGACGTTAAAAAACCGTATATAAATTTATCCCCTGAATACCTGACAAGCACAAATTTTTTAAACGAACTTTTGCCCGGAGAAAATATATCTACCCATTGCTTAGTGGATTTATAGAGCAAATTTACCACAGGGATTTTCAGCATAACGTTTTCGTACAAATTAATAACGGCTCTGCCCAGCCAGTTGGTAATCAGAAAACCGGAAGCGAGAATCAAAACGAATAAAAGTATTAATCCGATATCGGGTATATAGATATGGATATATTTTTTTATAAAAATAGAGAAGGGGTTAAAAATCCTGTTAACTTCCCTTAAAAGCCAAAATATTATAAAAATAGTCAGGGCTCCCGGAATTATAATAGTTAATCCGGTAAGGAACCTGCTTCTTATTTTAGAGAAAAAAGATTTATTCATTAAATTTTAATTAATTATATTTATAAAAAACAAAGCGCTTCCTTCTGTCAACGAAAGCGCTTTAATATACTTTAAAGTCCCTGAAACTTTTTATTTCAAAGAATCCACGTATGCGGTTAATGCCTTCAGGCCGCTTTTAGATATATGCCCCCTGAGGGCAAATTTAACGCACATTTTATCTTTCATTTTAACGGTCATATGCATACGGTGCATTTTATCGAATTCCGCCATTTTTTTTGCCGCATTTTTAATAGGCCTGATGACCATTCCTCTTCCGTGTAAATTTATATACGTTCCTGCGCTGTAAACATGGCAGGCAGCGCATGAAAAACCGTTGGTTCCTATATTCTTAGAATAGAACAGCTTTTTGCCCCGGGCTATTAATTTTGCATTTTTAGACGCCATCGGCTTTTTGGGCATCATCTTTGCATTTGCAATAGTTAAAATTGAAAGGCTAACCGCAAAAGAAGCGGCTAAAAAAATAAAAACCTTTAAAATAAACTTTTTCATACAGCCTCCATCTTAAAATTATAAATTAAACAATTTTTAGACATATAATATTTAGATATTATAATTATATATCTTAATTGAATTTTTTCAAATAATAAAATATCCTATATCGTTGCAGTATTTTTTAAGCGCATCTTTCCACGGTCTCGGTTCTATATTGTAATCCTCTTTAATTTTAGAATTATCCATGACGCTGTAAACCGGCCTTTTGGCGGGTCTTATTGATTTATCCGAAGATACCGGTATAATTTCGCAATTCGTTCTTTTAAAAACATTCATTATTTCTACGGCAAATTTATACCAGGAAGTATATCCCTCGTTAGTTAAATGATAAATTTCGTTTTTGGAATTGTCTTTGATAATTATTTCGGATATTGCATACGCCACATCTTTTGTATATGTAGGACTGCCGAACTGGTCGTCCACGACCTCTATTTTTTTTTGGCTGTCTGCCAATTTTAAAATAGTGTTCACGAAATTTTTACCGTTCTTGCCGTATAGCCATGACGTCCTTAATATTATATAACTTGCCCCTGAATTTTTTAAAGCTTCTTCCCCTCTGAGTTTTGACAAACCGTATTCGTTTATAGGGTTAGGCGCATCGTCTTCAGTATAGGGCGTCCTTTTCGATCCGTCAAACACGTAATCGGTACTTATATGTATAATTCTCGAACCTGTATTCAATGCCGCTTCGGCTAAATTTTGCACGCCTGTATTATTAACGGCGTCGGCTTTTTCTTTTTCCGCCTCCGCTCCGTCCACGTTAGTATATGCGGCGCAGTTAATGATATAATCCGGCTTAAAACCGCTAACGGACGCGTTGACCGCTTGAGGGTCGGCTATATCTAAGTTATTGGAATTATAATTCTTGATAAGAAAATTTACCCCTTTAAGGGCGGAATTTACGTCTATGCCGAGCATACCCGTCGAACCGATAAGAGCAATCTTCAACATTATAAAACCTCATCTGTTTTCATACATTTTTTTATAATATTCTTTATAATCTCCGGATAATATTTCTTGCCACCAGCTTTTGTTTTTTATATACCAGTTTATCGTGGAATCCATGCCTTTTTCTATATTATATTCGGGCAAAAATCCCGTTTCGGCGGTAATTTTAGAAAAGTCCATAGCATATCTTCTGTCATGCCCCTGCCTGTCTTTAACGTATTTAATTAATGAATGCGGTTTGTTAAGCTTATCTAATATATATGCAATTATATCGATATTTTCCGCTTCTGAATCGCCGCCTATATTATAAACTTCTCCTATTCTACCTTTCTCTAAAACCGAACAAATGCCCTTAACGTGGTCGGAAACGTGTATCCAGTCTCTTACGTTTTTTCCGTCCCCGTATAAAGGTATATCTTTATTATTTAATGCATTGATTATAACTAAAGGAACCAATTTTTCCGGAAACTGGTAAGGTCCGTAATTATTTGAACATCTCGATATTAAAACAGGCATATTATAAGTATGAAAAAACGACATTGCAAGCATATCAGCCGCGGCTTTCGAAGCGGAATAAGGACTGCGCGGCGATAATGGGGTTTCTTCGCTGAATTTTCCGGAAGCGCCCAACGAACCGTAAACTTCGTCGGTAGAAATCTGAAGAAATTTCACGGCATTATGTTTTAGGGATAATTCCAACAGGTTAAGGGTTCCTTCCACATTTGTTTTAATGAAAATTCCTGGGTCGGCGATAGACCTGTCGACATGTGATTCCGCAGCAAAATTAACCACGCAGTCTATCTTATTTTCGATAAAAATTTTCGATAATGCCGTTTTATCGGCGATATCCGCTTTATAAAATTTGTAATTCGAGGAATAATCCGAAAGATTTTCGGGATTTGCGGCATAGGTTACCTTATCTACGTTAATTATATCGACGTCCTTTTTATTGTCCAGAACGTAACGGATAAAATTGGAGCCTATAAAACCGAAGCCGCCAGTTACTAAGTATGTTTTCATAAAATTAAAAAACCTCCTGAATTTAACCCGGTTAATTTGTTTAAACGGGTTAAACGCTCATAACCCGTTGTTGAAGCCGGGGCCGCTCATTGACAGTCCAGACGACGATCCGGCGCCGGGCGAAATCATATTGCCGAAGCCGTATGTTCCTATGCCTCTCAATACCAAGCCGAAAGAAAACGCCCACTGGTGAAAATAGGGCAGATTCATATAATTAGCTATAAAACCTATACAGCCCGTCTGATAGGTTACGCCGATAGAATTAGATATATCTTTATGCACCGTAAGGTCTATATTTTCGGTCGTATTAATGCTAAAACCGCCGATAATATTCAAATTAGCGGATAAACTCGTGTAGGAAAGGGTGTTAAGTCCGGTAATCGACGACGGCGTCTGCGGAAAAAGTTCAGGATTGGCGGAATTAAACATATCCAGCGCCGTGAGATACCCCTGGACGTCGTTTATTTCCGTATATCCTATGCCGAAAGAATCTTTTCTGAAATCCGTAATCTGCGAGTTGACGTTATAATCGTGAAATATATAGTTATAATCGTCGTAGCTTCCGTTCCCGAAAAAATACAGATTGGAAATCGGATGCACCTTGATTCTCGCAATGATATCCGAATTTGCGTTATCGTAATTGAAATAATTTACCGGATTTATAAAATTGCCTGAAATAGAATGATATTGATAAAGACCGAACCTTAGTAAATTATTTACTCCTTTATTTGTGTAGCCTTCGAGATTAAAATTAAAACCGTATTTGAACGCGCTTTCCTGCGGAATGTAATCCGTCTGGTCTATTAACGGAATACCGGATTGATTAACCGGCCTGACAAGATTATAATTTATGTAGGGCGTTAAAAAAGCTAAGTAACCGCTGTGTTCTTTAGGAAAGACGGCATAATCGTTAAAGAGGGTCGTATTATCGTTTAAAGAAGCGTAATAGACCTGCCTGTTTTTGTCGGCGGAAGAAATATCCGTATAACCGTCCGTAATATTAAAATAACCCGTATCCCTTATTCCCGCTTTAGGGGTTATATGTACGCCGCTTATAACTCTCAGCGGCATATACGCCTGAGGATATATATCCAATCTTTCATCGTTCAGATATGCCGGGCTTCTGAAAACGTCGAAAGACGAATGCAAATTAAAATATAAAGGGTTGTTTAAAAAATCTCCGAGTTCGGATTGTCCGTCCAGCGAAAAAGCGGGGTATTCGTCAACCGTGGTATAATTTGGAATAAATAAGTTATCTAACCTTAGAAAGTTCATTCTTGCGGAATAGCCGTCGGAATCGTAGGTAGCCGAAAAATTAGACGACAGCCTGTTTTTCGTCATCTGATAAACGCTGGTCGAAAAATCGGCATAAAATGAATTATCGGACGGGATATTTAAGTTTGTTTTTAACGCAAGATTGCCGAAAAAATCCATATTATGCGAAAATAAAAGATACCGCGTTAAATTAGGCGTCATACTGAGGCTTTTCTGGTCATTCTCTTCGTGCATATAAAAACCGTATATAGAACCGTGCGAATATGAATTGAGGCTGTATCTATATTTCAACGAATTTCCGTAGCCTAAATAACTGTAATAATTCAAATTATAAGTTAAATCCTGAGACCTGCCCAGGTCGAAATAATATCCTTCTCCGGCTTGATAGCCGGTAAGGGAACTGTAACCCATAGTAGGTATCAGAAGCCCTGAAGACTTTTTATCTTTAATGGGGGTCACCATAATCGGAAAATATAGAATAGGCACGTTATGGATATAAAAAATAGAGTTAAAGGAATATGCATAACTCCCTTCGTATATATCCGAAAAAGACGAATACAGTTTCCAGGAAGGCGGGGTTCTTTTGCAAGACGTCAGATAGCCATCCTTCACCTGATAAAAGCCTTTGCCTTTATGATAAATTTTATCGCCGTAAACGTAAATATTTTTATCCAAATAATGTATATGCGAATTATAAATGGTTCCTATTTTGCTTTTTAAATATACTTTAAGTTTTTTAGCTTTAGTAACCGTTCCTTTTGAATTTACTATAACGTTTCCAGTGGCAACCGCATAATCCGTTTTGTAAAAATAGACCACTTTATCGGCTTTTAAGATAAATTTTTTACGAGTTATTATTACGTTTCCGGTAAAAATATAGGTATGTTCATCCTTATTATAGACTACTTTGTCCGACAAAATATGGATGGGAATAGTTTCGGGTTCGGTTGCGTAAGAAATTTTAGCGCCCGATGCGTTTATGAAAGACAAAACCGCCAGAATTAAGAAGACAAACGAAATTTTTTTCATAAATTTAACGCGATTAAATTATAACGGTTTTCTTAAATTCTCCTATAAGGTATAAAGAGCCGCAGACAAGTATAGCTTCGTCTTTTTTTTTGTTCTTAACGGCCGTTTCCAAGGCATCTTTTACATTATCCGCCGTAAAAACTTTTTTAAAATAACGATTTTGCAAAGAAAGTTTTTTTAAATCGTTCACGTCCAGAGCTCTTTCGTTATTCAAAGCGGAAAAAATAACGTCTCCTCCTAAAACAGAAAGTCTTCTTAAAATTGTTTTATAATCCTTATCTTTCATAACGGCAAAGATAATTATAAAATTCTTTTCCTTAAAAAAATTTCTTAGGGAAATAACAAGATTTTTAATCCCGTCCGGGTTATGGGCGCCGTCTAAAATTATATCGCTGTTTTTATACTTAATTATTTCAAAACGTCCTTCATTTTTAAACTTTAATATTCCATTCCTTATAGAATCGTCGTTTAACTTTAATTTCAGGCTCTTTTTGTAATACCTGCAGAGAATTTCTACGGATAAAAGGCCGAGTTTTAAATTATATTTCTGATACGACGCAAAATTCGGCAGTTTTATATTTTTTATTTCGGCATTAAGTCCCCGGTAATTATATAAATTCCCATTTTTCAATAGTTTGACGCAGTTCGAAGCAAAATACCGGACATTTAAGCTTAAAGCGTAATTTTTTACGGCGTCGTTTATTTTGCTTTTTTTATCTCCGCAAACTGCAATGGAATTCCTTTTAATTATAGCGGCTTTTTCAAGGGCAATTTTTATAAGAGAGCCGCCCAATATATCTTTGTGGTCCATAGATATATTGGTAATTACTGAGAGGAGCGGCTTTTTTATTATGTTTGTGGCATCGAGCCTTCCTCCTAAGCCTGCTTCTATAACTGCTACGTCAACTTTTTTTTCGAAAAAATAAAGAAAGCATATTGCCGTAGTCAGTTCAAAAAAAGACGGAGCGCCTAATTTTTTAAAATCATTCTTTTCGGAAATTATTTTATCGAAAAAATTATTAAGCCTTTTCAGGTCGCTGTCGCTTATTTTCTCTCCGCCTGCGACTATTCTTTCGGAAAAGGTTACTAAATGCGGAGAAGTATAAAGTCCGACATTCAAACCGTGTTCTTCTAATATGCCGTAAATAAATCTGCTTACGGACCCTTTTCCGTTCGTTCCTGTTATATGCACGGTTTTTAACTTATCCTGAGGATTACCGGCATAACGCATTAAAGCTTTTATCCTTTCAAGTCCGAAATTCATCGAGAATCCGCTCAAGCCGTATATCGCATCAAATCTGTTAATCGTCCTACTCATTGGTAAAAAGAATCAGCAGATTTTTTAAAACATCCCTTAAATCTTTCCTCTCGACTATCATATCTATCATTCCATGTTCCAATAAGTATTCCGACCTTTGAAAACCTTCGGGAAGGCTTTGATGAATAGTTTTTTCTATTACCCTCGGACCGGCAAATCCTATAAGCGCCTTAGGTTCGGCAATTATAACGTCGCCTATAGTCGCAAAACTAGCCGATACCCCTCCGGTAGTAGGGTCGGTCAGAACCGATATATAAGGCATGCCCGTCCCGTTAAATTCCGAAACCAGCGCTACGGTCTTAGACATCTGCATAAGAGAATAAATCCCTTCCTGCATTCTTGCTCCGCCGGAAGACGAAAAAATTATTACCGGAAGATTATTTGCAATAGCGTATTCAAATGTCCTTGCAATTTTTTCCCCCGCTACTCTTCCCATTGAACCGCCCATAAAATTAAAATCGAAAATAGACGATGCCACTCTTATTCCATGGATATTTCCTTCGCCGGCAACGACCGCATCGGAAAGCCCGGTTTTCTCGGCGTCTTCCTTAAGCCTGTCTTTATATCTTTTCGTATCCGTAAAATTTAATACGTCGGCAGGTTCGATATCCCGGAAAAGTTCCTTGAAACTGCCTTCATCGAATATTATTTCTATTCTTCTAAGCGCCTTAAGCCTGAAATGGTAATTGCATTTCGGACAAACCTCAAGATTCCTTTCCAGTTCCTTTTTATAAATAATTTCGCTGCAACTTGGGCATTTAACCCATAAACCTTCCGGTATGGCAGGCTTGCCCTGTTCCTTTTTGCCGTTTTTTGATTTGAATAAAAGCATGCCGTATATTTATAAACTTGATTTTATACCGGACGAAAATTCTGATATCTTCCTGAGCATTGCCGGTTTATCGTTAATATTGTCTTCTATGAATTGAATTATTTTTGAACCTATTATTACCGCATCGGCGGATTTTCCGATATCTTTTGCCTGTTCTTTGGAAGATATGCCGAAGCCGACCCCAACAGGTATAGAGCTTATCTTCTTGATTTCCCTTACCTTTGTTCTAATTGTTTCGGGCAGGCTTTTTCTTGCTCCCGTAACTCCCGTAACGCTGACGTAATACACGAAGCCTTTGGCGCATGATAATATGCCCTTCATTCTTTCATTGCCCGTAGTAGGGGCTAAAAGATAAATCTGGTATATATTTTGAACTTTAATATATTTCGTTAATTCCGCGCTCTCTTCCGGAGGCAAATCGACTGCTAAAATACCGTCTATTCCGGCGCTTTTAGCGCCTTCGGCAAATTTTTTGCCGAGTATAAAAACCGGATTGTAATATGTAAAAAGAATAACGGGGATATCCCGATAGTTTTTGAGTTTTTTTATAAAACTAAAAGCGTCTTCCATAGAGATTTTTCTCTTTAACGCCCTTTCGTAAGACTTTTGTATCACCTTGCCGTCCGCCATAGG
>JAKAQA010000055.1 GCA_021811805.1 bacterium | reverse complement strand
GAAGTTATGGAACAGCCGCAAAAAACATCATGCCTCCCTTTATCATAAAAATTTACGTTTATAATAAAGGTATAATAATTGACGGGAAGAACAATATGAACGTAAAGTATAGGAAGCATAGGGCGGGCGGATAAAAATTAAAGGCATCAAGCATAAAGATTTATTTCACTCCGGCGGACATAAAAACGTTGTTTTAGGAAAAAGGGGAAAGGGAGGTGTCCAAAAGAGGTGTCAGATTTATTTATTCTCTTACTCCCGACTGCGTTTGACGCGGTCGGGAGTTTTTGTTTAATAAAATAATGTATGAAGTGTGAACACTGCCGGAAATAACCATTAACGTTCGGTTAACGCCTCTATAACCCCCTGCGGTCAAGCGTGCATACGCTTGTCAGGTTCGGGCAGAGCCCGATGCAATGCTATTAAATGTTTGTTTCGCCGTAGTGCGCCGGAGCGAAGCGGAGCAAGCACGAAGCAAGAAACAAACCTCAACATCGTTGTTTTAACCGTTGCGGATTATAAAATTAATTAATTCTGCCATATATCCGCAAACCAGCTCTCTGTTTGTATTTTTGAGCTTTAGCGAAAAAATACAAACAGAGAGCGGAGATAACATAATTAAAGATTTTAAAAATTACGGTAATTTTTCCATAAAAAAGTGTTATAATATATATGATAAAATAAATAAAATTATTTAATATTATTATACGCATTAAATAAATATAGGGGAGACGATATAATATGAAGTATTCTAATTTAACCGCAAGCATTCCTGAAGAATTAAAAGAAGAAGTTAAGGAACGCGCTAAATCCGAAGACTTAACGATATCCGATATTGTAATGGTAGCTCTTGCAAAGTTTTTGACAAATAGCGATGACGATAGAAATTCAAAAAAAAGTCATACCTATATAGTCAGCGGCTCCCAATCGCCTTCTAAGTCTTTGGAAACAACAACTAAGATTAATAAAAAAAGAGTTAAACATATTGCCTTGATTTCAAACCCTTCGCATTTTCCACAAAAGCCGTACGATAAAGTCAAAGACCTAATAGGGCGGATTCCAATAGATATTCCGGATTTAGGAAGAAATCACAAACGCTATATTTCGGAATGCTTTGAGGAAAATGAATAAAATCATAATAGACACAGGTCCTCTTCTCGCTCTTATGAATCCTCGCGATAAAGACCATCTTATTTGCCTTAATTTTTTTAAATCATTTGAGGGGAAAATATTTATACCGGAAGCGGTAATTACCGAAACGGCTTATTTTCTTGGCAAGCGTGTATCTGCGGAAGCTCAGATACAATTATTAGATTTTATTTTTAAAGGCGGTTTTAGCATTATATCTCAAACTGAAAATATGTTATTGAGAGAAACGGAACTTATAAAAAAATATAAAAACGTGCCTATGGATTTTGCCGATGCAACCATAGTCGCATTCGCCGAAGAATCCAAGATTTATGATATTTTCACTCTCGATAAAGATTTTAGCATATACCGCGCCGGTAAAAGAAAAAAATCTTTTATAGTCTGGCCGAAGCAGTAATAGAATAATATTCTTAAAAAAAAATGTAAAAAATACTTGACGGGCTATTGTTTTTATATGCTATAATAAAATTATTAGTAGCGTGCGGTATATTTCGATACTGTCAACTTTTTTGTGTAAATTTTTTATAAAAAGGCAAATTAGGTTGCACCTTCCCGACAATATTATGCGTCCAAGCCGCTTCCATTTTTATAGATATAAATGCTAACAGATTATACGAGCTATTTTCTCCGGCTAATCATTCCGTTTAGCATAAAGCCTTCGGCTTTATAAGCGCTAAACTCTATATCATAGAACTAATCCTTTTGTTTTGGAAATATTGAAAACAGGAAAGAAGATTTTATAAAATTATGGAAATTAAAGGTGTCTGATTTATTTATTATCTTACTCCCACCTTAGTTTGCCAGAATTTTGCTTCTGAAACGATTTATGAAAAAATAACCGGGGGCAAGAAAAACCGGAGTTGCGATATAGAATAAATGAATTAAAGTCGAATTAAAGGGGGGCTGATTATTTTCCCCTTTCGATATATTCCGATTCAGACTTTTGATTAGATTCAATATAGCCTCCGCCGCCGTCTTCCTCTTCGCCGTCGAACTTTCCGGCGTCTAAAGTCTTGGTTGTCTTTGCTCCGAGCAGTCTCATTTTTTCGAATCGCGACATTATATTGCCTTTTCCGGAAACGAGAAGTTTTCTGGCGTTTTCGTATGCCGCGGAGGTTTTGTCAAGCGAAGAACCTATATCGTCCATGCTTTTTGCGAACGAACAGAATTTATCGTATAGCTGTCCGGCGAGCGCCATTACTTCGGCGGCTTTTTCCTGGCTTTTTTCCTGAATCCACAGGTTTTGAACTATTTTTAAAATCAGCATAATAATCGACGGCGTCGCTATAATTACGTTTTTGCTATATGCGTAAGTTAAAAGCTCCCTGTCGTAATTTACGGCCGCCGTATAGGCAAACTCTACGGGTATGAACATAATAACGGAATCTATGCTGTTCGAACCGGTTAAACGCGAATATTTTTTATCGCTTAATTCGTTTATGTGCCTTTTTACGGAAAGAACATGGGATTTAAGGAATTTATCGGCATCCACGCCGTTTTCGGCATCCGCGGCGGCGCCGGCAGAACTTAAGCTCATATATCTTTCGTAATCCGTTAAGGACACTTTTGAATCGATGATTAAATCCCTGTGTTTAGGAAGATGGACGATAACGTCCGGCCTTAAATTTATTTTCTCGTCCATTTCGTTGACGGACTTAACGGTCGGCTGGATTTCATACTGCATTCCTTCGATTAATTCGGAATATTCCAACAGCTGTTCCAGTATCATTTCGCCCCAGTCGCCCTGAACCTTTCCCGTGCCTTTCAGCGCGGTCGTCAGGTTCTCGGTGGTCTGCTTCATCGTATCCTGCGTATCCACGAGCTTTTTTATTTCGTTTTGAAGGGAAAACCTCTGCTTGGATTCCTTGTCGTACGTTTCTTCGACTTTCTTTTGGAACTCCAGAATCTTTTCGGAAAGGGGATTAAGTATGCCGCTTATGCTTTCTTTATTTATTTCCGAAAGTTTTTTGCTTTTTTCTTCGAGTATCTTTGAGGACAGGTTTTCGGAAAGGTTTTCAAAAGCCTGCTTAAAATCGAGAAATTCTTTTTTTTGCCGCTCTAATCTTCCTTCATAATCGGCTTTCATATTTTCGGCTTTTTCGAGCAGGTTTTTATTTTCCGCGGATAATTCCGAAATCTTTGCAAATAAATTTTTATTTTCGTCCCTGAATTTTTCAGCCGAAGCGTTTGCGGCTTCCAACGAGCCGTTCAATGCTTCGAGCTTTTCTTTTAAAGACTTGGCTTCTTCTTCGAGGACGATAGCTTTTTTTATTAATGCGTCTTTTTCAAACAGGTTTTTATCGATTATCCCGTCCGTTAATTTCCTTTGCCTATACGCGTATTTTACGAAAAAAGCCGCAACCGCGCCGAAAGCGGCAAGCAGGATAATTGATAAAAAGGCAAGCAAATTTGTGAGCATTTTCTTTATTTATTTATTTATTATTATGTACCGAACCTATAATACTATAAATACTGTCGAATCCGTTTTCCGCCAGATAGTTTTTTAATCCGGCCGTAATTTCCGTAATTATTTTAGGATTTACGAAAGCGTATGTTCCTACGGCGACGGCGGTAGCCCCGGCAAGGAAAAACTCCGCCGCATCTTCCCAGGAGCTTATCCCTCCCATTCCTATAACCGGAATTCTTACGGCGTTATAAACGTCGCCGACGAGCTTTAACGCGACGGGTTTGACGGCGGCTCCGGACAATCCGCCGTAACCCCTGTTTAATTTAAATTTTTTCGTCTTTATGTCGATGGCGGCCGCCGGAATTGTGTTTATCAGCGAAATAATATCGGCGCCCGCCTTTTCGCAGACTTCGGCGATTAAAGATATGTCGCTGACCATAGGGGTCAATTTCACGATTAAAGGCAGTCCGCCGCCTATTTTTTCCTTTACCGACGAAACCAATTCATATACGACTTCGGGGTCGGAACCGAAAGACCTGCCGCCTTCTTTTATGTTGGGACACGATATATTCGCCTCAAGCGCGCCTATGCCGCCGATATTCGCAAGTTTTTCCGCCAGTTCGGCGTATTCCTCTATACTGCTTCCGAAAAAATTAACTATTACGGGTTTCTTAAAATTTCTCAAAAAAGGCATTTTTTCGTCCCTGAATTTCTCGAACCCTATGTTCTGAAGCCCTATGGAATTAATCATGCCGCAGGAAGTTTCGCAGATTCTCGGCATTTCGTTCCCTTTTGAGGGTTTAAGCGATATTCCTTTGGTAACTAACGCCCCGAAATAATCATAATCGATAATTTCAAAAAACTCCTCGCCGTATCCGAAGGTGCCGGAAGCGGGCATAACCGGATAATCTAAAGATAAATTTCCGAGCTTCACGGAAAGGTCGGGTTCTATTTTTTTAACGGCGCTTTTTGCGCCTTCTTTTTTTACCGCCTCAGGCTTTTCTTCGGAAATTAAAATCTCGTCCGCGTAAAAAACCGGCCCGTCTTTGCAGACCCTTTTATATTCGAATCCGGTATCCGTTTTTGCCTTTATTACGCATCCGAGGCACGCCCCTATGCCGCAGCCGAAACTTTCTTCGAGAGACGCCTGAAGCCTGCCGGAAATTCCGGACTCCGAAAATCTTGAAATAAGCGCGTTCAGCATAGGCTTTGGACCGCAGGCATAAAAATCCGCGTCCTTCGCCGTATCCTTGAAACCGCCGCCGCCCGTATTTTCGTACAGCATATCTATTATGTTTCCTTTATATCCGAAAGACCCGTCGTCCGTAGCAAAATAAACTTCGTCGAACCGCGAATGGATGCTGTGCCTGAAATAAAGCTCTTCGGCTTTTCTCGCGCCGTAATACAGTATTGTTTTATCTTGAACGGAATTATTATTAATATATTCCGGCAAAGAATATAAAGGGGCTATGCCTATGCCTCCGGCAATCAATATGCGGACTTTATGAACGGCATTAAGATTAAGTTCGAAACCGTTTCCCAGAGGGCCGGTTGCTTCCAGAAAACTCCCCTCCGCTGTTTCGCTCAATATTCCGGTTCCCTTTCCGAAAACCCTGTATAATACTTCGAATTCTGAATCGCCGAATCTGTTGAAAATAGAAAACGGCCTGCCGAGAAGAGGATTAAGCCCGCCTTCGTTAATCTTGAGCATGACAAACTGCCCGGGTTCAAAATTAGACGCTATGAACCCGCTTTTAATTCTTAAAATATATGTTCCTTCGGTATCTTTTATTTTTCGGTTGACGGTTATTTCGCACTTTTCGCTTACGATTTTTTTACCATGCATAAAGCGTCCTCTCCGTTATCTTCGTAATAGTTTTTCCTGAGCATAAATATTTTAAAGCCGAACTTTTTATAAAGATTCACCGCCTTTAAATTAGAAGTTCTGACTTCAAGAAAAAAATCTTTTATGCCTCTGCCGGCATTTATTTTTATGACCCTGTCGAGCATTAGCGAGCCTATTCCCTTCGACTGCATTTCTTCCGCCACGGTAATGTCCAGTATGTGCATTTCGTCCAGAACGTTATAGAAAATAAAAAAACCTATAATACGCGACTGCAAATCGAATTTCATGAAAGCGTCTATATCCCCCTCCGTAAATTTTCCGGAAGAACCGCCGCCGTCCGCCTTATCCGCCGCGCCGTCCGAATAGCATATTAAAAAACCGGAACCTTCCCGCTTCAATTCGTCGTCGAACATTTTCCTGTCCCATACGGTTTGGGACGACCGCATATGGAGGTCGAACATTTCTTTGATTATATATTCGGTCAAGGAATGATTAGTTGCGTGCGGGGAAACAAATTCTTTCAGGTCTAAAAAATTTATTTTCATACGAAACGATATTTCAATTTACGTTATATCATTGCAAGCAATCCGTCAATAATTAATAATATCCTTATATGCGTCTTTGGCGCGGTTTCCGATAAAAGGCCAGTTTTCCCGCGCTCTTTCCACTTCCTTAATATCGATATTGTAAATAAGGGCGCACTCGTTTATTCCCGCAAAATCGTCTATTATGTTTCCGCCCGGCGATACGCAGAAAGATTTTCCGTAAAAATCCAGCGGCTTGTCCCTGCCTACCCTGTTGACCCTCAATATATATACGCCGTTTAAAAAAGCGTTTGCCGAGATAGACAAAAACCATTTTCCGTTGGTATTGAAAGCCGAAGCGGTCGGAGACAAAATAATATCGGCGCCTTTAAGAGACAAAATCCTTGAAGATTCGGGGTAAAAATTGTCCCAGCCCATCTGAACCCCTATATTTGCAAAACTCGTTTTAAAAACGGGAAAATCGTTTCCGGAGGAAAAATAGGATTTCTCGTGATAATATTCCAGTTCCGGAAGGTGAACTTTCCTGTAAACCCCGATGATGCTTCCTTCCTCGCTTATCACGGCGGAACTGTTGTAGAAATTATTTTCGTATTTTTCAAAAAAAGGAACTATGACGACGGCGTTAAATTTTTTAGCCTGTTCCCTGAAAAAACTTAACGTTCTGCCGTCTAAATCTTCAGCCGTCCCGATATTCTCCCGTATTTTTTCGGGGCTTTTATCCTGCAAAAACCAGTTCATTAAAAAAAGCTCAGGGAAACAGACGACGTTGACTTTATTCTTTGCCGCCATGGATAAAAGGTCCGCCGCTTTAAGCATAGATGAATCGATATCCTTGGACGGCGACATCTGCACGGCGCAAACTTTTATTCTCATACGGAGGTTTAATCCTGTTTTTATTATATATATGTTTCAGGCAATAAATATAATATATAACATTTAATATGGAGCCGTCAAACTTTGAGAAGGCCCCTCGATTCTTTCTTGCGGTCGTTTTCCGACAGCAGTTTTTTTCTCAGGCGGATAGACTTAGGCGTAAATTCTACAAGTTCGTCGTCTTCTATAAATTCAAGGGCGTATTCTATGGTTAGCTTTATAGGCGGCGTCAGCGTTATCATTTCGTCGGAAGCCTTTGACCGCATATTCGTAAGCTGTTTTTTCTTGCACGGATTTACGGTTATATCGCCCGGTTTCGAATGGATGCCTATGAGCATGCCTTCGTAAACTTCGTCCTGGGGGGCGACAAACATACTGCCCCTGTCCTGAAGGTTAAAGAGTCCGTAAGAGTTGGCTTCTCCGTTTTCCATGGATATCATTACCCCGTTTTTTCTTGGGGATATGTCGTAAGCATAGTCGTCGAACTTATAAAAGTTATGGTTCATCGTACCGGTGCCTTTCGTCATAGTCAGAAATTCGTTATGAAATCCCATTATGCTTCTCGAAGGTATTACGAATTCAAGGTAAGTATTGCCTTTGTCGTCTTTCGTCATATCTAATAAATTTCCTTTCATAGAAGAAAGCCTTTCAAGCACCGAACCGGTAAATTCGTCTTTGACGGTTATATATAAAAGCTCGTAAGGCTCCATCTTTTTCCCGTCCACTTCCTTTACCACGCCTTTTGGCTTTGATACGGCGAATTCAAATCCTTCCCTTCTCATTTTTTCTATTAAAATAGAAAGGTGCAGGAGTCCCCTGCCGTAAACGTCGAATACCGTTTCGTCTCCGGTTTCTACCACTTTTAAGCCGACGTTATTGGATACCTCTTTGAAAAGCCTCTCCCTTAACTGCCTCGTCGTAACGAGCTTTCCTTCCTTCCCGGAAAACGGGCTTTTGTTGACTATAAAATTTACGAGTATGACCGGCTCGTCTATTTTTATTCTCTGAAGCGGCGAAACCGGCTTATCGTTCACGACGTAATCGCCGGCGTTAACTCCCGTAAGCCCTGCTACCAGGGCTATATCTCCTTCGTTAATTTCGTTGGTTTCCACTCTTTTAAGACCGTCGAACAAAAAAATCTTGTTCGGTTTCGCTTTTACCAATTCGTCTTTTGCATTATATAAATACACTGCATCGTTCGCTTTGAGCTTGCCGGACTTAACTATTCCTATAGCCGTCGCTCCCAGAAAATCGTCGTGGCCTATGCTGGTAACCAGAAATTCGAGGCCTGGCTTGTTTAATATAGGAGGATGAGGTATAAAATCTATTATCGCATCGAACAAAGGATTGAGCTTATCTTTAAATCTGTCTTCTCCCTGAATTTTTAAATCTTTAACGGCGTAGCCTTCTTTAGCCGAAGAATAGATGACGGGGAAATTCAGATTTACGTTTTCTCCGCCGAGTTCTAGGAAAAGGTCGTAAACCATTTCTAAAACTTCTTCCGGCCTTGCTCCGGGTCTGTCGATTTTATTTATAACGAGCAGGACGTGCAGATTGTATTCGAAACATTTTTTAAGGATAAACCTGGTCTGGGGCATAGGTCCGTCGAAAGCGTCCACTAACAAAAGGACGCCGTCCACCATGGCGAGAACCCTTTCTACTTCGCTTCCGAAGTCTCCGTGTCCCGGCGTATCCACTATATTAATTCTGTAATCCTTATATTTAATTCCCGTACATTTAGATAAAATAGTTATTCCTCTTTCCTTTTCAAGCTCGTCGCTGTCCATGGCTCTTTCCGAAAGAGCTTCGAAGTCCCTTTTGCTTATGCTTT
>JAKAQA010000003.1 GCA_021811805.1 bacterium | reverse complement strand
GACTCGAGATTTATTCATTTAGGGCTTACTTCTTCCGACGTGGGCGACACGTCTTTTTCTTTAATATTAAAAGAAGCGCTCGAACTTATTCTTAAGAAAGCCGAAACCCTCAAGGAATCTCTCAGAAATCAGGCGTTAAGGCATAAATTTACGCCGGTAATGGGAAGGACGCACGGAATACATGCCGAACCAGTCACTATGGGTTTTAAACTTCTGATATTTTACGAAGAAATTAAAAGGGCTGAGAAAAGGATTAAAAACGCCGTTAGTTCGTCGTCTTTCGGCAAACTTTCGGGAGCCGTAGGAACATATGCCAATATACCTCCCGAAGTGGAAAAGAACGCCTTGGAACTGCTCGGACTTAATAATATTTTATCGAACCAGGTTATTCAGAGAGACGTTTATGCCGACGCCTTTTACGCGCTTGCGTCGCTCGGAGCTTCCTGCGAAAAAATAGCGCTTGAAATCAGGCATCTTATGAGAACCGAAGTTTCCGAGGTCGAAGAGCCTTTTGCGCCGGGCCAAAAAGGTTCTTCCGCTATGCCGCACAAGAAGAATCCGATAATATCCGAAAATATCTGCGGACTTTCGAGAATTTTAAGGTCTAATCTTATAGCCTCTTTAGAAAATATACCCCTGTGGCACGAAAGAGACATATCCCATTCGTCGGTAGAAAGAATTATAGCTCCGGATTCTACTATTCTGGCATATTACATTCTTCATCAGTTGACGTATCTGATAGACAACTTAGTCGTCAATAAAGAAAATATGCTCAAAAATATCGATTTGACCAAAGGAGTTATTTTTTCGCAGAAAGTTTTATTGTCCTTAGTGGATAAAGGCATGTTAAGGGAAGAAGCCTATAAAATAGTTCAAAAACTTGCCCACGAGAGCATTCAAACGCAGACGGGCTTCAAGGAATTATTAAAAAAAGACGCCTCCGTCTCTAATCTTTTGACGCCGGAAGAAATAGAAGCTATATTCGATATAAATTATTATTACAAATACATAAATTATATATTCGACAGGTATAACGCCGAATAGCCGGAAAAGGCATAAGAAAAGGCAGATTTATTTTTTAACCGCCCCGTCAGGCTGGCGCCTGGCACCCCTCCTTTATAAGGAGGGGTGCCCGTAGGGCGGGGTGGTTGTTTTAATATAAACTATAGAAGTCAAATAAAAATGAAAAGAGGAAAAAATGGCAAAAAAAGCATTTATTAAGGTTGTGCTGAAAGAAGAAGTCCTCGACCCTCAGGGAAAAGCAGTTTTATCGGTTCTTAAGTCTTCCGGTTACGGCAACGTTAAAGACGTAAGGGTAGGAAAATATATAGAACTTGATTTCAATGAAGACAAAAGCGGCAAACGCCGCCCGCTTGAAGAAGAAGCCGAAGAAATTTCGGAGAAAGTTCTATCGAACCCGTTAATAGAAGAATTCAGCATAGAAATTAAATGAACCGCTTCATAAATTCAAATTAAACCCGACAATGGACAATAAAAAAATTAAAGCCGGGATTACGGTATTTCCCGGTTCAAACTGCGACGCGGACGTTTATCGCGTTTTAAACTCGGTATTCGGAGTAAATGCATCTTTTATATGGCATAAAGACGAAATCAAAGACCTTAAAAAATACGATTTTATCGTAATTCCCGGCGGATTCTCTTACGGAGATTATTTAAGGTCGGGCGCTCTTGCCGCAAGAAGTCCCGTTATGGAATCGGTTAAGGACTATGCCGCCAAAGGCGGTATAACGCTCGGAATATGCAACGGTTTTCAGATACTTCTCGAAGCGGGTCTCCTGGACGGCGTTATGCTTGCCAACCGTTCTTTAAAGTTCGAGTGCAAAGACGTATATTTAAAAACGCTCAATACCGAAACGCCTTTCACGTGCGCCGTAGAAAAAGGCGCCGTTCTTAAAATGCCCATAGCCCACCATGACGGAAACTATTTTGCGACGGAGAGCTTAATCTCCGGTTTAGACGGGAAAAAGAGCATTATTTTTAAATACTGCGACGAAAAAGGCGGAATTACCGCAGGTTCCAATCCAAACGGCTCCATACGCAATATCGCCGGCATTTCAAATTCGGCCGGCAACGTAATGGGACTTATGCCCCATCCGGAGAGGTCTTCGGAAAAAATTCTCGGAAGCGAAGACGGCGGCTGGATTTTTAAATCCATTATCAAATATATAAAGGAAAAATAAAAAATTATAAAATAAAATGGATAAAACTAAAAAACAGGCGGAAAAACTTTTCGGCCTATCGGTCGAAGAATACGAAAAAATCTCGGAACTGCTCGGTCGGGAGCCCGACTCTTTCGAACTCGGCATATTCTCGGCTATGTGGTCGGAACACTGTTCTTACAAAAGTTCCAAGGTTTACCTTAAAACCCTGCCGACGGAAGGCGGCAAGGTCATGATAGGTCCCGGAGAGAATGCCGGAGTAGTCGATTTTGGGGAAGGCGACGTGCTTGTATTTAAAATGGAAAGCCATAACCATCCTTCTTTCATAGAGCCTTTTCAGGGGTCTGCGACAGGGGTAGGCGGCATTATGCGCGATATTTTTACTATGGGCGCAAGGCCAGTGGCAAACCTCAATTCCTTAAGGTTCGGAAGTTTTTCGCATCCGAGGACGCCTTATTATCTCTCCGAAGTCGTTAAAGGAATAGGTTTTTACGGAAACTGCATGGGCGTGCCTACGGTAGGCGGCGAAGTCGTATTCGACGAATGTTATAACGACAACATACTCGTAAACGCTTTCACTATAGGCATAGCTAAAAAAGACGGCATATTTCTTTCTTCTAAGTGCGAAGTCGGAAATATAGTAGTTTACGTTGGTTCGGCAACCGGAATGGACGGAATACACGGAGCCACTATGGCGTCCGAAGAATTCGACTTAAAAAAGAACAAAAAAAGAAGCACGGTTCAGGTAGGCGACCCTTTTACCGAAAAACTTCTTCTCGAAGCATGCCTCGAAGCTATGGAGAAAAAACTTATCGTATCCATTCAGGATATGGGCGCCGCCGGCTTGACGAGTTCGTCCTTCGAAATGGCTGATAAAAGCGGAAAAGGAATGCTTATAGACTTAGACGCTATTCCGCTCAGAACCGCCGGAATGACTCCGGTAGAAATGATGCTGTCTGAATCGCAGGAAAGAATGTTAATTGCCTGCGAAAAGGAAAAATTTCCGGAATTGAAAGCCGTTTTCGACAAATGGGGGTTGAACTGCGTTAAGGCGGGAGAAGTAATAAAAGAAAAAGTTATTAAATTTTATTATAAGTCGAAAATTTATAAAACGTTGGATGTAGATGTTATCGTTAACGGGCCTGAATATAAAAGACCGTTAAAAAAACCGCAATATTTGAATAAAATAAAGCCCGTAAAAATAAATAATTACAAAATACCCGAAAATCTTAACGCTCTTGCCGTTAAAATTATAACCCACCCCAATATAGCGTCTAAAAGGACGGTCTTTACCCAGTACGACTATTCCATAGGGACGGCTACCGTCGTTCCGCCGGGTTTTTCGGCGGCGGTCTTAAGGATTAACGGCGCGGGCGGAGGCAGAAACAAATCTAAAAAAGGCGATAAAGGCTTTCTGCTTAACGCAGGCGGAAATTCCAGATATACGTATCTGGACCCCTTTACCGGAGGAGCGCTTGCCGTAACGGAATGCGCCCGCAATATAACCGCGTGCGGAGGTTATCCCGCCGCGATTACTGACTGCCTTAATTTTGCGAGCCCCGAAGACCCCGAAATTATGTGGCAGTTTGCATATGCGGTAGAAGGCATAAAATCGGCGGCCGTAAAATTAAATACTCCCGTTATAAGCGGAAACGTCAGTTTTTACAACGAAACCGCAAAAAAAGACGGGGACAAAACATACGTTTCCAAGATTTATCCGACTCCGGTAATAGGCATGCTGGGATTTATAGACGACGCCGGCAGTGCGGTAACGCCTTATTTTAAAGACGAAGGCGACGAAATTTACCTGCTCGGTTCCATTAAAGGCGGTCTCGGCGGCAGTTTATATATGGAACTTGCATATGGAGATTTTCGGCAAAAACCTGCGGATTTGGATTTAGACTATGAAGTCCGGTTGCAGAACTGTTTAAGGTCTTTGATAAATAAAGGATTTTTGAAAAGCGCCGCCGACATAAGCGAAGGCGGAATTTTTACCGCTCTTGCGGAAAGCGCAATAACTAATCCCGAAAAAACCCTCGGATTTGACGTAAATTGCGATATTAAGGCGCACAAGCTCAGAATCGACGAATTTTTATTTTCCGAATTCGAACAGGCTTTTATAATAACCACGGTTCAAAAACCGGACGGACGGCGGAAGTCCGAAACGGCCGCAATCCTTAAAAAATACGGCATAAAATCGGAAAAAATCGGCAGCGTAGAAAAAGGCGCAATGAAAATTAACGGGATAATAAACTTAAAAAGTGGTAAAATAAAAGAAGGGTACTATTCGGCAATTTAATTCCAATTTATATTCTTAAGAAAAATTACGGGGGCGGCGGTTTTTTAAAATGGAAGAGATAAAAGACGAATGCGGCGTATTCGGAATATATAACAACGAAGAGGCGGCCAAAATAACTTATCTGGGGCTTTACGCACTTCAGCACAGGGGGCAGGAATCCTGCGGCATAGCATCCTCCGACGCCAATAATCTTTATTTTCATAAAAGCCTCGGTCTCGTGAACGATGTATTCAAAGAAAATACCCTTTCCCAGCTTAAAGGAAAAAACGCTATAGGACACGTCAGATATTCTACGGCGGGAGAAACTCTCCTGAAAAACGCGCAGCCGCTAGTCGCCGATTACTATTACGGCTCTATCGCGGTAGCACATAACGGAAACATTACTAACGCCCGCATTATAAAAGACGAACTCGAAGAAAACGGCTCTATATTTTCCTCCACCTCCGATACCGAGGTCGTAATACACTTGATAGCTTCATCGGCGGAAGACCTTCTTATAGACAGGACGATAAATTCTTTAAAAAGGCTTAAAGGCGCATATTCTTTCCTTTTTCTTTCTGAAAAAGAGATGATTGCCGCAAGAGACCCTTTCGGCTTCCGGCCGCTCGTTATGGGGAGGCTTAACGGCTCTTTGGTTTTTGCGTCCGAAACCTGCGCCCTAGACCTTATAAACGCCGAATATATCAGGGACGTCAAACCCGGCGAAGTAGTTCTGGTAAACGGCGAAGGAGTAAAAAGCTTTTTTCCTTTCAGATTAGAAAAAACTTCTAACTGCGTCTTCGAACTTATATATTTTTCAAGACCGGACAGTATTTTTAACGGCAAATCCATTTATAAGCTCCGCATTCAAATGGGTAAGGAGCTTGCGAAAGAATCTGCGCCCGATGCGGATATCGTAATACCCGTTCCCGATTCGGGAGCGCCTGCCGCTTTGGGATTTTCAAAAGGTTCCGGAATAGATTTCGAAATGGGTTTTACCAGAAACCACTATGTGGGCAGAACTTTCATAGAGCCTAAAAAGTCTATAAGGCATTTCGGCGTCAAGGTAAAATTAAATCCCGTTCCCGACGTTATAAGAGGCAAAAAAGTCGTAGTGGTGGACGACTCCGTAGTAAGGGGGACGACGTCTAAAAAAATAGTCGATATGCTTAAACTTGCCGGGGCAAAAGAAATTCATCTGCGCTTAAGTTCTCCTATGGTAATAGCCCCCTGCTTTTACGGAATAGACACCCCGGTTAAAGAAGACCTTATGGCTTCTAAATATACGGAAAAGGAGATAAACGCCAAACTTGGAGCTACGACTACGAGGTTTCTTTCGATAGACGGATTAAGAAGAGCCGTCGGAAACGGCGTAAATTTCTGCGAGGCCTGCTTTTCAAACGTTTATCCCCAGGAAATAGACTGCGAATCCGAATATGAAAACCAGACCCAGTTAAAGCTTTTCAGCAAAGAAGTCTTTTAAATTAAATTAAATTAAATTAATTAAATTTACCGGCCAAAAACGATAAAATGAATAATGCGGGCGAAACTAAAACCTTCGTATTAAACGCTATAAAAACGCTGTGCTGGGAAAAAAAGGAATTTACGCTCGCTTCGGGGAAAAAGAGCGATTTCTATATAGATTTGCGGAGGATTTCTTTCGACGGCGAGTATTTATATTTAATCGGAAAATTGCTATACGAAGAAATCGGTAATGCTAAAGATTTAAAATTTTCGGTTATCGCCGGCGTTCCGGTAGGCGGTATTCCGCTGATTTCGGCAATTCTGGCGGCAAGTTTTTTAGATAAAAATCCTTTAAAATCGGTGGTCATCAGGAAAGAAAAAAAAGAATACGGCAAAGGCAACCTTATAGAACCGGTTCAGTTTTTATCCAAAGGAGCGAATATTTTAATAATAGAAGACGTCGTTACTACCGGCGGCTCTATTTTAAAAGCCGTCAAAAACGCAAGAGAAGAGGGCTACGAGATAACCGACGCGGTATGTATGGTTGACAGGCAGGAGGGCGGGGCGGAATTTCTTAAGGAAAACGGCATTGTCCTTCATTCGGTTTTTACGAAAAGCGATATAACGGGATAATTGGTACTTGTACGGACTTGATTCAGTTAAGTTAAAATTTATGCTGCATTATTAGGGTTATTATGAATACTTTTATGAAAAGAACGGTTTTTTTAATTATCTTGTCTTTTGCGGTTTCTACCCCTCTTTTTTGCCTGTCGGGATGTTCGGTTTTAAGCTCGCTCGGTATTCCTCCCTCGTTTCAGTCGAGCGGCGGATACAGGTCGGCTCTGCGGAAAGCGAGCAGAAAAGCCGATATTTATAATAAACTGAATACCGTAATGTATATAAGGGCTACTTATTTTAATAAAACTTTCGTCCGCGCTTATGAGAAAGAATACCTCTATTATTATATGAAAAAGCCGGAAGGATTAAGGAAAAAACTGCGCGGATACGTTACTTTTTTAGTTTCGATTTATATTCCGCAAAAATCCTATAACAATTTAGATTCAAGCCGCTCTATATGGATGGTTTATTTAACGAATAACGAGGGTGAAAGCGTAATGCCCGTCAGCATCAAGCCTTCCCGGGAAAAAAGAGTGTTTTTAAAGAAGTTTTTTCCCTACGTTACCGGCTGGTCGAAGCAGTATATTATGAAATTTCCCGAATATTACGCTAAAAAAGAAAATAAGCTGTTTTTGAATCCTCCGGTAAAATGGATAAAACTTATAATTACCGGAGTAAACGGAAAAGCCGTTTTGAAGTGGAGCATAAATAAAGAATAAACAATCCTCGGCCATGCATTTTAACGTCCTTATTATCGGTTCTGGAATAGCCGGACTTTCTCTCGCAAACAGATTCGACGAATCGGTTTCCGTCGGTATTTTTACAAAAAAAGAAGAAGCCGAATCGAATACTAATTACGCTCAAGGCGGGCTTGCCGCCGTTATGAACCTCGATAAAGATTCCTATGAGAAACATATTCGGGACACGCTGACAGCGGGGGACGGACTTTGCGACGAAAAAATCGTAAGAATGGTCGTGGAAGAAGGACCGGGAGTAGTAGAAGATCTTTTAGGCTGGGGCGTTAAATTTGCCAAATATTCCGAAAACAATAAAGAATTCGACCTCGGCAGGGAAGGCGGACATTCCGAAAGAAGGGTTCTTCATGCCGGAGATATTACCGGAAGGGAAATAGAAAGGGCGTTAGTCGAAACTTCCAGAAAAAAGCCGAATATAAAAATATTCGAAAACCACATAGGCATCGATTTAATTACTACCCGCAAGCTTAAAATAGAAAGAGAAAAGGAAAACAGGGTTTTAGGCGCATATTTTTTAAATAAAAATACAGGCGAAGTTATAACGGCGGGAGCGGACGTCGTCGTTCTTGCCACGGGCGGAGCCGGAAAAGTTTTCCTCTATACTTCTAATCCCGATATATCCACGGGCGATGGAATAGCGATGGCGCGCAGGGCGGGCGCTAAAATAGCCAATATGGAATTTTATCAGTTTCACCCTACGATACTGTATCACCCCGAAGCAAAATCGTTTTTGATATCCGAGGCGCTGAGAGGAGAGGGCGGAACCTTAAGATTAAAAGACGGAACGCCTTTTATGGATAAAGTCCATCCCCTTAAAAGCCTCGCTCCGCGCGATATAGTCGCAAGGACTATAGACTTCGAACTTAAAAGGACGGGAGACGAATGCGTATATCTCGATATGACGCATAAGAGCAGGGAGTTTTTGGAAAAAAGGTTCCCCGATATATTTAAAATCACCTTAAGTTTCGGCATAGATATGTCTAAAAAATGGATTCCCGTTGTTCCCGCCGCCCATTACCTCTGCGGAGGCGTGATGGCGGACGAAAACGGCTTGACTTCGCTCGGCGGCCTTTACGCGATAGGGGAAGTCGCATGCACCGGGCTTCACGGAGCAAACAGGCTTGCAAGCAATTCTTTGCTCGAAGGGTGCGTTTTTGCTAAAAAGGCGTATGAGGCGGCGGATAGGATGCTCAAAAAAACCGGTAAAAGCAGGAACTCGGAAGTTTTAAGCAATGAGGGAGAACGGGCCGTTCTCCCGGAGTGGAAAGACTTCGGCTTGACCGGCGGCGACGAGATGATAGTTATTTCGCATAACTGGGACGAGTTGAGGAGGACTATGTGGAACTATGTCGGCATCGTTCGTTCCGACAAGCGTCTCGAAAGGGCAAGGCGGCGCATAGACAACCTGCTGTCGGAAATCAAGGAATACTACTGGAATTTTAAAATAACCACCGACCTGCTCGAACTGAGGAATATAGCGGAAGTAGCAAACCTTATAATAACTTCGGCTATATTAAGAAAGGAGTCGAGAGGCACCCACTACAATATCGACTATCCGGAAAAAGACGACAAAAACTTCAAGCATCCTACTGTGCTGTAATTTAATGTCTTAAATAAAGTCGGATTTATTTATTTTCATAATCCCGCCTGCGTTTGCTGATTCACATAACAAATTTGCAACAAAAATTTAACCTGCTTTTAACATTGCCGTCATAATCCCGTAATATTCTCCTGCTATAATAAAACAATAGCAAATAGCTATTTTAAAAAAATATCTGCATATGATATAATTTATCAGGAGGAAAAATGTCTATGGCATCGGTTATTGCATTGCCGCCCGCATTGCTTAAAAACACAAATAAAGAAGAACAGAAAGAACTTGCCGATTTTTTCGATAAAATCGTAAAATCTTCGAGCGAAGCGGCTATAATAACTGTCGAAGAGAAATTCGAAAGAAGGCTTACGGAAGAAATTTCTAAACTTGATGCCAAGATAGATAAAAGGATTAATGAACTCGACAAAAATATGTCGGAAAATAAAGCCGATATTATTAAATGGATGTTTATATTCTGGGCGGGACAGATTGGTATATTGGTCGCCGTTTTAGACCTGTTTTTTAAACGTTAAAAAATTTTAGCCGCCGCTTAAAAAAAATAATGGCGCAGGAGTTTTTATTTTTTTGAAACCAAGGTAAACGACGAAGAATATAAAGGCAGTATTTTTATATCTTTAAAACCCGATTCCTCGACGGCTTTTTCCGCTTCTTCCGTAGAAACCCTTTCGGCCTGCGGAGGTCCGAATACGGGGTGCGGGTCTTCCTTTTTCCAGTCCAAAATAAAAAAAGTTCCGCCGTCTTTCAATACTCTTTTGATTTCCTTCAGGTAATCGCTTTTGCCTGCTATTTCGTGAAAAACGTTCGCCAAAAGAAGAATGTTTACCGAAGAGTCTTCGAGTGGAATAAAAAATTCCTCGCATTTAACGCATTTTATCATGCAGGAACCGGATTCCGCCAAGTCTATATCATGGGCTTTTTTAAGATTGCCGTTAAAAACGCCGAGCATTTCTTCGCTTATGTCCAGCGCGAACATGATGAATTTTTTATCTTTAAAATTTTGCGCCCTTTTTGCCAGCGGTATCGAGAAGAAACCGCTTCCGCATCCGATGTCGGCAAACGCGACCGCATTTTCTTTTTTAAAATATTCGTACGCCGTTTTTTCTATTTCGTTTACAAGGGCTTCGGGAGGCATAAGTTTATGCCTTTCTTCGGAGTCGAGCCTTTTATGGTCGGCAGGATTAAATTTGTGCATATGTTTATTATATATTATAATAAACATATAAATCAATTTAATTTATTTTCCGTTTATTTGCGATAAATATGCCCCGTAACTATTTAAAAATAATTTCTATAAACTGCGGCAGTTCTTCTATAAAATTTTCCGTTTTCGATTTTTCGGATTTATCCGGCGGTTCAAAAAACGCCTTATCGTCATTATCGGATATAGACAGGGTGTTATCATGCAAAATAGAAGAGATAGGAACGGAATACGGCTCTTTTTACATGAGGGATAAAGATAAAACGGAAAGCGAAAAGCGGAACTTTGCAGACCACGAAACGGCGCTGGGTTATATTCTTCAAAAAACCGGCATAGGCAGTTCCGTAGATATCGTCGCACACAGATACGTCCACGGCGGGAAATATTATATAAAACCCCTCATAGCCGGAGACGGCGACATAAAAAAACTGTCGGAATTGAACGGACTTGCCCCGCTTCATAACCCTTCCAACCTGAAAGGGCTCGAAATTATGAGAGCCATGCTTCCCGACGCCCGGCAAATCTGCATTTTCGATACCGCGTTCCACGGAACGCTTCCGCTTTACGCCTCGCTTTATCCGCTTCCCATAGAATACTTCGAAAAATTAGACATAAAAAAATACGGCTTCCACGGGATTTCATATTCGTTTATAGTCAATTTGTTAAAAATATACAGGAATAAGCCTATAGAAAAACTTATAATCTGCCACCTCGGCAACGGCGCAAGCTTGTGCGCCGTAAAAAACGGAAAATCCATAGACACTTCTATGGGTTATACTCCGCTCGAAGGGCTTATGATGGGAACGAGGTGCGGGAGCATAGACCCCGAAGTCCCTTTTATTTTAAAAAAGAAGCTTAATTTAACGGACGACGGCGTAAACGAAATTTTAAATAAAAAAAGCGGGCTTCTCGGCATATCTAAAAAAACATACGATTTCAAGGAATTAACGGAATTCGGCGACGAATATTCCAAACTTGCCTTAAAAATGTATGCTTACAGAATCGTAAAATTTATAGGTCAGTATGCCGCCGCCTTAAACGGCGTGGACGCCCTTGTTTTTACCGGAGGCATAGGCGAAAATTCAGGCTTTTTGAGAAAAGAGGTATGCGAAAATCTTACTTATCTCGGAATAAAAATCGACGGACGAAAAAACGCCGCCGCCGCAAAATATTTTCAGTCGCACGACCCGTTCGGCAGGCTCGACGCCGAAAACTCGGTAATGCCGCTCGGCGGCAAAACTTCGGGCGCGGAAGTTTTTGCCGTCCATACCGACGAAGAGCTTCAAATGGCTTTTGAATCGATAAATCTCGTTCGTGCATAAAAATCTATAAAAAATTAATAAATAGTTATGGACGGCAAAATTAACGAAACTCTGGAAAAAGATACGGAACTGCGTTTCCCGCATATTTATTCCGTAGAGGCGTCCGCCGGTTCGGGCAAAACATATACCCTTACCCTGCGGGTACTGCAATTTCTATTATCGCGCAACAATATACCCGATAATAAACTTACAAATATATTGGGTATTACTTTTACCAACAATTCGGCGAAAGAGATGAAAACGCAGGTATTAGGCAAACTGAAGTCGATGCGCCTCGGCCTTCTCGACGCCGGCACGCTCCGTTATATTTCGGATATTACCGATTTCGGCGGACAGTCTCCCGCTTCGGCCGCCGAAAATCTTATAGACGGGATACTGTCTAATTACCACGATTTTCAGATAAGAACGATAGACAGTTTTACCTCTAAGATACTTAAAGCGTCCGCCGCCGAGATAGGACTGCCCCCTGATTTTGAAATATCTACCGAAAGTTCTCCGGTTATAAACTACGCCGTTATAAATATGGTCGAGTCCGCCGGTCAAACCGTTTTAGACGAATTTCTCGACCTTTTAGACAGGAATAAAAGCGGAGACGGAATAGACTTTAACCCCGTTAAAAAGATTAAAGACGAGATGAAACGCCTGCTGGAAACCGAATCCGACTATAACGAAGAGTTTTCTTCCGATTTTTCGTTTAAAGCAAAATTGGACGAAAATTTTAAGCCCTTGATAGAAGGGCTTAAAGATTTATTAAAAACGGCTGAGGACGAGGGTTTAGAGATTAAAGGCAACTTCAAAAAAGATACCGTAGATAAAATAAAAAATTTTTTGAACGATAAAAATTATTTCGGATTGGTCAACGATAGAAAAGGGTTTCCGTATAAAAACCGTAAAAAAAATAAAACCGGGCCGGATGAAGACGGCTGTTCGGAAAAGTGGGAAGAATTATTCGACGGTTTCGATAAGTATCTGCCGGATATAGCAAAACTAAAAAGCCTGCCGTATTTAACCCTTTACGAATCTTTTAAAAAAGAATTGATAAACGCTTATAAAATTTCGGGACTTGTTTATATAAGCGACATAAATAAAAAATTAAGCCGGTTTTTAAGCGAAAGTTCCGTTCCCGAAATTTATTTTCAACTGGGAAATAACATCTACCATTATTTTATAGACGAGTTTCAGGACACGTCAAAAGTGCAGTGGCGCAATCTTAAACCGTTAATAGAAGAATCCCTTTCAAAAGGCGGCTCCCTGTTCACGGTCGGAGACCTGAAACAGGCTTTATACGGATTCAGGGGAGCAGATTATAAAATAATGAAAGCCCTTATGGACGGCGGAGGCAAATCTTTTCCTTCGCTTAACGAATTCAAAAAAGTATCGCTGAAATTTAATTTCAGGTCGGATAAGGTTTTAGTGGATTACGTAAACAACGTTTTTAAAAGCGCGCTCAGGGACAGGGCGGAATCCGTAGGCGATCCGGCGGGTTTTTTAACTTACGAACAGGATACGCCGCTTGACGAAGGCGGTAAAAATATTAATGCCGGAGGCTACTGCCGAACGGAAATATTCAAATATCCGGATGCCCCCATGGAAAAAGATGCGGAGTCAGCCGCGCCTGCCGCCAATCCTTTAGACATTATAGAACCGCGTCTTATCGAAATAATAGAAGACCTTAAGAGGCGCGGTTACGGATACGGAGATATAGCCGTACTGGCCCAGAAAAACAGATACCTTAACGATATAGCGGGGCGGCTTATAGAAAAAGGCTATCCGGTAGTTACGCAGAGCAGTTTAGACATTAGAAACAGAAAAATTATAAAAGAAATAGAAATGCTATTAAATTTTTTAAATTCTCCGACGGACGATTTTAATTTCGGCGGTTTTATTCTGGGAGATATTTTAGGGAAAAAGAACGGCTTCGGGTCAGGCAGAAAAGAGTTCGAAAAATTTCTGTTCGAAACTAATTTAAAAAATTTAAAAAATGTCCCGCTGTATATAGAGTTCAGGGAAAAATACGAAAATTTATGGAACGAATGCTTCGAAGAATTATTCAACAAAACCGGATACCTTCCGCCGTATGAAATAGTCCTTTATATTTATAAAGTTTTTAATATTACGGAAAATTTTCCCGAAGAATCCGCCTATCTTGCGCATTTTTTAGACGCAATCCAGTACGCGGAGGAAAAAGGTTCCGCCGATTTAAACGATTTTTTAGATTTAATTAATCCCGATAATTCTAAAGACGGCTCCGAAAAAGAAATATTTTCTTTAGAACTGCCGAAAGCCGCAGACGCGCTGACTCTTCTTACCGTCCATAAAGCAAAAGGACTGCAGTGGGATGCCGTAATAAACGTTTTTTTTGCGGAAGAAAATTATGCCCTCAGACCGGACGGGTCAGGAAGCAAAAACAATAATGGAGCGAAAAAAAACTACTTTGCCGCCGTGTCGGACACGGATACCGGAGAAGGAAAAGGGTCTTTAGACCTGCTTTACATAACCAAAAAGATGTTTAAATCCTCTTATTTAGAGTCGGTTTATTTCGGCGCGGTAAAAAACGAAAATATAAGCGGCCTCAATGTTCTTTATGTCGCGCTGACAAGGGCGAAGCACGAGATGTATAATCTTATTATTTCAAAGGGAGAATGTCCTCTGCCGGAAGAGTCTGCCGGCGAAAAGCCCTTCAAAAAGCCGGAAGACAAAGACGGAAAAAGCGAAAATGAAAAAAGAAACGGGCAAGGACAAGAGCAAGGACAAGAAAATGAAAATGAAAAAGGCGGCTCGGAAGGAAACCCGCCCGAAAACTTGGAAATCGCTTTGGATTGCGGATACTGCGATATCGGCTTCGAACGAGCGATAAAAACGGTAACCCAATATTTAAGCATAAAAAGAGGCGATTTTTACCATAAAGTTTTGAGCGAAATTAAATATGCCGAAGACTTTATGAATTTGGACGCCTTAATAGAAAAATATATGCTTTTAGCCGGTATTTGCGAAACTAAAACCGATATAAAAGAAAAAATAGAGCGGATAAAAGAAAATAATTTTCTGCTGAAACTGTTCGACAGGGAAATATACGAAGTATTTACCGAAAAAGAGTATCTGTCCGCCGCCGGAAGCGTCTGCCGTATGGACAGAGTTTCCGTATCGGAAAAAACGGGCGAAATTTGCATATTGGATTATAAAACCGGCGATATGAATAAGAAAGAGTCGGAATCCTACAAAACCCAGCTGCTCGGATATAAATCCGTTTTGAAGGATATTTACGCCGGTAAAAAGATTTCCGCCGTTATATATAATATCGATAGCGGCGGCATATTAGAGTGTTAAAAATCATGGATAATTTTATTTTAGGCGGCATTTCGGGCGGGGGCGAGGCGCATATTTTAAAAAAATCCGCCGATATAATAAAATATACCGGCGATTTAGTCCTCCAAGAAATTAAATCGGGACAAAAAGTCGCGGTTATATTCCCGCACAGAAGGCCCGCCTATTTTCTGGGGAAATATATTTCCGGCGCCTATAACATTTCTACGGACGCCGTAGAAATGTTTTCGATAGACGATTTTATAGATAAATGCTGGGAATCATCCGCCCCCTCCGTATTTCCGCCTTTTCCGAAGATAAATTCCGCCGAAGCGGCTTTTATTATTTTCGATTTAAACAATAATAAAGAAACTCGGTTAATAAAAAATGCCGAAAAATTAGATGTTTTTATGCCTTGGGGATATAAGCTGTTCGGAGATTTCGAAGAGCTTTTGATAGAATCTGCCGACCCCGCGTCATGCGACGGGCTTATAGCGGAAAAAATAGACCCCGGCTTAAATATTTTTAATTTCCCCGATAAATTTGCAAAATTTTCTAAAATGTATAAACTTTTTTACGAAACTCTATCAGAGCGGGGATTCTGCTCGAGGTCTTACAGGTATAAATCCATAGCGGAAAATACCGCCGAAAATCCAGCCGCGGGCGCAGTTTCTTCTTTTTTAAACGGCAGGAGGGTAATTCTTGCCGCTTTTTACGGAATCACCGCCGCAGAATCCGTTATATTTAAAAATTTATTAAAAAATAAAAACTCCGGAAATGAAACGCAAGCCTGCATAGTATCGAAAACAGGCGCAGGAATAACGGATTTTCTTAAAAAAATCGGTTTAGAGCCTCCGGAGGAAAAAAACGGAATAATAAACGGCGGCGGAAATAAATATAACGGCTATGAATCGGAATATGCGCAGGTTAAATTTTATTTCAACAAAGTTTCCTCGGTGCATAACGAAATAATGCGCCTGAAAGAAACGATAAAGCAGTCCGAAAACAAGCTGTCTTCCAAGGATTTGATAGTGCTTTCCAAAGAAGACTATCTTTTTCCCCTGCTCCACAACCTCCTTAATTCGTTAAATAAAGAAGAATACAACGTATCTATCGGATATTCTTTAAAGAGGACGCCTATATATACGCTTTTTAATTTGATGTCCGTTCTGCACGGCAGAAAAAAAAACGGCAAATTTTATGCTAAAGACTATATTTCGTTATTTCTGCATCCTTACGTAAAAAACATCAGCGGAAAATTAAAAGGACTGCCTCAGTTAGATTTTAACGCCGTCCGGACCAGAACGCTTTTTCAGTCCATCGAATATTATATTAAAATAAATAAAATTTTATTTATTTCCGTTAAGGATATCGAAAACATCGAACCCGTCTCCGGCGGCCAAAACGATATGAAAGCGTATCTTTCGGAGATGCACCGGATATTTATATCTGACTTTGAAAATATCGAAAACATAAAAGATTTTATAGAAAAAATTATAAAAATAATAGACGCGGTATCTCATAATTCAGCCGCGGACAAACATCCCTACGGCTCAAAATTTATAGAATCCGCTCTTAAAAGCGTAATGGAGTTCGGCGCCGAAAGTTTTTCGGCTTATAAATTCGAGGGAATATCCGGTTATTTCAACCTTTTAAAAAGCATCCTGAAGCGGCAGAAAGTTCCTTTCGCCGGAACGCCGGTTAAAGGCCTGCAGGTTTTAGGACCGCTGGAAGCAAGAACGATTAATTTCGACAGAGTTTATTACCTCGGCGCAAACGAAGGAACCCTGCCGGACGTTTCGAAAGAAGATACCGTATTGACCGAAGACGTAAGAAAATTCCTGAAGATTCCGGCGGCAGACGAATCGTCGCGCATGCAGGAGTATAATTTTTTTAACCTGATATCTGCCGCAAAAGAAGTACATTTCTTTTATAAAGATTCGAGCTCGTCGGAAAAGTCGCGTTTCATAGAAAAAATTATATGGGACATTCAGAAAAAAACTAAAAATTTAAAAGAGCCGAAAGAAACAAATTCCGCTTTTAAAATTAATTTTATCCGCAAAGAGCCTTCCCCAATAGAAAAGACGGAAGAAGTAAAGGAATATCTCTGCGGCATCGATTATTCAGCCGCCAAACTCGATGCATATCTCAAATGCCCCTCGATGTTTTATTACAGGTACGTATTAAACATGAGCGAAAGCGAAGAAGTAGGAGAGGATATAGACGCACCCGGCGTGGGGAACGTTATCCACGCCGTTCTTAAAGAATATTTCGAAAAGTTTTTATATAAAGAATACCGGATTTCTGATTCGGAAAACGAAAAAGCCGAGATTTACGGAATATTAGGCAAAAATTTTAACTGCCGCGGCTCGAAAGTCCTTAACCTGCAAAAAAGGCAGATGTTTTATGCTCTCGGCGAGCTTATAGAGGCGAGGCGGAAAGAGCTTTCGGGCGCAACCATAACCGGCGTCGAATATCCTATGGAAACTTTTATAACGGCTGAGCGGTGCGCTCAAAAAATAAAACTTGCGGGAAGAGCTGACTTAATATTTGAAAAAGACGGAGAGCACTTTATTATAGATTATAAAACGGGCGGAATATTATCGGTACCCGATAAAAAATTTATACCGGCGGCGGGAAACAGGGAAGAATGGCTGAAAAACGTCAAATCCGTCCAGCTCCCGTTTTATATAATGCTTTACTGCAGCCATAAAGGCGTAGGACATTCGAATGTTTCGGCTAAACTATGGGGGCTTAAAAAAGGCAGGGAATATTCAATAGACCTTAAAGACGGCGGTTCTTTCAACTCCTATGCCGCATTTATCGAAATGCTGACAGGAGAAATAATAAACTCGGATTATTTCGACTGCGTTAAAAAAGAATCCGGCAAAAAAATATGCGGATACTGTCCCTATTACGTTTTATGCGGTAGAATATAAAATAAAGCAGGTAAAGTAAAAATTTCTATCGGCAATTTTGGGGTAAGTATACTGTATATTAAAAAATGAATAATAATGATATAATCGATGTAAGTTTACCTTAAACGGAAAAAATTAATATCAATATCAAGGAGATTATTAAATTATGCTTAACGAAAAAATAATCGAAATTTTAAAGCACGAAGGTCCGGCAAGTTTTGCGACGTACGGGACGGACGGAATTCATCTTGCCGCCACGTGGAACAGCTATATCGAGGTTCTTTACAACGACGATACGCTTTTAATTCCAGCGGGACATCTTAATAAAACGCAGAGAAATGTAGAGTCGGGGAGCGAAGTGCAGATGATTCTGGCTTCAAAAGACGTTGCCGGACTTCAGGGCAAAGGTGCGGGATTTCTGCTTAAAGGCAAGGCAAAATTCGAGGAAAACGGCATAAATTTCGACAAATTAAAATCGCGTTTTAGCTGGGTAAGGTCGGCGATGGTTTTTAACGTCAAAGAGGTAACGGAATTAGTCTGACCCGTAATATTTTGTCGGGTCGTTAATTCCGGCTTCGGCGAAGCCCCTCCTCCTTAAAATGCAGGAGTCGCATACGCCGCATGCCAGGCCTTCTACCGGGTCGTAACAGCTGTGTGTAAGTTCGAGCGGCGCGCCTATTTCGAACGCTTTTACGATTATATCTTTTTTTGTTAATTTTAGAAGCGGGGCTTTTATTTTAAAACTTATTTCGCCGGTCGCTCCGGCTTTTGTCGCTAAGTTTGCCGTCTTTTCGAATGCGGTTAAATATTCCGGCCTGCAGTCGGGGTAGCCGCTGTAGTCTATATAATTGGCTCCTATAAAAATATCGGACGCTTTACGGACTTCGGCAACGGCAAGCGCATACGACAGAAAAATAGTATTTCTCGCCGGAACGTACGTAACTGGTATATACGTATCGTTTCCAGTCGTTTTTATTCCGTCGTTTTTATCTATCCTGTTTTTAGGAACGCTTAAGGCGTCGTCCGTTAACGCGGAGCCTTTAACGGCGCCGAAATCAAGATTAATTATTATATGCTTTTTTAAATTAAAAAACTTTATTATATCTTTCGCGTGTTCTATTTCGATTTTATGCCTCTGGTTATAAAAAAACGTAACAGGTATCGGCTCGAATCCTTCGTCTATCGCAATTTTAAGCGTGGTCGTAGAGTCGAGCCCTCCGCTGAAAAGAACGACCGCTTTATTTTTTTCTTTGTCCATATTGTATATAGTATAGCATATTCGAGGTTTTTATGTTATAATTATCGAAAATAAATAAATTCGGAGGAATTAATAAAATGAATTCCGGTTATCCTTTAATAAGGCCGAGAAGACTAAGGTCTTCTTCAAAATTATTAAGTTTAGTGCGCGAGACCGTTCTCGACCCTTCAAAATTTATTATGCCGTATTTCGTTACCCACGGCAAATCCCTCAGAGAGCCTATCGAAAGCATGCCGGGACAGTTCCGGTATTCTATAGACGAACTTTTGAAGGAGGTTAAAAGCGTCATAAGTTTAAATATCGGAGGAATCCTTCTTTTCGGAGTGCCGGAGCACAAGGACGAATCCGGTTCGGAAAGCTATTCTGATAACGGAATAATTCAAACGACCCTTAAAGCCCTTAAAGAAGAATATCCGGACCTTCTCGTTATAACCGACGTCTGCATGTGCGATTATACCTCGCACGGACACTGCGGAATCGTGGACCATAACGGCCGCGTAAAAAACGACGAAACGCTGGAATATTTAGCAAAAATAAGCGTTTCTTATGCAAAAGCCGGCTCGGATATAATTGCGCCTTCGGATATGATGGACGGCAGGGTAAAAAAAATAAGGGAAGCCTTGGACGACGAGGGTTTAGCCGATATTCCCATTATGTCCTACTCCTCGAAATACGCTTCGGCTTTTTACGAACCGTTCAGAGATGCGGCGGACAGTTCGCCTAAATTCGGCAACAGAAAATCTTATCAGATGGACTATTCCAATTCGGACGAGGCTATTCTGGAAACTGCCCTCGATTTGGACGAAGGCGCGGACATCATTATGGTCAAGCCGGCTTTAAGCTATCTCGACATAATATACAGACTGAAACAAACTTTCAAAAGGCCTCTTGCCGCCTATAACGTATCCGGCGAGTATTCCATGATTAAAGCCGCGGCAAAGCTCGGATATTTAAAAGAAGATGCCGCCGTTCTCGAAATGCTTACCTCTATTAAAAGAGCGGGAGCGGATATAATTATAAGCTATTATTCTCTTTACGCCGCAAAACTTATCGGCTGATAGCCAAAATTCCGATTTATAAACTAAACTATTTAATAAATTCGTTTCATATTTTTTATTTTATGGTATAATATATTTTAAGATTTACTTTATAACGACGTTATAAAAAATGGAGGAAAATTAAAATGAATCATTTAGCCGAACAAACAGACAAACGCGAATTTGTCTCATCTCTTATTCACGACAGGAACTACAAAGATTTAAAACACGAGTTAATTTCGGATATCTTAAACGACAAGGCGCTTAGGGAAAAGATGGTCAAAACCCTTATAAGCCATCTCGTCATTTGCAATAAATGCGGAGAGATAATCGTAAAAGAGAAAACGAAAGTATCCGACCACGACAATAAACATTACTGCTTTGCCTGCTATTACGGAAAAGCCTGATTTCTATCCGTTTTCGGGCTATAGTCGGAGATAAGCGGGCGGGTAAGCGGCGAAGGTTCCGGCGGTTGACAGTTGAGCGACTTTTGGATTATAATTAAATTGAGCTTAATTAAATCCTAAAGGGAAGGTCTATGCCTAAAAATTATCCTTTATACATAAACGGTAAATGGGTCGAAAAAGAAAAAACTTATGATGTGAACAGTCCTTATAACGGCGAAATCGTCGCTCTTTTAAGCAAACCTGACCGGTCCGACGTCGAAGCGGCGGTAATTTCCGCCGAAAAAGGCTTTCATAAGATGAGAAGCCTTCATACATACGAAAGATTCGAGATATTGGAAAAAACCGGAGATATTTTAAAGCGCAACGCGAAGGAAATTGCGCATTACATCTCCCTGGAAGTCGGAAAAGCCTATAAATACTCGCTGATAGAAACGCAGAGGGTAGTCAATATATTCAAATACGCAGCCGAGGAAGCCAAAAGAATCCACGGCGAAACGGTGCCTATGGATGTAGTCAAGGGATTCGAAAACAGGCTGTCTTTTTATTTAAGGGTTCCCGTAGGCATTATTGCCGCTATTACGCCTTTTAACTTTCCGGTTAATCTTCCCGCCCACAAAATAGCTCCCGCTATCGCGGCGGGAAACAGCATCGTGTTCAAGCCGTCCATAAACGGTTCTATTACCGCATATTTTCTCGTTCAGGCTATGCTCGAAGCCGGCCTGCCCGAAGACGCCGTAAATCTGCTTTACGGCGACAAAGACACCGGAGAAGCGATAGTCGCTAACGAAAAAATCCGCATGATAAGTTTTACCGGAAGCCCTAAAGTCGGCAGGGAAATAATGGCTAAAGGCGGGCTTAAGAAATATACTATGGAGCTCGGAAGCAATTCCGCCCTTATCGTCGATAAAACCGCAAATATTTTGGAAGCCGCAAGAAAAGCCGTAGTAGGCGCTTTTTACAATTCCGGCCAGGTCTGCATCTCGCTTCAAAGGATTTACGTGCATCAGGATATCGAACGGGAGTTTTTAGAGCATTTTATTAAAGAAACCAAAAAATTAAAAATAGGCGACCCGCTCGACGAATCGACCGACATCGGCCCAGTCATCAATTCCGAATCCAAGCAGAGAATTATCGGCTGGGTAGAAGAAGCTGTCAAAGAAGGCGCAAAAATAGAGCTAGGCGGCGATTTTAACGGAAACATAATGAATCCGACTATATTTTCCGGCGTTAACGAAAAGATGAAAATATCGTGCCTCGAAGTTTTTGCCCCCATAGTTTCTACCGTTCCCTTTAAAGATATGCAGGATGCCGTCCGTATGGTAAACGATTCGATTTACGGCCTTCAGGCGGGCATATATACCAACGACCTCAAAAACGCACTGTATTTCGTCAAGCATATCGATACCGGCGGCGTTTTAATAAACGACATTCCTACCGCGAGAGCCGACCACCAGCCTTACGGCGGCGTAAAAGAATCCGGCATAGGAAGGGAAGGCGTAAAATACGCCCTAGAGGAAATGACCGAGCTTAAATTTATCAGTTTTTCCTGATACGCCGATTATGCCGGATAGAAATTACAGAAAAGACGTATAAAATACCTAAAATTGCCGATAGAAAATTATTTTTCTGCATAAAAGGCATCCAGAAAATAAAATTTCTAATGCAGGGTTAAAGTTTCTTAAAAAACTTGATGGGGGAGGGGTATTATTATAAAATTATAATCTGTTATTAAAAAATATTATTTATAATTATATAATATAAATTATTGAATAATAATATTTATCGATAAATATTAAAATTTAATGCGAAAAAATAAATTATAATATGAGCAAAAAAATCGAGGACGATTATTCTTTATTCGATAAATTGCTGCATCCTATTTTAGTAATTAACGATAAATACGACGTAATTTTTTTAAATACCTCGGCTAAAAAAGAATATTTATCGGATATTCCAGACAATAAAAGCAATATTGAAAACCTCAAATATCGAACTTTCCAAAGAACTCGGTTTAAAAACGATAGCCGAAGGAGTGGAAACGCAGGAGCAGTTCGATATATTGAAATCCTTAGGCTGTTGTTACGTTCAGGGATTTTTACTGGCAAAACCCATGCCGGAACAAGAAGCGTTCAAAATAATCAAATAATGTTATAAGTAAATTTTAAATTATGCATAGGGAAAATTCCGTGATTTTGCAATATATATTTTAATTTGAAATAGTTGTTATTAATTATTATAATTAATGTTGTATTTGTTTTTTAAAATAAATTTGTAAACATATATTACTACTATATTAAAGGAGGCATATATTTTTGAACGTTCTGAAATCAAAGCAGTTTTTAATCGGACTGACGATAGGAGTAATACTTTTAATGTTTTCGGCATTAATAGTATATTTTACCGGTGATTTCAATTATGCTATAAGAAGGTTTAATATAAATATTTTTTTTCGGCGCATTCATAATTATTTCTTCGATATTTTTATCGTCTTATCTGATTGCCAAGAGAGATTTGAAATTATCGGAGCAAAAAAGGCTTTTTGATGCAGTAATGAAATATACCACCGATACCATTGTAGTTAAAAATCCTTCGGGAGTATATATAGCAGCCAGCAAAAGCGCGGAGGAATTTCATTCTACTCCTGACCTTACTTCTACTGTAGGTAAAACGGATGAGCAAATAAAAAGTTCATCCTTTCAATCGGAAGATTTCTTTAAAACAGTAGAAGATGCCGACAAAATAATATGGGTAACAGAAAACCCCCATAATTTTTTACTCCAACTTTATGATAGGAATAAAGCTTCCCATATCTTTGATATTACAAAGATACCTATTTTTGACGAAAAAGGCGGAAGACTGCTGTCTATAGCCGTAGGGCACGATATAACGGATAGAATGGAGAGCGAAAAACAGTTCAAATCTATGTTTTACGATAATTCCATCCCGATGTTTACTTTTGATTTAGAAACTCTTGTTTTACTGGATGTAAACGAATCCGCTATAAAATACGGCGGATATGCCGAAAACGAGGTCGAGGGAAAGACTCTGGACGAAATCGACCCGTTTATTACAAAGGATATAATTTTTAAACTTTTGGATAAATTCAAGGAAGGAAAAGATAAAACTTTCAGAGGGCTTAAATTTCCTTTAAAAAATGGAGAAATAAGGGATATCGAGGTCGGCCTTACATTAATTTATAAAAAGGATGCGCCGTTAGCTGTTGCAACGATTCTGGATGTTACCGAAAGGCTCGCAAGCGAATCTAAAATAAAGTCGCTTAAACAGCTATATGAATCATTAATAAAGGAAGTTTCTTTAATATTAAACCCCGAAAGCGAGAATGCCGTTTTTCACAGGACGCTTGTCGCCCTGCAAAAAAGCGGCATTATCAACGCCGTATGGATAGGTAGGCTTGAATCTGACGGGAATATCAAATATATATCCGCCAGAGGCAGAGGAACGCAGGAACTAATGAAGATAAAATTAAACGCGGACTGCGATAAAAAGTTTTTGACGCTTGCCGAAAGGGCTGTATGTTTAAACCGCATAGTTTATAATAACGACCATATTTCCGACCCGCTTCTTGAGCCGTATCTTGATTTTCTGATAAAAAATGAGTGGCTCTCCGCCTGCGCCGCCCCCATCCACAGGGCCGGCAAGGTGTGGGGAGTTATTACTTTGATTTCCGACAAAAAGAATGTCTTTGACAAGGAGATACTCGAATTCGTTTCTAAAATATCCGCCCTTTTATCCCACAGCCTTAATGAAATAGATATCAAAAATGAACTTGAAAAGGAGAAAAGAAGATCGGAATATCTTGCCCACCACGATGCGCTTACCGGACTTCCTAACAGGCTTCTTCTTACTCAGCTTTTGGAAGGAGCGCTGAATAGGGCGGATAGAGGTAAAACTTATGTCGGCGTAGGGATGATCGACTTCGACGACTTTAAACAAATTAACGATACCTTCGGACACGATGAGGGAGACAATCTTTTAAAAGAATTTGCAAAAAGATTAAAAAATATTTTAAGGCAGACGGACCACTTAGTCAGGCTTGGAGGAGACGAGTTTGTTATAATTATGGAGGATTTAAAAAATAAGGACGACTTATATATACTTATTCCGAGAATAGAAAAGGCATTTGCAAAACCCATTATTATAAAAGGGAACGATATTTATTTAAAAATAAGTTTAGGCATTACCCTTTACCCTTTAGACAAACAGCCGCCGTATCTATTGCTGGTTCACGCTGACAACGCAATGTACGGCATAAAGGCGAAAAAGGGAGAGAGAGAAACGTTCTGGCAATTATATAATGAATAAAATATAATGAATAAAAAAGTTAAAATTAATTAACGTATTTTTAACATTAGCGGGACATTTTATGAAAGTAAAAACAGATTTTATTCCATCGTCCGTTCTAATTCTTAACTCGGATAACGAAATAATACATGCAAACGAATGCGCCGTAAAAACTTTCGGAGCGGTAAAAAAAGGAACAAAATGCTTTCAATATACGCACAAAAATATCAAGCCGTGCTATGAATGCGGAGAAATATGCCCTATGTATGAAATATTAAATAAAAAAGTTGACAAATTTACGACGCTTCACGTTCATAAAACGGTTAACGGAAATGCATACAATACCGTTATCTTAAAAAAGATATCGGACAATTTATATATAGAATTAATAGACGATATAAGCGATATATTTTTTAATGAACTCGAAAACAATAAAAAACAGCTTGAATTGGTTTGGGAGGTGGATTTTTTAACCGATATTTACAACAGGAGAAAAATAATAAGCATAATAAATTACGAGCTTAAAAAATCTAAAAGATATAAAAAGCCTTTAACGATTGTTATGATGGATTTAGACGGATTTAAAATTATAAACGATGGATTAGGCCACATAAAAGGAGATGAAGTTTTAAAGGCCGTAGGCGTTATACTCAAAGAGAATATAAGAGACGTCGATTATGCCGGAAGATACGGCGGAGACGAGTTTATATTGGTTCTTCCGGAAACAAACATTGAAAATTCTATTAAAATCGTCAAAAGAATAAAAAAAGACATAGAAACAATGGACTGCCTTGAGGATTTAAACATTACCGCAAGTTTCGGAATAACGTCCGTTAATGAAAAAGATTTAACGGACATCGATTTAATAAAACGCGCCGACGAAGCATTATATAAATCCAAACATGAAGGTAAGAATAAGTATAACGTTAAATAAAAATTTTGCATCTTAAACAACTGTTTTTTTATTATATATGAAGAAAATTAAAAAAATTCTCGTAGAACAGCTTAAGGTAGGTATGTATATTTCCGACCTTGACGAGGGTTATATGGACCACCCTTTTATCCTAAGCAGGTTTCAGGTTAAAGACGATGGCGTAATTCGTAAATTAATCGATGCCGGAATACGTGCGGTATATATTGATACATCCAAAGGGCTTGACGTGCCGGATGCACCGTCCTACAGCGATATTTTAAAAAACCTCAAAAATGAAATGGATAAAATCGCTGATGATAAAAAAAACGGTGAAGACAAAGTTAAAGTAAGCATATATGATGAATTAGACAGCGCTCAAAAAACGTATAATGAAGCAGGCAGAATTATCCGCTATATTATTGACGATGTAAGCAAAGGACGGCGTATTTCGGAAGATAAGGCTAAATTAAGCGTGGCTCAAATATCCGAGTCCATAACAAAATGCCAAGATGCTTTATTATTGTTATGCAGTTCTAAAAATAAAAATGACCATATATTTCAGCATTCCATATCGGTGTGTTCATTAATTGTAGCTTTTTGCAATTCATTGGGTTTTGATGAGCAAAGCGTTAATAGCGCCGGTTTAGGAGGGTTATTACATGATACAGGTAAAGCAAAAATTGATAATAAAATTATTAATAAAACCGTAAAACTTACCGAAATAGAATTTAATATAGCAAAAGAGCACGTGGCGGAAAGCAGAAAAATTATAGATCAAATACCTGATATACCGGAAATTTCAAAGCAGATTATTTGCGAACATCATGAAAATTATGACGGCTCCGGTTATCCTAAAGGCCTTAAGGGAGATAAGATATCAAAGTTTGGGAGAATTGCCGCAATATGCGATGTTTACGATGCTATAGCTTTCGACCGTTTATATCGTAAAGGCTTAATACCGAATAAGGCATTAAGCAAGATATTCGAATGGAGAGGCTCTAAATTTGACAGACTGCTTGTAGAACAGTTTATACATACTATAGGGATTTATCCAACCGGCAGTTTTGTTATGCTTGAGTCGGGAAGGGTGGCATTAGTCATTCAACAGAATGGAAAAAGTCTGTTGACCCCTATAATTAAAGTATTTTATGATTCTATTATTAAAAAATACGTTAAACCGGTCGAAGTAGATTTATTCGAGGGGTTCAGCGATAGGATTGCCGATGCGGTTTCACCGTTAAAATTAAAATTAGATATAAATCCTATTGATATCCTTTTAACGCTATAAATAAAAAATGGCGAAAAATAGTTTATTGCTTCAATCCCGACTTAATTTTTATTTTCCTATTAAACTAATCCTGGATTTTTGAAAATAAAAAGGAGTTAGCAACTGTATTGTCTGTTATGTAAATTATTTTCTGTATATACTGTTTTTGTTAATAAAAATAACCAGAAATTAAAGGTTATGGTCACTGTCTGCGCGCTATTTCACATTTAAATCGAAAGCCTTTTTGAAAAATATTTCAGCCTCGGCGGATTTACCGGAATTTTTCAGACATCTGGCATATTCATAGTAATATCTGGGGTTGTCGGGATTATAATTTATCGCACGCTTGAAATACCTTAGCGCCTTCTCGTAAAATCCGGCTATTTTTTCTTTCATTTCGCCGCCGTAAACGTATAGATAAGTATTTTCGCCGGAATTATCCGCTTTGCGGAACAAAGTTTTGCTTTTCCCGCCGTTTTTTTCTTCGCCGTAAACGCAATCCGCAAGTTCGTCCGTTATAAACAGTCCGTTCATAAAAAATATTTCGTCTTTAGTATAATATCCTTCTATTTTTTCCCTCCACCCGGACAGTATTACAAAGAACTTGTCCAAAGTTTTATTGAAAAGGTTTTCGTCGAAACCTGCCGTCATTCTTTCCCGCCTTTCTTTTCTGAATTCTGCAAACGGGTCTTCTTCGCCGCCGCTTTCGTACCCGTCGGCTAATTTCTTTTCCTTTTCTCCGTTCAGCGATAAAAAAGGTATTTCCCTGCAGTAAATAAGAAGATTGTAAAAAAAAGCCAGAGCGCCCGCCTCCCTGATTTCGTATAAAAATTTGCACAGGTCGAATAAATAAGGGCATAGATAATTCTTGCCGTTAAGCCTCGGAGCGGATTTCCACAGCTCTTCGTAAGTTTCTACCAGGGCGGAAATATATTTCCTATCGTATCCGGCGAGTTTCTTTAAAGCGGAAATTACGGTTTGATAATAACTGCAGAGGAGTTCTTCGAAAATTATGCCGTTTTCCGTTTCGCCGGTTAATTCAGCGTATTCGGCGTATTCTCCGGATTCCGCAGATTTACCGTTTTCCTGTCCGCATTGTTCGAGATAAGCAGCGAAAGCCCTCCTGAACATTTCTACATGCGTTGCGAGCAGTTCGTATTTTTTAGATTCCGAATTATTATTTCTATTGTTTGTCCCCATAATTTTTTAAACCTTCTCCCGCTATATTTTATGTAATTAATGACGCATTATTTTTGTTTAACCTTATTTATAGGACGTTAGGTTATATTATATGCCAGTAGCCGATTCTTTGACGATATTAATCAATGCCGTTTTAGCGATATTCTTTTCCGTTTCGTCGTCCGTTTTTGCGGCAAGCAGTCTCAACTCCTCCCCCGTTTTGCCGTCTATAAACAGCAGTCTCAGATTTTCGCCCGTATCCGTCATCATAGTAAGTCTCATGGCGGAATTTGCTTCAACGTCTAATCTGATATCGTTAAGCATTATTTTGTCGTTTAGAGCCAGATTGCTAATAGTTTTCAAAAGTACGGCATAAGTTTTTTCTTTGATAATGTTTTCGGATTTAACCGCATTTCCAGCTTCCGAATTAAAATAGCGCTCCCTGTAATAGCCGGTGTTCTTATCTATCAGGATTTTATAAGAATCGGCCAGCCTGTGAGCGTCTTCGCCTAAAGCGATAAGATTGCGGACGTTTTCTTTGCCGTCGTCCTGAAGCTGGTTTATATGGTGGACTTCTATCCTGTCCGAAATTTTATCCCCTTCGTTTCTTCTTAAGCCTCTTAAAAACTGCATATCCCTTGTTTTTACGTAATTCATAATTTTTTGCCAGTTGTGGATGGATTCGATTTCTAAAATTTTTTTATCGTTCACCGTTACTTTGATATTTCTAAAGCCGTCCGTAGTATCTTTATATTCTTTGAGTATGCCAAGTTCGGGTCGTTTGTCGGAAAATGTATCGGGACGTTTTTTGTCGAATTTAAATTTATATGAAGACGGGATTTCGCTGATAGAGTATTTTATCTGCTTTAACCGGCTGCCGGATGCTTCCCCGGTTTCGATATTTATAACTCCGGGCGCGGCATTTTTTGCCTCTATTGCTATCGGTAACCGCTTAAGGTCGAAATAGTTGTCCAGCGTAAATTTAGATAATTTATAATCCTCGTTGAATTTCTCGTCGTATTTAGCGTAATTTCCTGCATATTTCGCCGAATTGATTTCGTTGAATTTTTCCGAAGACATAATAAGATTTTTTACCGTTATATTTCTGCCGTAAGGCGTCATAGAATTAAAAGACGCCCCTTGGACTTCTACGAAATTATTTTTTATAAATAAGCCGTTAATATTGTTTTTAACGTCTTTGTCTATAAAGCCGTAAGTATTCAATAAAAAATTTTCGTCGTTTTTTATAATAAAGCCGGAATTTAAAAGCGTTTTTATCTCTCTTTCGCCTGAGGAAATGTTCCTGGTTTTAACCGGCTCCAAACCGAGGTTTCCTTTCTCTTCCGGCGTTTTAACTTTTAAGCCGCGGCATGCGGTATCTTTTCCGGCAGGGAAATCCCCGCCGCTCCATATGTTTATTTCCATTTAATCCTCTCCCTTTTGCCGTTTCCATACATTTTTAACATATATATTAATATATCAAACGAATGTTGCGGCATTATGACGATAATGTTTCGTTTTCGTTAAATTTTCGTTAAAAATATGTTAAAAAAAAGTCTTATATATGATAAGATATGAAGTTACGGTATACATATATTAAATAAAATTATTAAAAATTAATAAATCCGAACCTGCAGATTCCGAATATGGATAAAAAAATATATATATATAATACGCTTTCCCTCTCGAAGGAGCTTTTTAAACCTATAGACGAGGACAGGGTTTTAATGTACGTATGCGGAATAACCGCATACGACCTGTCGCATATAGGCCATGCAAGGGCATATATTACCTTCGATATAATTTACCGTTATTTGATGCGGCTCGGTTATAACGTAATTTACGTCAGGAATTTTACCGATATAGACGATAAAATCATAAAAAAAGCAAACGATGAAAATTCGACGGTAGAAAAAATCTCCTCGAAATATATAGGCGAATACCATAAAGATATGGACGCACTGTATGTTTTAAAGCCGGCTTACGAGCCTAAAGCGACGGAAACTATTTCAGAAATGATAAATTTGGCTTCGGGTTTGATAAGAAAAGGCAATGCTTACGAGATAAACGGCGACGTTTTTTTCAGAGTCTCTTCTTTTAAAGGTTACGGCAAACTTTCCCATAAAAATATAGACGAGCTTATCGCAGGCTCCAGAATACCGGTAAACGAAGAAAAGGAAAATTTTCTCGATTTTGCCCTCTGGAAAAAATCTAAGGAAGGCGAGCCGTCGTGGGACAGTCCGTGGGGGAAAGGCAGACCGGGATGGCATATTGAATGTTCTGCAATGAGCATGAAGTTTCTCGGCGAAAGCATAGATATCCACGGCGGAGGTTCGGACCTTATATTTCCCCATCACGAAAACGAGATAGCGCAGTCCGAAAGCTATACCGGCAGGAATTTTGTAAATTACTGGATTCATAACGGATTTGTCAACATAAACAGCGAAAAGATGTCGAAATCCCTTAAAAACTTTATTACTATAAGGGACGTTCTCGATAAATTTCATCCCGAAGCCCTGCGCCTCTTTTTTATGTTCACTCATTACAGGTCTTTCATAGATTTTTCGTTCGAAGGCGTAGAAAGCGCGAAGCAAAGCCTGCTCAGGCTTTATCAGGCGGTAAATCTTTACGGAGAATTTAAAAAATTAATAGGAGAAAACCGCATAACCTTAAAAAAAGAGGATTTTTCCGCAAAGGCGGAAAATATCGAAAATTATACGAACGATTTTTATAATTCGCTCAGCGACGATTTTAACACCGCTAAAGCTTTATCGGTCATATTCGACCTCGTAAGAAGAACAAATAAAATGATTAACGATTCTATAGCGCAAAGTTCTATAAATTCGGAAGACGCGTTATTTTTAGACTCTGCCGCGGCGTTTATCAAGGAATCGCTTACAGGCATATTCGGGCTTTTAAACGAAAACCCCAAGAGGTTTATCGAGTCCAATTCGGCTGATATTGCGGCGGACGGCGGCGGCGAAGATTCGATAAGCGGGGAAGAGATAAAAAAACTTATAGACGAACGAAACGAATTCAGGAAAAATAAAGACTACGGTTCGGCGGACGTAATAAGAAAGCTCCTTCTCGAAAAGGGCGTCGTATTGGAAGATACCGGATTCGGAACTACTTATAAATTTACCGGGACGAAACGGCAGTAATTAAATTAACGCAAAAAAAATAAAACAGGGGTTAAATTAATTATGAACGTTAAAGAAATGGCGGAAGAATTTCTCGTATGCCCGAAATGCCGCGGCAGCCTAGTTTATAAAGAGCTTAAAGAAAAAGAAATGCTTATCTGCAAAAATTGCAGGGTTTATTACCCGGTCGAAGACGAAATCCCGATTCTCCTGACGGAAGATGCAATAAATATAGACGAAGCCGGTATAAATATAGACGAACTTTAATGAAAATATTTTCAAAATTTAAGCAGTTTCTTTATTTAAACGAAGATTTTTTCGTCAGTGCGCAAAAACATTTTTCGGAGGCGGCGCACGGAGCGGCGGATTCCGCAAGACCCAAAAGGATATGGCTTTATGCCGAATCTCTCGGAGAATTCAGCCTTGCCGCCCGCATAACGGATATTATAAAGTCCGCATTATCCGAAAAAAATGCCCCGCCCCCGGTTTTTTTTATTAGTTTTAAAACGTTTTCGGCTCTGTCTCTCGCGCAAAATAATAAAAACGGCGGAATATTATATTTTTTTCATCCTTTTCCGGGATTGAGAACGATTTTTAAAAAATACGCATCCGCAGTAAAACCGGATTACTTTATCTCCGTCCAGCATCCGGTTTCCAAAAAATTAGTCAAGGAACTTTTGAACCCGGCTTTTGGGACAAAATTGATTTTTATGGGAATAAGTCCCTCAGGTTTAAAAAAGATGGATATAAAATACAGAGAACGGGAAATCCCCGCCGGTTTTTCTTTGTCTGCGGCGGTTTCCGGCGCCGGAAGAGCCGAATTAAATATTCTGCCTCTGTCTTTAAAGTACGCATCATGCTTTGAAACCGCCGAAAATCTTAAGGATTATGAGAAGCCATTGCGAGCGCAGCGAAGCAATCCTCCTATCGTAATATCTTTTGTTTCCGTCCATAAAAAAGAATCCGGCTTTATTTTAAAACTTTTGAGAGAAATTATTTCGGACGAAAGCTTGAGGCAAAAATTTAGTTTAAAATTTATTTTTGTTCCAAGAAATATAAAAAATTCGCGCAGGCTCTTTAAGGAGGCGTCTAAAATAGGCTTAAATCCGCTTTATTACCGCGGAAAAGGCGAAAAAACGAACGGAGAAAACAAAGAAAAAAAAGAAAACAAAGGCGGATTTGAAGATTTTTTTGAATCCGGCGGGAACGGTTCCGGCGGAGAAGTTAAATCCTTAATAGTCGATAAATACGGGATGCTGGACGATATATATCCCGTTTCGGACATAGTTTACGTCGGCAAAAGTTTATTCAAAAGCGAAAAAGGCGGGCATAACGTTTTGGAGCCGGCCTCATACGGCAAAACAGTCGTAACCGGTTCATATGCCGTAAATTTTAAGGATATAATAAGCGAAATGGTCCGCTTCGATGCAATAACCGAGACGGACGAAAAAAACTTCAGGGATATTTTGATAAAATTAATTAAAGATGAAAAACTCAGGAGCGAAAACGGAAAAAACGGGTTAAAATTCTGCCTTCAAAAAAAGGAAGAATTTGAAACCTATTTTAAAAATTATTTAACGAAAATAGTTGTATTATAATACGGGGCAGAATTCAATTCCGACCCGTTACAAATTGAATATAAATTGGAAACGAAATTTATGAACATTGCCGTCTTTATCGTATCTTCGAGGCTGTTTTTAGTTTTTGCGGCGCTTTTGATACTGCTTATTTATTTTAGGATAAAATTTTTTAAATTAAAAATAGATTTTTTAAGCGGCAAAAACGAAAACCTCCCCGTCCCGAAACTTTTCGAGATAAACGGGATTATTCATTTTCATACCGTATATTCGGACGGCTCAGGACGCATAGAAGACCTTATAGAAACCGCTAAAAAACTTAAAGCGGACTTTCTCGTTTCCTCCGACCATAACACGCTTAAGCCTAAATCGGACGGACTCGAAGGTTATTACTACGGGAGACTTTTATATTTTGCCGCGGAAGAAATAAATACGGAATTCGGACATCTTCTTGCGCTCGGAATAGAAAAAGAGATAAAAAGAGGAAAATATAAAGAGATTTTATCGGATATTAAAAGGCAGAACGGCGCCGCCGTCATATGCCATCCGTATAACTGGTGGACCCCGTGGAAAAATTTTAAAGTTAAAGGATACGACGGCATCGAAATTATAAATCTTGATTCGCAATGGAGGGGAATGAACCCTTTATATATAGTTGCGGTAATTCTGTCGTACCGTATAAATCCTTTCTATGCGTTGCATTTTTTATCGCATAAGCCGGTAAAGACGATAAAATTCTGGGACGGCGTCCAAAAGCACAAATCTATGAAGACGGGCATAGCGGCGGCAGACGCCCATTCAAACGTAAAATTAACGAAAAAGCGCAGAATTAAATTCCCTAAATATTCCGAACTTTTTTCCGTAGCCAGGACGCATATCCTTCTTGACGGCAGGCTGTCCGGAGATTTATCGGGGGACAAAAAGAAAATAACGGAAGCCGTGAAAAAAGGAAGGTGTTTTTTCTCCTTCGACCTGTTCGGAATTCCGAAAGGGTTTTATTACTATGCTTCTATCGGGGAAAAATATTATTTCAGCGGAGATTCGGCGGCTCCGGCCGCCGCCCCGCATATAGACAAAAACGGTAAAAATGTTATAATATATTCCGGAATAGATATAAATCCGAAAAAAAATCCGTATATAATAAATTTATTCCGTAACGGCAAAAAGATATTTTCTTCAAAAAACGGCGGACTGGTTTATGAAATAAAACCGGTCTCGGATATCCCGTCTTTTTACAGGGTCGAGATAGACGTTTATTTCGGGCGGAAAAAAATAACGTATCTTTATTCGAATAACATAGAAATTTATTAATTTATATTTATAAAATTATGAAAAATATGCAGGGCGCAGATATCGAAAAATTAGACCGCGAATTTGTCTGGCACCCTTTTACGCAGATGTCGGACTGGGAAAAAGAGCGGAATATCCTGATAGAAAGAGGAGAGGGAGTTTATCTGTACGATATTTACGGAAACAAATATATCGACGGAGTATCGTCTTTATGGGTAAACGTTCACGGACACAACAATCCGGAACTGAACTCGGCGCTAAAGGAACAGCTCGATAAAATATCGCACAGCACTCTATTAGGGCTTGCAAACGTGCCGTCCGCGGTTCTCGCCGAAAAACTTATCGAAATCGCGCCTAAAAACCTTAAAAAAGTTTTTTATTCGGATTCCGGTTCTACTTCGGTCGAAATCGCGGTCAAGGTCGCTTTCCAATATTTCAGGCAAAAAGGGCCGGCGTATAAAAACAAGAAAAAAATTATCGCCGCTACGTCGGCTTATCACGGCGACACCTTGGGAAGCGTTTCGGTAGGGGGCATCGAACTTTTCCATTCCATTTACAAGCCGCTGCTCTTTGAAACGGTCAGGATTACTTATCCTTACTGCTATAGATGTCCTTTCAATCTTAAGCATCCCGATTGCGGGTTATACTGCGCCAAAGAAGCCGAAAAAATAATAAAAGTCCATGCCGAGGAGTCCTGTGCGCTCATAATCGAACCTATGCTTCAGGGGGCTTCGGGAATGATAACAATGCCCGCGGGATATATGAAAAAAATAGAAAGGGCGTGCAAAGACAACGGCATCCTTCTTATACTCGACGAAGTAGCCACCGGTTTCGGAAGAACCGGAGAAATGTTTGCCGCTTTCCACGAGGATATTTCGCCCGACGCTATGTGTATGGCAAAAGGCATAACGGGCGGTTATCTTCCTATGGCGGCTACGCTTTTCACTCAGGAAATTTACGACGGGTTTCTCGGAAACTATCAGGACAACAAAACTTTTTTTCACGGGCATACATATACCGGAAACCAGCTGGCATCCGCATGCGCCGTAAAATCGCTCGAAATGTTTAAAAAATACGGACTGCTTAATAAGATGAAACCCGTTATAGCCCGTTTTAACGAGCTCCTTAAAGACTTCGGGCAGTTGGAAAACATAGGAGACATAAGAAATATCGGTCTTACGGCGGGCATAGAATTAGTAAAAGACAAAGAAACGAAAGAGCCGTTTGAAGCCGGAAAGAGAATCGGGCATAAGGTCGTTCTTAACGCGCGGGAAAGAGGAGTAATAATAAGGCCTCTCGGCGACGTCGTCGTGGTAATGCCGCCTCTCGTCATAGACGAAAGCACGCTCGAAACGCTTATGTCGGCAATTTACGATTCAGTTAAAGCGGCCGTGCAAAATTAGCAACTATTATGGGGCAGTTTAAGCAGGGAAATTAATAGCTGGCGGTTCCGATGCGGCGGTTATTATAAAAAACGGTTAGCAAGGAGGCAAGAACAATCTTAAAGACTTCAAATTTAAACGCATTAAATAAAGGCTATATAGGCGTATTTATTTCATGGGCTCTTTCGATGGGGCTGATGTATCCGGGCATTATTTTTTTAATGATTCTGGAATCATGCGCTCTTCCCGTTTCTTCCGAGTTGGTTCTGGGACTTTCGGGATTTTTATCCGGGGAGGGAAAAATAAACTTTTATCTTGCCGTTTTAAGCGCAACGCTCGGCACCTTTATCGGCGCGTCTCTGCTTTATTATATCGGTAAAAAAGGCGGCAGAAGGCTGATAGAAAAATACGGAAAATATTTCCTCGTCAGCAAAAACGAACTCGATAAAGCTGAAATATGGTTTAATAAATACGGCTCTATAGCGGTATTAGTCGGCGTGTGTCTGCCGGTTATAAAAACTTATATAGGTTTTCCACCCGGCGCGTCGCTTATGAATTATAAAAAATTCAGCATTTTTATAATATTAGGTTCGCTTATCTATAATACCGCCGTCGCATATCTCGGCCTCGTCGTAGGGCGCAATATCGGCGTTTTTATTCCGTATTTCAGGAAATTCGGAATTATTTTGATATTAGCCGTATCGGCGTTAATAATTATATATTTCTACAAACACATAAAAGCGGCGTTTAAAAACTAATATATTTATATTATTATTATGTTTTTCGGCAAAAATAAAAACAATCATCCCGCCGCCTCGGGACGTTTCGCCTCTTACGGCGAAATCGTTTCTAATTTCGCATGTATCGCTTATAATTCTCCGGTTTCTGAACCGGGCAAAACAAATTCCCGCTCCGAAAAATTTTATTATTTTTTTGCGGTATCCGCCGTATCGCTCATCTTTGCAATAATTATAACGATATTTTTAAACTCCGCCGCGCCCGCCGTCCGCAGTCCGTTTGAGATATCCGCAGAATATCTGATATCGTGGCTCGTTTTCTTTTTTATATTAATCTTTGCGGGAAATAAAATAAGCGGGTTCAATAAAGGCCGGAAAGATTTCGGTTCTATTGCGCCCGACGGCATTAAAAATACTTCCGGCGGTTTCATAAGCGAAAAAGCCTTTGAACTTGGAATTTTAAAAGGCGCAGGCAATAAAAAATATCCCGACGTTTTAATCGGATTAGACGAAAAAAAGAGATTCGAACACACGCTTGTAGTTTCGCCAACGGGCGGCGGTAAAACGTCGCGGTATATAGTTCCGGGGATTGCCGCAGATGCGCGGTATTCCAACGTCTCGGTTTTCGCTATAGACATAGACAGTCCTTATTTGTTCGAATCCGTTAACAATGCCTGGCTCGCTCAGGGTAAAAACGTCGTCCATTTCGACCCTTACGATTATGAAATCTATGAAGGCGACGGAGCCCGCGAAGGTAATACCCATGTAAGAAAAAGGGTCCGTTTCAACCCGCTGTTAGGTAAAGATAAAAAACCTTTACCGGACGAAAAGCTCCTCGGACTTTCTTCGATGCTTTTTCATTTAGACAGAAGCGATTTAAAAGGCGGAGACGTCCACGCCCATAAATACTATTCGAAAAGGTCTTCCGACCTCTTTTACGCCTGCCTCGTATATCTGAAATATAAATATGGGGCAAAATATTTCGACCTGCCGACGGTAAAATCTTTTTTTGAAAGAGGGGTTAAATTCATAGAAGGCGAAATCTTAAAATTTAACGGCGAAAACGCAAAAAATATAAAAAATTTATTTAATAACTTCTTAGAGCTTCCGGTTTACGAAAGGGCGAAAGTAATTACGGATATACTGAATAATTTAGACTTTTTAAACGACCCGCAAGCCGCAAGCCGATTTAAATATAAGGAAGGCGAAGACTGTTTTTTTACGGAAAATTTTTTTGCTAAAGACATGCTTTTTGTAGCCGGAATACCTAAAGAAAAGATAAATTCCGGCGGGGGCAGGCTGATATCTTTCATTACGCAAATTTTTATCGACGGAATATATGAAAACAGAAGAAATGCATTGAGAGAAGAAAATCCCGATAGCCGCAGTTTTTTTATTTATCTCGACGAATTTCCGGTT
>JAKAQA010000054.1 GCA_021811805.1 bacterium | reverse complement strand
AAAATGCGGAAACTATTAAAATATTGCTCGACGATATCCTTTTGTCTCTAGAAAAACATTCTTCTTTCGAATTCGACGAAGACAGATTAAACGAAATAAGGCTTAAAACAGACGGCATTATAAGCATAGAAAATAAATACGGCGTTTCTAACCTCGAAGAACTCCTGAAAATTTACGGCGAAGCCAAAAAAGAGTTAGGCGGCATAACGGAACTGGAACGCAGGATTTCCGAAATAGACGCCGAATATAAAAATTTGAAAGAAAAATTTATTTCGGCCGCCGAAGATTTGCATGCTAAACGTTTGAACGCCGCCTCTATTTTAGAAAAGGAAATAGAAAAAGAGCTTTCGTTTCTCGGAATCAAACCGGTATTTAAGATTGAGCTGAATATGAAAGATTTTGAAGAAGGTTTTTCCGAAACCGGATTGGAAAAATGCGTTTTTATGTTTTCGGCAAACCCAGGCGAAGAACCGAGGCCGCTTTCCAAGGTTGCGTCCGGCGGGGAGCTTTCCCGCGTCAGTTTGTGCATATTGAAGATTATTAATAAAAAAAAGGATGCCGCGTCTTTCGTATTCGACGAGATAGATGCCGGAATAGGCGGGGACGTAGCCAATTTTGTGGGGGAAGCGCTTAAAGCCATTTCGGCGGTTAATCAGGTGATTCTTATAACGCATCTTGCGCAGGTATCTTCGTTTGCCGATAAGCATTTTTTCGTTTACAAGGAAATAGAGGGCGGAAAAACTTATACCAGAATTAAAAGCCTCTCTCCGGAAGAAAGAGTCGCCGAAACTGCAAGAATGTTATCCGGAGATTCAAGCGGGGAAGCGGCGCTGAGGCATGCTAAAGAAATTCTTAAAAGGAGGGGTTTAGTTGTATAAGACGGCAAGGCAGAGATACGAAAAAGGCGGGGGAACTATTTTTTATCCGACGGAGATAGAAATCGAAACGGATGCGGAAGAAAGCGCGCACGGTAAAAACGCCGGAGCAAATGACGCCCGCAAAAAAAATATTAAGCCCGGAACGGTTATAAAGGTCGTCCTGAGAAAAGCCCTTATGTGCGACGTCAAGTCGCTTTACAGTCTCTTCTCGGAATATTCGAAGGCGGGCGAGATGCTTCCGCGTTCTATGAGCGATATATATGAGCATCTGCGGGATTTTTATATTGCCGAAATAGAAGACGAACACGAAGACGAAAACGAAGAAAGCGCCGGCGCGGCGGGCAATACTCCCGACGTTATAGGGGCATGCGCGCTTACGATAGTATGGGAAAATCTTGCGGAAATAAGGTCGTTAGCCGTAAAAAGACCTTACACGAGAAAGCTTATCGGGACGGAACTTATAAAAAAATGCATAGAAGAGGCAAAGTTTTTTAAAATCACAAACCTTTTTGCCCTGACTTATAAGCCGAAATTTTTTCAGAAATCGGGTTTTAAAATTATCGATAAATCCGAACTGCCTCATAAAATATGGAGCGACTGCATAAACTGCGTCAAATTTCCGGATTGCGACGAAACCGCCGTAATGCTGAAATTATAAAAATAGAGCGGGTCGTATTAGAAAAGCGCCCGCAGAGTATAGACAAAATCTAAACTATGTATTATAATAAATAAAATTTACATAAAAAAAAATAAAAAAGGAGAAAATTGCGGAATGTTTAATATTTTCAGAAGGGAAGGGCTGTTCGGAGACGTTAATCAGATAACCCCTGAAGAAGCTTTTAAAAAAATATTGGAAGACAAAGGTAAAAATACGGTTATAATAGACGTTAGAGAGCCGCATGAATTCAGCGGCAATCTAGGGCACATAGAAAATGCAAAGTTAATCCCTATAAGGCTTCTCCCTTTAAAGATTAACGAGCTGAACGCGTATAAAGATAAAGATATCATCGCCGTCTGCCACAGCGGGGCAAGAAGCTATTCTGCATGCTCCATGCTTAAAAGGCACGGTTTTAACAATGTATATAACCTTAAAGGCGGCATGCTTTTATGGAAAAAATCGGGATTAAGAACCCAAATATAATATAAAAATGAATAATAAAGACAAAGAACGGTTTCGCGAGCAGACGCAAGCCGGAGAGTTTTATGTTTTCGTAGTATCGGATTCTACGGGCGAAACCGCCGAAAAGGTTGCGAGAGCGGCAATATCCCAATTTTCCATTCCGGACGTCCATCTTAAGAGATTTTTACTGATAGATTCGGAGTTAAAACTAAGGGAAATAATTACCGAAGCCGCCGATAAAAACGCCTTGGTTATTTTTACCCTCGTCAAAGACGAACTTAGAAATATTATGCTTCAGGAATCCGCCGAAAGAGGCATCGCGAGCATAGATATTATAGGCCCGGTGTTAAATTCCATAGCAAATATTTTAAATCTGTCTCCGGAAAGGAAACCCGGCGCGATTCACAGAGTCAACGACGAATATTTCAAAAGAATAGACGCTCTGGAATATGCCGTAAAACACGACGACGGACAGAGGATAGACGAAATATCCGATGCGGACGCTCTTATACTCGGAGTTTCGAGGACATCCAAAACCCCTTTATGCCTCTTTCTTGCTCAGAGGGGCTTTAAGGCGGCGAATATACCTATAATAGACTCGCAGAGCATAGACGAATCGGTTTACGGCATTCCCAAAGAAAAGATATTCGGGCTTACTTCCGACCCCCTTAGAATTTCAAATTTAAGAAAGGAAAGACTGAAAAGAATGGGGCTTCCTCTTTCGCAGGATTATGTATCCAAGGAATCCATAGAAAACGAACTGGCGCATTCCATATCTATATATACTAAGCTGAACGCCTATGTTATAGATATCACCGAAAAGTCCATCGAGGAAGTAGCCGCAGACATAATTTCCCGCATAAACAACAAATAAATGCCCAATATAGATTTTAAAAAGAATAAAAAACGGGACGGATAAAAAATGGGTACGGACCTGAATATAAAAGGAACAAGCAGGGAGCTAAGCGGTAAGGTTTCGGAGAAGGAGCCTAATAAACTTCATGGGTCGGCCGAAAGTTTCGGAAAGCAAAGCGACGGTTTTGACGCCGTAATTTCGCTGATAGACGATTATTCCAGGAAAAAAGGGATAAAATCGGAAGCTTATTTATTTAACGCTAAAATATTGAAGATGGAGTCGGAAGACGGCAGAATATCTAATTACGTCAATGCCGAAACAAACGGCCTTAATATAAGGCTTTGCGATAAAAAAAAGATAAGTTTTTCATACTGCCTCGGTTTTGAAGAGCAAAAGATTATAAGCGCATTAGAGAACGCGTATTCTCTCCTGAAGTTCATGGACGAAAACGAGTATTTCGATTTTGCCGAAAAAGACGCGAGCCTTACGGATTCGAGCCTGCCGGAAAAATTAGGCATTTATTCCGGCGACTGGAGCGGCATAGATATAAATACAAAAAAATCGCTTCTGACGGAAATGGAAGAAACGGCATATTCTTACGATAAAAAAATATATAAAGTCGATAAGCCTTCTTATTCCGAGACGTTAATATCCAAAAGATTTTATAATTCCAACGGGGTAGACGTATCTTCTAAAAAAACTTTTTACGAGATATTTTTATCCGTAGCTTCACGCGACGGGGAAGACACCGGTTCGGGATTCGATTTCGATTTCTCGCACAGCTTCGGAGCGCTGAAATTTAAAAAAGCCGCCATGAACGCCGCGAAAAAAGGGGTTGACCAGCTCGGAGCGAGGGCGGTGCCGAGCGGAAGCTATAATATAATATTCGACAGCTTTACTTCGTCGGAGCTTCTAGGCTTATTAAAACAGTCTTTTTATGCCGACAGCGTCTATAAAAAGAAATCTCTCTTAGAAGGCAAATTAGAGAAAAAAGTATTTTCCGTTCAGTTAGATATTATCGACGACGGACTTTTGCAGGGAGGCGCCCTTACCGATATATTCGACAGGGAAGGCGTTAAGATGCAAAAAAAAATCTTATGCTCGTCGGGGGTCGTAAAATCCTATCTTTACGATATAGAATATGCAAAAAGGGCGGGCTTGAAATCGACCGGAAATTCGGTAAGCCGGTCTTTTACTATGCCGCCCGATATCGGTTCGACTAATTTTTTTATAAAAAACGGCGAAACCAATATTTTGGACATAATAAGTTCTGTTAAAGAAGGCCTTTATATAAACGAGCTTATGGGGCTTCATATGGCAAAGCCCTACACCGGGGAATTTTCGCTCGGAGCTTCCGGTTTTTATATTAAAAACGGAAAAATAGACTTTCCGGTTAAAGGAATAGTATTGAGCGGAAACCTGATGCAGTTGTTTAACGGCATAGTAAAAATAGCGGACGATATACGCTATTTCGGCTCTACGGGTTCCCCTTCCATATTATTCGAAAATGTTCAGGTTTCTGGAAAATAAAAGGAGCGTATTCACATTGGTAGTTAAATTATTAAAAAGTATTTTAGGAACGAGCAACCAGAGGGAGCTTGCAAGGCTGAAACCTATAGCGGCCCAAATTAATTCTTTAGAATCTAAATATTCCGGACTTGGAAACGATGAAATCAAAGGGATTACCGATAAGTTCAGAGACGAACTTAAAGGACTTTCCCGGGCGGAACAGGACAAGAAATTGAACGTTCTTCTTCCCGACGCTTTTGCCGTCGCGAGAGAAGGCATCAAAAGAGCCCTTAATATGCGCCCGTTCGACGTTCAGCTTATCGGCGGAATGGTTCTTCATTCCGGAAAGATTGCCGAGATGGCTACGGGTGAAGGAAAAACGCTCGTCGCCGTTCTGCCCGCGTATCTTAACAGTCTGACCGGCAGGGGCGTACACGTCATTACCGTAAACGACTATCTCGCCAAAAGGGATTCTGAATGGATGGGCAAGGCGTATAACCTCTTAGGCCTTTCCGTGGGCGTTATAACTAACGATTTAGACGATGCGGAAAGAAAAAAAGCTTATAACTGCGACGTAACGTACGGCACCAATAACGAATTCGGTTTCGATTATTTAAGGGACAATATGAAATTTTCCTTAGACGATTACGTCCAGAAAGAATTAAATTACGCCATAATAGACGAAGTAGATTCGGTGCTGATAGACGAAGCGAGAACTCCGCTTATAATTTCCGGCGAATCCGACGAAACTACCGAGTTGTATTATAAGGCCGACTCCGCCGTCGGTTTTTTAAAAAAAGATTCGGATTACACGGTGGACGAGAAATTAAAAACCGCGATATTAACTGAAGAAGGCATCGAAAAAATAGAAAAAGCAATGAATATAAAAAATATTTACGACCCGAGGCACTTAGACCAGCTTCATGCCGTAAATCAGTCTTTGCGGGCGCATGCTTGCTATTTCAGGGACGTAGATTATTTGGTTCAGGATAATCAAGTCGTTATAGTGGACGAATTTACCGGACGCCTTATGAACGGCAGACGTTACGGAGAAGGACTGCATCAGGCTCTGGAAGCCAAAGAACGGCTTAAGGTCGAGGGCGAAAACCAGACTTTAGCTACCGTAACGTTTCAGAATTTCTTCAGAATGTATAACAAACTTGCAGGCATGACGGGAACGGCCGATACGGAAGCCGAGGAGTTCAAAAAGATATATAATCTCGACGTAGCGGTCATACCGACCAATAAGCCGATGATAAGAAAAGACCATACCGATTTGGTATTCGCCACCGAAGCGGAAAAATTCGACGCGGTGTCCGAAGAGATTATAGAGAAATATAAGTCCGGCCAGCCGGTACTGGTAGGTACGGTTTCGGTAGAAAAATCCGAAAGGCTGAGCGCTATTTTAAAGAAAAAGGGAATACCCCATTCCGTACTGAACGCAAAAAATCACGCAAAAGAAGCTCATATTATAGCAAACGCCGGACAGAAAAAATCCGTTACGATATCCACCAATATGGCGGGAAGAGGCACCGATATCGTTCTCGGAGAAGGAGTTAAAGAACTCGGCGGGCTTCACGTAATAGGAACCGAAAGGCATGAGTCTAGGCGTATAGACAACCAGCTTAGGGGCAGGGCCGGAAGGCAGGGCGACGTGGGTTCTTCCAGATTTTATGTTTCGCTGGAAGACGACCTTATGAGAATATTCGGTTCGGAAAGGCTTGCGCCTTTCTTAGAAAGGCTTGGGTTAAGAGACGGCCAGGCTATCGAGCATTCCATGATATCGAAAGCTATCGAAAATGCCCAAAAAAAGGTAGAAGGACATAATTTCGACATAAGGAAGAATCTCATCGATTACGACAACGTTATGAATAAACAGAGGGAGCTTATATATTCGTATAGAAGAAGAATACTGCAGATAGACGAGCTTTCCGAGATTTACGGCGATATTATATTCGATATCGAATCTTTATTGGAATCGTATTTCGAAAGCTATGTTCCGGAAAAATCGCACAACGAAAACTGGGACTTAGAAGGGCTTTTGGAAGTCGTGAGGGTAAGCCTTTCGATAGATATAATTTCTATGCCGGCGGAAATATTCGGTTTAAATTCGGATGCGGTTCCTTATGAAGCAAAAAAAAATGCCGCAGTCGCGGCTTTAAAAAAATTGCCGAGGAACGAGCTTTTTAATACTTTTTCTGATTTAATAAAGAAAAGCATAGACGCTAAAATAGCGTTATTTCCGCAAGAAGAGAAGGTCGATATAATTAAGGCGCTGTATCTGCAGGCGGTGGACAGCCTCTGGAAGGATGCCCTTACTTCTTTAGACGCTCTTAAAGAGGGGATAGGGCTAAGGGGTTACGCTCAGGTAAATCCTTTGATAGAATATCAGAAAGAGGCTTACGGCCTGTTCATAAATATGCAGTTCAGAATGAAAGAGGAAGCGTTAAATTCTATTTCGACCGTTCAATTCGAGGACAGCGTAAATGCCGGAGATATATTGGCGGGCGCCGGCCTTCTTTCGGACAATTTCGTCCTGACCCATAACGAAATAAATTTCGAAACCGAAGAGAAGCAAAAACCGATAGTTAAACCTAAAAAAATAGGAAGAAACGAGCCCTGTCCGTGCGGCAGCGGCAAGAAATATAAAAATTGCCATGGAAAAAATCAATAATTTTTTATTTTCGGGTAAGTCCTGCGGATTAAAAAAAAATAAAGATTTAGACGTCGGACTAATGGTTTCCGAAATTCCGCTCAGGGTCAGCGCCGTTTTTACCCGCAATAAAGTCAAGGCGGCGCCGGTTATTATATCCAAAAAAAATTCTAAAAATATTATCAGGGCGTTAATCGTAAATTCGGGAAACGCAAACGCATGCAACGGAAAATACGGCATAACGGACGCTAAAAAAGTCATGGAAGCGGTTTCAACGGAAACCGGAGCCGCCGCCGGCAATATTTTCATATGCTCTACGGGCGTAATAGGCGAAAGGCTTAACGTTCCTTTAATAGAACGGGCGGTTCCGGAATTAGTTAAAACCGCGGATAAAAGCGGGTTTCATGATTTTGCAAAATCCATTAAGACTACCGATACTTTTACCAAGACGGCATCCTCGGATGTAACTCTTAACGGGGTTAAATACCGGATAATCGGAACGGCAAAAGGGTCGGGCATGATAATGCCTAATATGGCTACGATGCTTGCCTTTATATTTTCGGACATACCTTTAAAAAAGGAAACCGCCGACGAAATGTTTAAGGATTGCGTCGAGAAATCCTTTAATTCTATTACGGTTGACGGCGATACTTCTACCAACGATACCGCCGCTTTTTTTTATCCTGATGCCTCCGGACGGCCGGAAAAAGGCGCGGATGCGGATTATAAAAAGATAAAAAACGCCCTTTTCAAGGTATGCTTAGAGCTTGCCGAAATGATAGTGAAAGACGGGGAAGGCGCTACTAAGTTTATAAAAATTACGGTTATGAATGCCCATACCGAATCGGGCGCAAAAAAAACCGCCCTTACCGTAGCGAATTCTCCGTTGTTTAAAACCATGCTCACCGGGGAAGACCTGAACTGGGGCAGGATAATGGCGGCGGTGGGGAGGTCGTCCGTTCCGCTAGAACCCGAAAAAATAGATATTTATATAAACGATAAATTAATCGTCCAAAACTCCTCGGTTTACAAAGGGTTGAGCAAATCCGAGGAAAAAACGGTTTTATCCCCCAAAGAAATAGATTTTAAAATAGACCTGAAATGCGGCAAAAAAAAATGGACGGTTTTAACGTGCAATCTTACAAAAGAATATATAGACATAAACGCTTCTTACAGAAGCTAAAATATTGTGCATAAAATTTGCCATTTATGAAAATACCCGTCTTATACTACCATAAAATAGATTATCCTAAAAAAGACGCGGTATATAAAGGGCTTTACGTTACTCCCAAGCAGTTTAAAATGCAGGTGGCCCTGTTGAAATTTTTGGGTTACGACACCGTAGGCCCTAAGGATATTTTATCTTTCGTCAAAGGACATAAAATATCCGTAAAAAAACCTTTGCTGATAACTTTCGACGACGGATACGAAAATAATTATTTAAACGCTTATCCGGTTCTTAAAGCCGCCGGTTTTACTTCTTTAATATTTATAAGCACCGGTTTTATAGGAAAAAAAAATATCGTTTCCGACGAAAGGGAAAAAGTCAGGGAGGATTTTTTAAATAAAAGCGAAATTAAAGATATGTTTAAAGACGGTTTTTTTATAGGCTCCCACGGAATAAACCATTATTATTTGGACCGTCTCGAAGAAGGCGTTTTGCTCGGCGAACTTATCGCGTCCAAAGCTTATCTCGAAAATATTCTTAACGCTCCGGTAGATTTTTTCTCCTATCCTTTCGGCGCTTATAACCCTAATGTTATGAGGGCGGTTAAAAAAACCGGCTATCTTGG
>JAKAQA010000053.1 GCA_021811805.1 bacterium | reverse complement strand
AGCGGGGGAAATTGCATCTGTTCCCACGGGAATCATCCTTGTTCTGGATATATCCGCGCCGATTTTTTCGCCGGGAAGATGCCCTCCTATGCCCGGTTTCGCACCCTGTCCTATTTTTATTTCTACCGCGACTCCGCTGTTCAGATAGTCCCTGTGAACGCCGAATCTACCCGAAGCGACCTGGACTATTATATTCTTGCCGAACGGAACCAGGTCGTCGTGCAATCCTCCCTCGCCGGTATTCATAACGATTCCTAAAGCTCTGGCGGCTAAAGCCATAGCTTTTTGGGCATTAAGAGAAATAGAGCCGTAAGACATTGCCCCGAAAACAAACGGCGTCTGCAGTTCTATTTGAGGAGGCATTTTTGATTTTAAAACGGGTTCGCCGTTTTCGTCCAAACCGACGTCTAATCTCGAAGGTTTTTTGCCGAGATAAGTCCTAAGCTCCATAGGCTCCCTAAGAGGGTCGATGGACGGGTTGGTAACCTGGCAGGCGTCTAAAAGTATATGGTCGAAATATTTTTTATATTTGAAAGTGGTTCCCATGCCGGAAATAACGATTCCGCCGGTTTCCGACTGCCTCCATATATTTTTTATAAGCCCTTCTTTCCAATTTGCATTTTCTCTAAGGACGGTAGGATTTTTAACTATCGATATAGCGCCTTCCGGACAGTATGTATAGCATCTGCCGCAGGCTACGCATTTAGAATGGTCCGCAAGAATTTTATCTCCGCCGAAACTGTATGTTCCCCATCCGCAATTTTGGATGCATCTTTTGCACCTGACGCATTTATTATGGTCTATTAGAGCTAAATATTCGGATTGTATATTGGAAAAAGAGGATTTTGTCATAAACCGAGCAATCCTCCTTTCTGATGTATATTTTTTTCTTCAAATTCAACGATAACCGGTTCTCCGGCTTTAGGCGACCATACGATATCCGGAGACGGACAAACTGCTCTGATTGCGGCTTCTTCCGATGCTACATAAGTAAAATCGCCCATAGCGGCGGCAACTAGAGGCCTCAGTTTTATCCTGTCGTTCATAGCGACCATACCGTTGGAATATCCGAATACTATGGCAAAAGGCCCGTTTAAAAGCGCACTGCCGTAAATCTGCCTTAATGCGGTAAATAACTCTTTTTTTTCGCCGTCCATTTTATCGATTTTCTGATAAAACGGCGAAGCTAGAACAGTTAGGGCAAGGCTTATAGGAAGCTTATGCTTCCTTATAAGAAGGTCTAAAATATATGTTATCGCTTCGGTATCGGTTTTAAGCGCAAGATTATATTTATACATTTCAAGATACCTTTTGTTTATTCCGTAAGAAGATATTTCTCCGTTGTGAACTATAGACCAGTCTAAGAGCGTAAACGGATGAGCGCCTCCCCACCATCCGGGCGTATTTGTGGGAAATCGATTGTGCGCCGTCCACATATATCCTTCTATTTCTTCTAATTTGTAAAAATCGGCGATATCTTCGGGATAACCTACCCCTTTAAACGCCCCCATGTTTTTTCCGCTGGAGAAAACGTATGCCCCGTCGTAATTCTGGTTAATCAGCATAACGCTGTTGACTACAAAATCGTCGTCCCCTTGTTCGTGAAACAGTTTGTCCGGCCTGTCGGATTTAGGCTTTATAAAATAGCGGTGCAGATAAGGATGGTCGTATATTTTAGAAGTCCTGAACGTGGGAATAGGCTCTTCTTTTTCTATAATAAAATTATTTTTAATATATTCTTCGACGTCCGCCTTAGCCGAAAGGTTGTCGTACATTATATGGAAAGCGTATAATTCGGCGTAATCGGGATAGTTGCCGTAAACGGCAAAACCGCCGCCTAAACCGTTTCCTCTGTCATGCTCTACCGATATGGATTTTTTTATATCGCTGCCGTTCGTCTTAATTTTCTTAGCGTTTATAATGCCGCATAATCCGCATCCCGATATATCTCTTTCCGCATTGAATTTATTTTTTATCCTGAGCACTTTAATCCCTCTATTTTTTTTATAAATTTATGCAATATAATCGATTTTAAAATATAACATATATACATTTTTTTAACAATATGCCCTATAAAATATTTTCGTCTATTATCCTTTTGAATTCGGGATCCAGAGTCTTTTTTACAGGCGGAAGCCCTAATTTTTTACGCATGCCTTCCTGCGGGTCGCCGAGCCTGAGCGTTTTAAAGAAAAGCTCCTCCGCTTTTTTAACATTCCGCGGACCGACGTCGTTCTTTATAGCAAGGTTTTTTAGCGTCGTAAGAACGGTTTCCCAACTGTAATTTTGAGGGCACAACTCAACGCACGTATGGCATTCAAGGCATTCCCACACTATTTTAGAAGAAATCGCCCTTTCAACGTCGTTGTCTAAAATCATTTTTATAACTAAAGGCGGGTCGTAAGATTCAAAAGAAAGGCTCATAGGACAGTCGTTTTTGCATGCGCTGCAGTTATAGCATCTGGCTAAAGAATCCCTGTCGAAAACGGCCGAATAATCGGTCAGCGCCTTTATCCCGTTAAACTTTTCGATAAACTTTCCGGCTTTGATTTTATGCTGCGATATAAAGTCCTCCGCGCCTTCTATTCCGAAAGCAAGGCACATAAGTTCTTCTAAGGTTATGACCGGAATCTGGCGGTTAAGCCCTTCTTTTAAGAGCATAAATTGATTTGTATCGAACTGGGTAAAACATGAGGGACATACCGTAGAAATGGCATCGGCTTTGCTCTCGTTGATAGAATCTAATTTTATCCTTGCCATAACAAGCGATTTATCATGCTCGTCAACCCTGTCCAATGCCTGTCCGCAGCACATCATCTTGTTCTTATAATTTACTACGTTTGCCCCCAGCGCCCTTAAAATATTGTCGTATTTACGAGGGTCGAACGGGGAATCGAAATTTATGGCATGGGAAGGCCTGACTAAATGGCATCCGTAATGTATGGCGATATTTAAGCCCTTAAGGGGATATTTAACGTTTGCCCTGATTTTATCTAGTCCTACTTCGTCGTGAAGATACTCTATGAAGTGATATACCGACGATTTGCCGGAGAAGTTCAAGTTAAGGTTCTCGAGTGTTTGATTCAATTTTTTTTGATACGGAAGGTTAGACGATACTTTCGCCCTTATCTGCTTAAGGTTTGAATAACAACCGGTGCAAACAGACATAATATCTACATTTTCATTTTCGGCAAGGGCTATGTTTCTAATTCCGGTTAAATCGAAAAGAGTTTCGTCTATGTTTTTTACTAAAGATTTTTCGGGACAGCAGGTAAAAGAATCGATATCCCTGAATTTTATATTTAATCTTTCTAATACTAATCGTGTAGCTTTTTCCATAAATGGAAACTTTGCCTGTATGGTGCATCCCCAAAAAAAAGCATATTCTTTATTCATCATTTATTTTTATTTATGGTATAATTAATAAATAGTTTAATTTAAATTATTAGCAAATTTAACAATAAACCCATTATAAACATTATAAAATATATTAAAAAAAAATTCAATTTTAAAATGATTTATTTTAAAATCATATGGATATTATAAATGAAATTCAGTCGTTAGAAATAGATTCGTCTGTCGATTTCGATTACAATAAATCATTTTCATCCTCCAATAAGCCTATCGCTATAAAGGGAATTAAGAACGAAATCCTTTACATGAACGAATCTGCAAAAATACTTTCCAATTCTTCCGATGAAACCATATTCGTTTCATACGACCAAAAATTATCCGAAGATGTAAAACGCATAAATGAACTTAGCCATATAGCGATAAATAAAACAATAAGCGTCAAAACGGAAAACGGGCAAATAAAGGAAAGATTTTTTAATATAGAAAGCGTAACTCTTTTAAACAAATTCGGACTTTTTTCAGGAACTTTATTTATTTTTAACGATCTCACGCCCTTAGTCGATTACATCGTCTCTTTAAGAGGCAAATCCTTCAAGGACGGCAAAGTTTACGATGAAATAACCGGTATGTTTTTAAAAAATCAGTTCGAGGAAATCTTTTCGAGGGAAACAGAAAGGGCGGAAAGATACCGTTTTCCGTTATCGGTAACGGTATTTTATTTTGAAAATTTAACCTTTTTCGGACAATCGTTAGGAAACGATAAACTTAACCAGGTGCTAAAATATATAGGCATTTATTTTAAGCAGAAATTGAGAAAAACGGATATAATTATTAGAATAGATTTTAATAACTTCACCGGCATTCTGCCTCATACCGGTTATGAAAATGCCGCTAGAAAATTTAAAAAAATTAAAGACGAATTTTCCGAATTGTTAAAATTCCCCGATAATGTAAAGCCAGTCTTAAAATACGGAATTTCAGAATTAAATTTAAAAAAGCATTATAAAAATTACGATATGCTTATAGAAGAAGCTAAAATAAATTTGAAAGAAAGGAATAATTTAACCCCCAAGCAGAACGGCGGATACGCTTTTTAAATATTTATACGAGGAAATCAAAGAAAATATTATGCTTATATAAATAAGCGCCAAACCTATATATCCGAAGTTCAGATAAAAATGCTTATAATAAATAAGCAGGCAAAATATTCCGAACATCTGAAACGCCGTTTTCCATTTTCCTTCTCTTCCGGCAGAAATAACTATGCCTTTTTCGCTTGCAATCGCCCTTAATCCCGTTACGAATATTTCTCTGAATATTATTACCGCTACTACCCAGGCGGGAATTCTTTTTAGCGGTATCAGCATAATAAGAATAGTTATAACGAGCAGTTTATCCGCAATCGGGTCCAGAAAAATTCCAAGATTAGTAACTAACTTCTTTTTTCTTGCGATATAGCCGTCTATAAAATCGGTTAAAACCGCAAGAAAGAAAAAAACGGCGGCATATATTCCATAAATTTCTTCCTTAAAAAAAAGCAGCGCAAATATTACGGGGATAATTAAAATTCTCGAAAAAGTAAGAATGTTGGGAATATTGTATATCTGCTTTTTATCTTTCATTTGCGCTATTTTTTTTCCTTGTAGTATTCCATAACCTCGTTGACATAATTGCGGGTCTCGTCGTACGGAGGAATGCCGCCGTATTTTTTAACGGCTTTACTGCCGGCATTATAAGCGGCGAGGGCTAACGGAAGATTGCCTCTGTATTTAGCTATAAGACTCTTTAAATATTCCGTGCCGCCGTAAATATTCTGGGACGGGTTAAAAGGGTCGGTTACATCGAGCTTTCTCTGCGTTTGAGGCATTAACTGCATAAGCCCTTCGGCTCCTTTATCCGAAACCGCTTTAATATTAAACCCAGATTCGGCTTTAATGACCGCTTCTATTAATTTAGGGCTTACGTTATATTTTTTTGAAGCCTTTAATATTATATTTTTATATAATATGCGTCCGTAACCGTTAATATCGTTGCCGCTTTTCCTTTGCGTGCGCATATAAAGATTGTATCCGCTCGAAACCGGAATGTTCGAGAAATAAACGGTTCCGTTTTTGCCGACGCGCATATATATATCGGCGGCGGCAACGGAGTAGATTATGTTTATTAAAAAAACCGCGGTTGCAGTAAAAATATATAAAGTCTTCATAGGCTTTCACGCAGTAAAGCATTCATAGCGGCGGCGGCCGATGAACTGCCGCCCAAATTTCCAAAATTACCTATCGCGTTGAAAAAATTATTTTTATAAAGAGCCTCCTTAGACTCGGAGGCGCCTACAAAACCCACGGGCATTCCTATAATTAAAGACGGTTTGTAATTTATGGTTCTATAAAGTTCGCCGCAGATATCAACGGCTGCCGCAAGCGCAGTGGGAGCATTGCCTATTATTATTATATCGGGCAGTTTTTCGCTTATAGCGGTTTTAATAGAAAAAGCGGATTTAGTCGTTCCGGAGGCATCGGGAGGCGTTCCTGCAGAATTAATATAACAGCTTAAATCCATAATTATGTTTTTATTAACGTTTCTGCTTATCCCCGCCTTTGTCATTTCAGAATCGCATACGATTTTTAAAGGTTCTTTTTTAAGGATTTTTTCTTTGATGAGCCTTATGCTTTTTTCTGCCGAGCCGTTAGTGAAAAAAATAGTGCCTGCATAACTTATGTCGCTTGTGGCATGAATAACTCTTTTCACGACTGTTTTCTCGGCTTCGGAATACGAATCTTCGAAACGTTTGTCGTCCTTTAAAAGAGAATCTATAATGCTTATGCTTTTTCCGTAAATAGCCTCTCCTGCGTTCATACCGTGAGATAAAACCGTTCCGTTCATTGTTTATGCGTTTCCTGCTTATAAATGTTATAATATATAAATATATATTAAAATTTACCATATTTTATCTTTAAAAACAAGCAGATAAAGCCTTTAAAAAATAATAAATGAATAATAAATACTGGATATTCGACAAATCGCAAAAAGAACTGGAAGAATACTGCACAGTAAAAGGATTTAAAAAATATAACGCCGAACAGATTATGAGATGGATTTATTCCTGCAGGCTTTTCGATTTTTCAAAAATGACGGATATTCCTAAACCTCTCAGGGAAAACCTTGCCGGTAATTTTAACGCATCGCTTTCGGAAATAGTAGATACGCAGTACGAAACGGATACCGGGGGCAGTTCTAAAAAATATCTTATAAAATTTCTGGACGGAAGGACTGCGGAATCCGTTTTGATAAACTATAAAAAAAGAAAAACTTTATGCCTGTCGTCCCAGATAGGGTGCAGAATGGGTTGCGCTTACTGCGAAACATCGGGCATGGGTTTTACAAGAAACCTGACGTCGGGAGAAATAATATCCCAGATATTAACGGTAGAAAACGATACCGGAGACGCTGTTACCAATATCGTTTTTATGGGCATGGGCGAACCTTTGGATAATATAGGAGAAGTGGAAAAATCGCTGGATATAATATCTAACGATAAATTTATCGGCATAGCTCCTAGAAAAATAACCGTTTCCACATGCGGATTACTGAATGTTCTGAACAGCTTAAATTTTAACGAATACAGATACAGGATTGCCGTGTCTTTAAACGCGTCCGATAATACGACAAGAAGCATGCTTATGCCCGTTAATAAAAAATTCCCGATAGAAAATTTAGCCGCTTTGATAAACGGCAAAAAACCTTCTATTCATAATAAAACAACGATAGAATATGTGCTGATAAAAGGAATAAACGACGGCATAGAAAACGCGGTAAAATTAATTAAAATGTTTTCGCCAGCAAAGGTAAAATTTAACCTGATACCTTTAAATAAAGAACAAAATTCGATACGTCTGAAAAACTTCGAAAGACCGGACGATACCGCGGTAGACAACTTTAAATCGAAATTAGCTAAAGCCGGCTTTACGGTAACCGTAAGATTTTCAAAAGCCCGTTCTATAAACGGTGGGTGCGGACAGCTTAAGGCTAAAACGATAAATTCCTGATAAAATATTTTTGGAAAATCCCGCTGCCCGAAAGAGGAAAATTTTTAGATATTCTAATTATATCTTTTATGCCGCTTTCCCTTTGCGGAGGTTCCGCCGATATGTATTTTAAACATCCCGAAAGAACCGACCCGTCCATTACGTTAATATTTTTTCCTTTGAATGGAAAAATATCGAGCAAATCTATAATATCCGGCCTTATATGACTGCCGAAAGTTCCCGAAATATATACGTCGAAATCTTCGTAGTCCGAAATTTTAAATTTATCGAGCAGTATTTCCGAAGCCGATTTAACTGCAGATTTTGCAAATTGAAACTGCCTGACGTCTTCCTGAAAAAATTTTATATTATTTTTACCGTCTAAATAAAGAATAATTTCATTTTCGCCTTTTTTTTCGGTTTTTCCGACGACCGTGAAACTTTCCGATTCTATTTCTTCCGGCGGCAGAATTCTGCCGTCTTTATTTATTACGCCTTCCCTTAAAAGTTCATACATAAGGCTCATTATGCCGCTTCCGCAAATTCCCGACGGAGCCTGAGCGGATATAGTTTCAATTTGAAACGCGCCGTTTTTGAGGCGGACATCGGAGACCGCCCCGTCAGAGGCGGTCATTCCGGATTTTATATTTCCGCCTTCAAATGCGGGACCGGCGGGAGCGGAAGTGGTATATATTCTATCTTTGCAACCTACGGCTATTTCGACGTTTGTTCCGAAATCCGCGATAAAAGCCGGCTTATTTCTATTAGCCATATCTAAATAATAAACGGATGCGACGGCGTCTCCGCCGACGAACCCGTCTAATACCGGAAAAATAAACAGTTTTTTATCTTTAATATTAAAACCGGGGATGCAGTCGGTATTTTCGGGGAAAAAAATTTCGGAAGACGTCCTGTAGGGAGGCTTTGAAAGCGAAATTAAGGGATAAGCGCATAATGCCATTTCCATAACCGTATTGCCGGCAACGGCAACCTCTTTTATATCCCCGTAATTAAATCCTATTTCATTTTTGTATGAATCTATAAGGGCGTTTATAGTCGATACCGCCCTTTCCTGCAGTTTTTTAACGGAATTTTTATCTAAACCGTTCTGTATCCTTTTTACGGAATCCAGGCCGAATTCCGGATATTGAAAATTTAAGAGGCTTTTAGCCGGAAAAACGTTTTTTCCGCCGCCTGTCAAAATCGCTGCAACGGTCGTCGTGCCTAGATCTACACCGAGCGAGTATTCCATCGTTATACTATGTTTATATAAATGCCGCCTTCTATGTTTTTATCTAAAACCCTGCCTATCTTATAAAGAGGTTCGCCATTTATTTTAAATATCGTTTCCGTTTCCGCGGCTTTGCCTTCGGGAACCGAAAATATTAAACCTCCGGAAGTTTCAGCTCCAAAAGATATCCATAATAAGGTTTCGTCGATGCCGTTTTGTATAGACGCATACCTGCTGAAATA